>NZ_CP134947.1:0-248206 GCF_032113415.1 Halobellus marinus
CGGACTGCGTCTCGAATCGCCTCCTCGGATGTGACTTCCGCATCGTAGGTAATTCGAGCGCTCCCCGTCCGGAAGGAGACGTCGACGTCGTGGACGCCTGAGAGCGTCCGGAGGTGGCGTTCGAGTCCCCGCGCTCCCGCTTCGCCACGACCACCTCGTCGCTCGATGCTGACAGTACACGTCGAAAGTTGGGGAGATTCAGTAACGGACACGTTCTCTACACCAATAGTTTGCCGGGATTTGACGTTTTAGGTGCACTTGCGAGCGTCCCTCCGGCTATCTGTGCGTTCGATTTCTCGAATCTCCAGCGACTACCGATCTGTGGCCCTTCTGTTCTGTCCGAATCATCCGATGATCGTCACTGGGATCCGTGCTCGACGAGTGACTGTCTCGGCGACGCTTCCGAGGAGTGCTCGATCGATGCCCGAGCGCCCGTGGCTGCCTATGACGATCTGATCGATGCCGTGGTCCTCAGCGTATTCCAGGATCGCTTGTGCGGGTTTACCGACTTCCGTGACAGTGTCGAGGTCGCTACCGCGTTCCGCCGCGATATCCGTCGCCGTCGTGTGGATTTTGGATGCGCGTGCTTGGGCGTTATCGTACCAGTCATCGGCGACAGGTAAGCCGCCAGCCTCCACGTCGATCACCGACTCGAGCGGATTGATGACGTAAATTGTGGTGAGAGTTGCATCCGAGAAGTTCTCGATAGCGTACGTGAGCGCACGCTCTGAAAGCGGCGACCCGTCGAACGCGATGAGAACGTCGTCGGGCATACGAAAGCGTTCGATGCGAACTGGCAAGAGTGTACTGCCCGGGACACCCCGGCTGGGAGTACCGTTAAGTGCTATCTCAGTCACATCCGTTGGTAATGAGCCGCAGTATTCGTGCGTGGATCGATCACCATCGCCTCCCGAGTTTCGTCGCAATCGCGTACGCGTTCACCTGGACAGTTCAGGGTGCACTCGCGTATTCGGGGATGGAAGCGTCCTGGACGCACTCGATCCTGATCGGCTTCGGCGGATTCGGCCCGCCGGTCGGCGCAGCGGTGGTTATCTGGGCGTCGGGTGGCAGCCTCCGCACCTGGGTCGGCCAGATGTTCAAATGGCGGATCGGCGCAAAATGGTGGGCGATCGCACTCGGGCTCCCGTTCGTTGTCCTCTCGCTCGGCGTCCTGCTGTTCGTCGTCGCCGGGGGACCGATCGATCTCACCGAGTTCAGAATCACCATTCATCTACCTGTTCGCGATGGCGTGGGGGACCGTGTGGGGTGGCGGTCAAGAGGATCTCGGGTGGCGCGGTTTTATGTTGCCCATCCTTCAGGACTCCTACAGCGCGCTGGTGTCGAGTGCCATCGTGGGCGTCACGTGGGCCGTCTGGCACCTCCCGCTGTTCCTGAACGCCACCACGACCCACGGTAGCTGGCCGCTTTCCCAGCAACTCCTCTGGATGGTCTCGATCCTCGCCGGATCGATCCTCTGGACGTGGATGTACAACAGCACCGGCGGGAGCGTCCTCGCCGTCGCGGTGTTCCACGCCGGAATCAATGTTATGGGGATCTTCCACCCCGCCGACCAGGAGGCGCTCATTCCGGATGGCGCGCCGGATCCCTGGTTGAACCTGCTCGCCGAAGTCACCGGCGCCGTTCCTCTCGTGTTGGTCGCGATCCTCCTGGTCGTCGTCTACGGCGCTGACCGTCTCGCGAACCGTGACCCACCGAGCCCACAAGACGCCGGCCTCCCACCGGAGACTGAATCAGACGCCGTCGAGTGAGCACGCATCAACGATGGACTCAGCGTGCGTTCCGAGGTGCTACACCTTGAACCAATGAATCCCTCAGGCCGTGACTCGGACGGGATTGCGGATCCGAACAGAATTTATTGAGTGCCGTAGCGAACGAACGTACTGAGGTGTGAGAATACGTGAGCTCCTTCCTGATACTGTATGGGACGGGCGAAGGCCAAACGGCGAAGATCGCAGAGCGGATCGCGGCTACGATCAGCGAGCGTGGTCACGAGGCGAGTGCGATCGACGTCCGCGATCGATCGGACTCGCTCACCCTGGAGGCGTACGACGCGGTCGTCGTGGGCGCGTCGATCCACGTCGGCAAACACCAGGACGAGGTCCGTGACTTCGTCACCGAGAATCGAGACGCCCTGTCGGGGATGCCGACCGCGTTCTTTCAGGTCTCGCTGTCCTCGGCAAACGAGGAGAAACGCGAAGAGGCTGCGGGGTACGTCGAGTCGTTCGTCACGGAAACTGGGTGGCATCCGGATCGAATCGGGCAGTTCGGCGGCGCGCTCCGGTTCTCCGAGTACGGGTTCCTCAAACGCCTTATGATGAAACGGATCGCGAAAGACATACTCACCGAGAATCGCCAATCGAAGGGGGACATCGAGTTCACCGACTGGGATGCGGTTGACGCGTTCGCAGCAGATGTCGCCGCGTTCGTCGAAGGCCGCCTCGGCGTTGCCCCGGATACCACCGAGGATCGGGCGGTATGACAGCCTCGCAACCGCCCCGACGCCTCACTCGGCCCTATCTTGCTGCGTCGGCGCTTACGCTCCTGCTCGCGGTTGTGGCGGCTGGCGTCGGACTGTTCGTCCCCGAGTTCTACCGGGACGCCGAGGTCCTCCTCCCACAGTTGTATGGGCAGGACCTGCTGACGCTCGTCGCGGTCGTGGTCGCGATGCGGGGCGTAATGCTGTGGCATCAGGAATCCGGCCCCCGTGGAAAGAGGAGTTCGTCCGCGTACGGTCGCCCAGCGACTGGTCGCTGACGCGCCGTGAGTGGGCGCTCCTGGTCGGCGGGTATCTGTTGCTGGCCGTCGCCTGCTACCGTGAAGCTGTCGCGATAGCACAGGTCTCTGGATGACGAGGGCGGAATCGCGTGCCTCTGTGCGGAAAGTGGCTGTGACGATCTGTCGTCGAGGGATGGAAAGATTTCCTCTGAGAGACGGTCAACCGCGGCCAGGGTTCGACGTCCTCACTTTTGAGTCGAGAGCCCCAATCGGATCACATGGCATCACTCGTGGCTCGTTTTCGCCGGTTTCCACGCGATCGCCCGATCCTCGCACTCGCACTCGCCATCCTGACCGTCGAAATCGTCGGGGCTTCCGGGTCCATCTTCACGGCGCAAGGCCTCAACACGTGGTAGACACCCTTCAGCGGCCGATGCTTGCTCCACCGAACTGGGTATTCGGTCCCGTTTGGACGGCCCTGTTCGCACTCATCGGAGTCGCGCTATGGCTCGTCTGGCGACGACTCGATTCGTCACCTCGCGAAGCCCGGGTCGGGTTCGGCGTATTCGTGGTACACTTCACCTTCAATGTGGGATGGTCGGTGGTCTTCTTCGGTATGCAGGAGATCGGATGGGGGCTGGCCGTGATCGGACTCCTCTGGCTGCTCATCGTCGCAACGATGTGGGCCTTCGACCGCGTTGATCGACGGGCGGCTCTCCTTCTCGTCCCGTATCTCCTGTGGGTCTCCTTCGCCGCCTATCTCAACTACCGCTTCTGGGTGTTGAATTAGGTCGCGACTCCTGATCACTCTCGTACGCCACTGTCGAACGGATATTGTCACCTACGAATACCGTTACAGCGCGAACTGCACGGTTCGCGGATGCCTCATCTGACCCAGCCCTGCGCGCTGCGCGCCCTGTAGTTATCACGACCCCCGATACCTCTCATCAGTTGAGGGTTTCAATAAGGCCAGTTAGCTCAGATCGGCCCGGCGAAACCTGAGATACCCGACGAGGAGCGGGAAGACTGCCCAGGCGAGCAGGATGAGAAAAAATACCGCTGGATCGAGGTAGCTAGGTGCCGGGCCGCCGATCCGCGCTTCCACGGCCGTTCCGCCACCGAGTAACAGCCGCTGGACGAGCGTGTTATACGCCCCGGTCGGACTGAGACCCTGTAAGAGCAGGAACCAAGGGGGCACGACTCCACCGGGCATCTCGCCAGTGACCAGCAAGTGAACTGCGTTAGGGGCCAAATCCCAGAGAAGCGTCAGCCCGAGGTATGCTGTGATTGCCAGGGTCATCGCCCGGGCGCGTGTCGCCGTTACGGCGGAAATCCCGATGGCGATGCCGACGAACGAAACGCCGAGAAGCACAGTCAAAACCGTCGTCCCAATGAAGGCTACCACGGGGAGTCCGCCGTAGAGAATCGCCGTAACCACACCTGACAGCACGAACCCCAGCGCGAGACCGATAGCGACCACACCGCTACGACCGAGGAACTTCCCGAGGAGCACTTCGCCCCGCGACGGCGGGAGCCCGAGGATCACCTTCAGACTTCCCGACTCCCGTTCGCCGGCGATCGAAAGATAGGCGGCGATCAGCGCCATAATCGGGACGAGAAGTCCCGCGAACTGCGATGCACCGCCAATCGCCATCTCGGCACCGCCTTCGACGTCAGGGACGAGTAGTGAGATACCCGCCGACAGCGACGTCATTACAGCGATGATGACGACGATGCCCCAGATCATACGCGACCGGAGGGCGTCGGCGAATTCCTTACGAGCGATCGTCAGCCAGATCGTGGCAAGCGTCATCGCTCCACCTCCGAAGTATCGACCCGCGGGGGTGCATCACCTGTGTAGGCGCTGAACAGGTCTTCCAACGATGACTCCTCGATCGTCACGTCGAGAATAGTAGCGCCATCATCGCGGATGCGGTCGATAACGTCGACTTTGGCTGTGGCCTCATCGACGCTTACTCGAATCGTTCGGCTATCAACAGTAACATCGGAGACACCGGCGAGCTCCGCGAGGGTCAGCGAGTCCGGGACGGCGTCAACCGTGAGCGTTACCGTCGACCCCGTTCCAAGCGCGTCGCGAAGCCCGCCGATCGAATCGATGGCGACGAGTCGGCCACGGTTGAGTATCGCGACGCGATCACACACTGCTTCGACCTGGCTGAGGATGTGATAGAAGAAGACAGTCTTTCCCCGATCAGCGTGGTCTCGGGCGATCTCACGAACGAGGCGAACCCCGTTGGGATCGAGCCCCGATGACGGTTCGTCGAGAATCAACAGTTCGGGATCGCCGACGAGGGCGATCGCGAGGGCTAGCCGTTGTATCATCCCTTCGGAATAACCACCGACGACCCGGTCGGCAGCTGCAGCATCGAGCCCGACTCGATCGACCAGGTCGTCGACAGCGTCGTCGGATCGCTTCAACGCGATCGCATACTCCAGATGTTTGCGGCCAGTCAGGCGGTCGTAGAGCCCGTATCCATCCGGAAGAATACCTACCCGCTCGTGGATTTTGCGCGTCTCAGTCTGTGCGTCGTATCCGAGGACAGTTGCACTCCCGGCGGACGGGCGGACGTAGTCCATAATCACATCGATTGTCGTGGACTTTCCGGCGCCATTCGGCCCGAGAAACCCGAATATCTCGCCTTCGTGGACGGTCAGGTCGAGATTGTCAACAGCGAGAACGTCTTTCCCGTAGCGTTTTGTCAGCCCTGTTGTCTGGATCGCAACCGCTTCGTTCCGGAGGGGTTCTTTCGATTCGGACGCGGGACGAGAGGTGGTATCCATACTACTTGTACGCCGACACTCCTCAAAATCTCACGGTACAATCAGATGCCGGGAACCCCGTCAAACATCGCCCGCGGTTGTATCGAACCTCGGACGCACACCCGGTATCCGACCGTATTCACTGACTGTCCGTCTTCCGTTCGGCGGAAGATCCGGCCTGTGAGTCGCTGAACGACTCCTCGAACGTCGTCTGTCGGTCGCTGGGACCTGAACCCCGCCGGGTGCGGAACGAGTTCCGGAGCTCCAACGCGAGTGCGCCCAGTCCCAGCAGGAGTGAACCGAAGACGAGGAATCCGCCCAAGATCGGGATCGCATCGAGAACGGCGAACCCGACGAGGCCCGCCACGAGCGCCAGCCACCGGTTGTCCCGTCCGATCAACCGGAGAGCCCACGCACCGACGGCGTACTGGCCGTAGACGGCTCCGACCCAGATTGCGAGCCCGAATGCAATTGCGCCGAGGACGGCGAGCGGAATGCCGATGATCGTGATGGCGATCAGCGCCAGGAGAATCGGGCCGCCGACGAGTGATAGCAATCCAACGCCGCCAGCTTTCGCCGGCTCGTCAGACACACGCCCCGCGAGCCTCGCCGAGAAGGACGGAAAGAGGACGAGCAGGATCGCCCCGAGCAGGAGATTTGCGAGGAGGCCGTACCCGCTGCTACCCAGTTGGGGAGCGTGAAGCTACCAACGTTGTCGCGGAGATTCGGATCTTCCACGACGCCGCCCGCGACCGTCGCTGCGGGGTCTTGCGTGAACGCGGCGGCGTCGTAGCGGAACTCGCCACCGATATCTGCGTTCGGTCCGAGGACGATCGTCTCAGCGCCGACACGGACGTCGCCGTCTATCCGGCCATCGATGCGGACGTATCCAGCGCCGACACTGACATCGCCGCCGATCGTGGCGGTCTCGGTCACCTGGATGTTGCCGCTGCCGGCGGTGACGTCGCCGCCGACCTCACCACCGATGCGGACGTCTCCCGCGGCGCCGGAGATCGATCCCCCGACACGCCCGCCCTCGGCGATATGAATCGTTCCGGCGGCGCCGGAGACATCACCCGTGACAGTTCCCCGGACCACGATGCTCCCTGCGACTGCGTCGACGCTGGAGACGGTCTGCCCTTCCTCGACGACAATCGTTCCCGAGGCTCCTCGAACGGACTGCGCCGCCGCGACCCTGACACCGTCGAAAGGAGGAGCACCGCGACGAGACCGACCACGACCCCTCGGCGAGCCGTTGTCTCGAATGATGAGCGCATACCGCTCGTATCAACGCAATGAATCAAAAATATACTGAGCTTAACGCGATGTAGGACTCGGCGGTTTCCATTCCAGATTCGGTCACCTGGCAAGGAGATATGCGCTCCGCGGCGATGGCCGATGTGGATGCTCAGTCGATTCCAAGACGTCGACGAGTCCGTGCCTGTGCTCTTGGGACGCCGCTGCGGAACGTACGGGATCCGGAATTGGTTGCCTGCTGCTCTACGCACAGCCCCGCCCCGGAATCGATGTCGGGGGCCCTCACCCGATCAGGCCGTGTGCGATGCCCGGGGCCAAGAGCCGGCTGCGACGCTTCCGAAGCCAGCCGTACACGAGGCCGCCGGCGAACGCGGTCAGGAACAGGTACCACGCAGTCAGCGGGTAGTACCCCACGTGTGCGAGAGAAAACACACCAGCTTGGACGACAACCGCCGGCCACTCCCCGAAACGGTGGCCGATAGCCGTCTGGAGGAAGCCCCGGAAGAGCGTCTCTTCTTGGAAGGCAGCGACCGCGAAGCCGAAGGCGTACAGAAGCAGTGTCCCGACCAGCGATGGAGCGTCTGCAACCGGAGCGTCTTGAGGCGGTCCGAACGTCGACTGGAGGCCCAGCGTGAGCCCCAACATCACGAGGAGAGCGAGAATGAACCCGAGGAGACCCCAGATGAGATCTCTGCGGACGTGATCGCGGTCGATCCACCACGCGACGATATCGACACCGACCCATCGTGTGAACCCCAGATACACGAGTCCGACTGATCCGACGAGAACCGAGACGAGGATTAAGGCCCCGAATTGGATCGGTTCGTTGAGGGTCGGTTGTGACCAGAACGGCCCCCACAGAATCGCGCGCATACCGACGAACGCGACGAGCAAGACGAGTCCACGACGGAGTTGCTGTCCGCTGAATGGGTCACCGATAGATTCGGTCGATGGGTCCGGTTCGTCGGCTTGTTGTTCCGTAGACATCGGTTATTGTCTCATCGCGGCCGGTGTGGCTGTATCGTACTTCCGTTCAGACATCAGGTTGTGGGAACAGAGCATATTTCATCCCTATGGCGACAGCGGTTCCCCGGCCGTGATCTCGTTTGCAGCGACGAATCGGTCGTGGACGACACAAACGAGCTCGTGACAGGTTGTTTTCATACGTTCCATAACGGCCGTACATTCGTCAAAGAGGTATCGCTGGCGGTGATCAGCAGAATGATACCAGGGCCTCAGAGGTATGGTGGCACGATCGCCGGCATCAGCCAGAGGACAGTGAGTCCGACTACGATCCAGCGGGCCCGACGCTGCACATTCAAGACAGCGAGTTCGGCGAGGAACACGCCCAGCACGACGAGAACGAACGAGGAGAGAACGACGGTCGTCACGAGCTGGAACGTGACGAATCGAGTCGAGAGGAGTACGAACGCGCCGACGGGGAGCAGAAGAAAGCCGAGGTCGAGCAGAGACGAGCCGACCGTCGTGTCGGTCCACGATATCCGCGACGCCAGGCGGTCGAGAGCGACGCCGACAGCGAGCAGTAGGCCGGCCAGCAAGACGTACTTCAGTACCTGCTCGGGCATCGGTCCGACGTGGTAGATCCGCTGGGAGACCGTCGTGTGGACGACCGTCGCGAAGCCAACAAGCCACGTAGCGGCGACGACAGCGTCCCGTTGTCGCCGGTCGTCGAAACGCATCGAGACGACCCGTTTCGTCAGCGTTGTGGCGGCGAGGACGCCGACGAGCCCGAACAGGAACTGGTAGACAACCGATCCAATCGAGCGGACGGTGATTCCGAGGTCTGCAGGCGGTGACTCGCCGATTGACTGGAGTGCCCAGTCGGTCGTCTCACGGACCAATACGGGGTTGTCGGATTCCGAGAGATGGGTTGCGCCCTCAGCGACCACGACACGGCGGGCGGTTCCGTCCTCGAACGAGCCGACCTGTTGGCCCGGTTGGAGCGGGGTGCCAGTCAGTTCCGCGGAGACGTTCGTAAGTTTGCTCGGTGGGACCAGCGAGTCGTCGCTTCCGGTCGCCAGCAGGAGATTCGTCTGCAGCGTGTCGTTACGTTCGGGCGGGAAGCGGCCGGCGATGGCGACGACACCGTCGGTATCGGGCCGTTCGTATGCGACCCGGTACGCGCTGTTGGCACCGCCGGAGTGGCCGCCGAGGACCATTCGTTCCTCGTCGACTCGCGGATGCGACGCCAGATATGAGACCCAGTTGTGGTAGTCCGCTTTCGCCCGTTCTGAACAGCACTGACGACTCGCGTCTGGTCTCCCAGCGGATCGGTTTTCCGGCCTCCAGTTCTCTCGTTTGCCCGGCGATCAGAACGGCGAAGCCGTTTATGGCGAGTGCCGCCCCATAGTTGTGATATAGCGCGGGTGCGGTCCCCGATCCGGCCCCGAACACGATGCCCGGGGATGGCTCGTCCCCATCGGGAAGATACAGTGTGGCTGTCGTGATGCGGTCGTCAGCCTCGATGTAGACGTGCTCGACAGTGTACCCACTTCCGCCTGCATTCGGCGTCAGTACGAACGGTGCTCCCCATCCAGCGACCCCAACGACTATGACCACCAATAGGGCAGTCGTGATGTACTGCGTGGGAATCGCGATGTTCATACCCTCGGGTAGGGTGGAGAAACGTTATCAATACAGATGGTTCTCGGCGAATGTGAGGATCTCCGGACGAAAGGGTCGGTCCTCACTGTCCGGCAAGCGGTAGCATACTTGAAGACGCTCGTTGCCATCGGTCACATATGAGTATGTCTGTCGCAGGCGAGACTCGTCACGTTGACGAGGAAGATAGCCAGTTCCCGGCCTACGGACCGATAGAGGCAGGCCTCGGCTATCTCCTGTTCTACGTCCTCGTCGATCGCGTGACCCCGGCCATCGTCACGGTGTTCAGCGACACGGTTCTCGATCTATCACCCTCGTTCGTCCGGTTCGGGCTCGCGACCGCACTGTGGTTCGTGCTGGTGGTGACCGCAATCGACCAAGTACGGCGTCAACTCGCGGCGCTCGGCGTCGGTACGTACGACGAGTACCAACTGCGGGTGTGGTCACGCGTCACTCCGTCGTCACTGCGAACGACGGGATATCTCCTGGCCCTGATCGCCGGTACTGCCGTCGCCGTGATAACGTTCGACCGTGCGGTCGAAGCTCTGTTGTCGCTGATCCCCGTTGTCGCCACCGTGGACGTCGTCGCGTTCGACCTCGCCGAACTGTTCGTGATGGTCGTGTTCTTTTTCTCCTACAGCGTCGCAGCTCATTCTCTCGATAGGTTGGTGATCGGCGGCAGTAGAACACTGACGTCCGAGTGATTCTCCTATCGCTTGGGAAGCTATCGTCAGGCCCGCTTCACCTTCGAGATCAAACGGAGCGTTCGGAAGAGAAACATCATACTCTTCCGCATATACGACCACTGGTTGAATGTTCCGATCAGATAGACGTCAATCGAGGGGTTGTATACGATAAATGCGCTACTCGCACCGAGTCCACCCCACGAGTGGAATCGTTTGAGAAACGGGAAGGGGCGAATGCGGACGAAGCCGTAGCCGTAGTCGATTCCTTGCCACAGTTTGTTCCACTGCCGCATCTCCTGGAGCGTCTCGTCGGATACGAGTTCTCCCTCAACCAAGGCTCGATGGAACTTGAATAGCTCTTCTGCGGTGTTGACGGTCTGTCCACCGGCATAGAAGGCGCTCAACGAAGGCACGGTGTCCACATCGATCTTCGTCTCGTCGATGTAAAATGGAGCTGTGGGGAGCTCGCTGTCTACTGCGGGTTCTGAGAATGGGGGTAAGTACGAATGCGCCATCTCCAATGGGCCAAAAAGGAACTCCTTCAGGGCCTCGTGATACGGTTGGTCGGTCACGCTTTCGATAATCAGTCCGAGCAGATTGTACCCGAACTCCGAATAGTAGCAGTCCTCCCCAGGCGGGAAGTGGGGCTCTGATTTCGAGTTGCCCATTCGATCGTCTCCTCCGGTTCCCACGTCCGGTCCGGGTCCGCCAACATCTCGTCGAACAGTGTCTTCCCCTCGGGTGATTCTTCCAGCCGAGTGTTCAAGAACATCTTTCCGCCTTCGGGGAGGGAATGTGGAAGTCCGGAGGTGTGACCGAGGAGATGACGGATCCGAATCTCGTCTGTGTAGTCTGTCCCGTCAATCGTGTGGAGGCCGTCGAGAACCGAGTTCGATAGATGCTCTGCTATGGGGTCGTCGAAACTGAGTTGGCCGTCGTCCGAGAGTATGCCCACGATTGTCGACGTGAAGCTCTTGCCGATGCTGGCTGCGTAGTATGGTTGCTCCGGAACGGCTTCGATATCTCCCGTCTGTCCGGTGGCCATATTCCAATGCAGGTCACGGCTATCGGAATGGACCAACAAGTACCCGGAGTGGAGATCGCGATTGTCTTCGACGGCAGATTGCAATCTGGATTCGAGACGGGATTTGGCTTCTTGCCGATCCATAATGTCCGAACATACGGATTTATCGGTGTTAAGTGGTTGTAGTGTTCCCAACGTCATCAAATGTCTCCAACAGTAAATAGTACTTCGAGAGATGCCCGGGAATGACAAGCCTGGAGGGTTGATTTGACCGTGAGACCTGCGAGAACAAGATGGTCCCGAGACTCTATGAGAGTCCTTGTGCTGGATTGATGGTTTATACAGAAGACATCCACTGGACTGAACAATAGGTGAGCACTCTTTATTCACCAATGAGAGTGATCGGTCGAGGTTCTTCGTGAGACAGGTGCTGGTGAGTTCCGAAACTGTTTCCACCAGTGGCTTGAGCGGACAAACGCACGGTACTCGTGTTTTAGCCGGGGGTTTACACTCTCGTTCTGACTGCGCAGATCGTATAGGGCAGGGTCCAGCTGAGCTTCCCTGCTTTGTGGAGTGATAAAAATTCTTGATGCTTGATGAGCGGGTGAACACCCGCGATCTCGATCAGTTCGTCATGAAGCATCCGGGACGTCGTATTCTTCTGTACGTTGAGACAGAGCAAGACAACGTGTTGGGTGGAGTGTGTACCTCCGTTTCGAGAACTTCGAGGCGTAGCGAGTGACAGTTCGTCGAGCCGAGTGATATGCTTGTTCGACGAACTGGAGTAACTACGATTTCTGGAAGAACTGCATTCGGTTGCACTACCGGGCGAACCTATAACTCGCTGAGGATTTCAACAGACCTCCTTTTCGGGAACGTTACGCCGCTACACCTGATACCAGAGGAGGTTCCAGTACGCGAGAACGAGCGCAAAGATGACACCTGTGAGGCCGACCACGGTATACTGAACTCGCGTCAGGCGGCTCCAGACATCCCGCTGCCAGGCAAACCCGGTGAGGACGAGCGTCGTGACACTCGCGAGGGCTCCCAAGAGCGGGAACAGCAGGACGACCTGCAACGGTAGCGGATTCCCGAGGAGGGCCGCCTGTGGATCGCTTAACACGACGACGGCCAATCCAATCACGAACCCCAGATAGCTCACCGCTGTGAGTCCAGCGATCCGACGAGTGTGCCGCAGTGGGGAGGTCGGTCGTTCTCGCGTCTCGCCACGGTACCATCGCCAGAGACCCGTCGCCGTCCATCCGAGGACGGCTCCGAGAAAGACCAGGATGCTCAGGCCGGCGATGGCTGCGTGCGTTGCCGGTTGCTCACTGGCCCCGAGTCGTTCATAGGCTGAGGGAGGCCTGCTGTCGAAGAACAGGTGGGTTATCTCGCCGTCGGTCTCCTCAAAGACAAGCGCGTCCCATCCATCGACCGCCTCGAAATACAGGTCGTTCACCTCGACCCACTGCGTCGACCCGCCGGGGCCGGTCGTGACGAGTCGGCCCTGGTCATCGACGGAGACAGTGACATTCGACTGCACGCCCAACAGTTTCTCCGACGTGGTGTATGGAGACCTGAGTGTGCGATACGTCCCGGTCACGTCACTCACCCGCGTTGGCTCGCCATCGGGCTGGGATGTGCTCTCTTCGCTCGGGTAGTACTCGTCGATCAGTGCGTCGAGCAGTTCGTCTCTGGCTTCGATACCACCAGGGCTGTTGTACGAGACGAAGAGCCCGACCCCGTGCTCCGGAAGCAGGGCCACTAAACTGTGGAATTGCTCGGTGTCGCCCGCGTGCCCCACGATACGCACATCTTTCCGGCTCAGTTCGTAGAACCCAAAGCACATTCCGTTCAGTCGATCGTCGTTGCCGAATCGCCGCTGGTGCATCGTCGCTACGGAATCGGACTCGAGGATGCGTCCCTGGCCGGTTGCGCCACCCTGCAGGTGGGCACGGACGAACCGCGCCATATCGGTCGCTGTTGTACTCATCGATCCAGCTGGCGCCATACCGACGTACTCGAAATTGCCCTCCTGATACCGACCGTTCGGGGTCGTGTACCCCTTCGAGAGCGTCCCGTCGATAGCATCGGGAACGGGCTGGTCGAACGTGCTCTGATCCATCCCGAGCGGCTCGAAAATCTCCGCTTCGACATACTCACTGAACGACGACCCGGCAGTCGTGGCGGCGATATAACCGGCAAGCGCGGCCCCGTAGTTCGAGTAGGCAGTAAACTCACCCGGCGGCCGAACTCTTGCCGGTCGCTCGTTCTTGAGCATCGTCGGGAGCGGACGCAGATCCGATTCGTTCAGGACAAACGTTCCACGAGCGCGTTCCTCGAATCCCGCAGTATGAGTCGCAAGGTGATCGAGGGTGATGGGTTGGTCGTACGTGTCCGGTATCGTGATATCGTC
Source organism: Halobellus marinus (assembly GCF_032113415.1). NCBI lineage: Archaea > Methanobacteriati > Methanobacteriota > Halobacteria > Halobacteriales > Haloferacaceae > Halobellus > Halobellus marinus. Next base: position 13,523 of record NZ_CP134947.1, read on the forward strand.
GAGATACTCGTTTATGTCACTTTCAAGATCGACCCGACCAGCCTCGAAACCCTGCATAACTGCCGTCCACGCGAAGAGTTTCGACGTCGATCCGATGCGAAAGAGCGTATCGGCGGCCTCGACCGGCGCGTCGGTCCAGACGTCCCGGACACCGTACCCCTTCGTGAACGTCGAATCACCATCGACGACTGCGACGGTCGCACCGGGGATGTCGTGGGCCTCAAGTTGGGTGTTCATCACGCCATCGAGAAACGTCTCGAAGGATTCTGGGTCGGATAGCAGTCCGTTGGACTGTTCCTGCTGGCTGGGTTCAATCGCGCTCGCTCTGCTGGACATTCCTTGGAGGGCGACCGCCGCAGAGCCTGTCGCTGCGAGGCCGCGAAGTACCGTGCGTCGCGAGTACGCGTTCGGCTGTTGGGTACCAGCGATGGCATCAGTCACTGTTTGCGATCGGGACATCGGTCGATTGCGTTTTAGCAGCGTTGCGCAGTCACCGCTCTAACGGTCACGAACTCACACTCTATTGAAATAAACATTCAGGGAGAACGGCCTCAAAGGCAGTTCAAGCAGGAAGTCGGAACCGGCCTCATTTTATCGCCCGAGAGTGAGGCGAGATAACACGCCCCACGAGTATATATACACTTATGATGAAGGTATTGATGGAGGTCGAATTATGGACCGATTCTCGGACAAGACAGCACTCATCACTGGAGCCGGATCGGGAATTGGACGTGCAATAGCCCAACGCCTCGCTGACGAGGGAGCTGATGTAGTGGTCTCTGACGTAAACGAAGAGCGCGGCGAGGCGGTGGTTGCATCTGTCGAGGACGACGGTGGGTCTGCCACCTTTGTATCGGCCAACGTTGCTAATCCTGAAGAAGTTCAGCAGTTGGTTGAGACCACTGTCGATACGTACGGAGGGCTTGATATTGCCGTCAATAATGCCGGTATTCTCACCGGGCTCGAAGACATCACCGATATCGAGGAGGATGATTGGGAGCGACTCATCGACGTCAATCTGAAAGGTGTATGGGCCGGAATGAAGGCGGAGTTGCCCGTGATGGAAGAACAGGGCGGGGGAGTCATCGTGAACACAGCGTCCGAAGCGGGACTCGTCGGGATGGGTGGACTCGGGAACTACGTTGCCAGTAAACACGGCGTCGTTGGGCTGACGAAGACGGCCGCGCTTGAATACGCCGACCGCAGCGTCCGCGTCAACGCGATCGCGCCCGGGCCAACGGAGACGAACATCCAAGAAACGATGGCAGGCGGGTCGGATCCTCGTGAGTTGCCCTTCGATACGAGTACTATGTCTGACGTGCCGATGGGACGTCAGGCCGACCCAAAGGAGATGGCCGGTGTCGTGGCGTTCCTGTGCTCCGAGGACGCGTCCTTCGTGACTGGCGTCACTATCCCGGTTGATGGCGGCCAGGCGGCCGACTAACCCCGCCGGTCATTTTCTCCGATGAATCGGGCACATCTGTCTCACGACCAACCGCCCCTGCAAAGTGGATAGGCGCGCCCGCTTGTGGATCTGTGAACCTGACAGCGCGGTCCGAAGCGATGTCGAAGTACAAGATGTCTTGCCTTGTTGAACGCAAGACAGCGACGGGGTAGGGTCGATTGTTTGTAGTCTCACGCTGTCAGAGGTGCGTTCTTACAGTCAGAAGATACAGCGGCTGTTACTGACAGCGGTTGCCGAAGGGTCAAAACTATGGTATCTTGCTTCGTTGTTTCGGTGACGACGGCGATGCCTCTCCCGGATACGTCCGGAGAAGGGAGCAGGCGGCGAGCCCTAACTCGCCGCCTGCGTTAGGTTATGGACGATGCACTTCCGAGTCAGCTCCCGGAACTGGCCGTGCCAGCTCCGGGAGCGGAGCTTCTCGCCGTCGTCTTCTTTCAACTGCGAGAAGCCCGTCTCACTCATCCAGCGTTGGTTGTAATCCTCGGTCATTCGGGCGTTGTGGGCCTTCTGCAACGGTGTTTGTTCCCTGTGCTTGATCAGTGGTCGCGTTGAGTTCGAGCGACACTCCTCACGGAGTTCGCCCCACGAGTAGTTCGCGTCAGCGAACAATACACGCAGGTCTTCCGCGTTCCGGCGGAAGACCTGCATCCCGATGTGGCCGTCCCACGCCTTCTGTGTCGTGAAATGAACGTCTTTGATCGCTAGCGAGTTCACGTCGATCAAGATGGTTGTCTTCATCGACTGGAACGAGTAGTTCGCACGGTCACGGTAGTGATAGCTGGTCTGATCACGCTGGAAGCCACTTGCATCGATTGCGGCTTCACCACTCCAGCCCGCCTGCTCCGCCGAAGCGCGGAGCAGGCGGCGGAGTTCACGCATCCGATACTCGTCTTCCCACCGGCAGAACGAACTGTAGTGTGGTGCCTCGTTGAGATCAAATACGGCGAGGATACCGGGCATCTCGTTGAGGTAGTCTTCAGTCTCACGAAGACTCTTCTCCAACTCAACGCGGAACAAAATCAACGCAATCTGTGTCCACTTGGCGTACCCGTCCGCGCCGTTCGGCGCGGCGGGTACGTCAGGGTCATCTACGTGCTGTTTGGCAAGATCTCGACACATCCGAGCGAGCCGTCTGAGCGATCCCATATCGCCAGACGGCGTCCAATTCCCGGTTAGCTTGACGGTATTTTCCTGTGAGAGCGTCTGAAACTACAGTCAGCTAGCGGCAAAACAAGGCAAGATGTCTACTGACTACATTCCTGTGAACGCGGGTCGTAACGGACCCACATATATTTGTCATATCCTGCAGTCACATCCAACCGAGGGCGGATCTAAGATGGGGCCTGACAAAGCTCGACGCGAGTCGCGTGCATCCCTGTCTTTTCCAGTTTTCGTCGGTTTGATTCTCTCCCTGTTCGGAACTCCGTTGCTTGGACGGCTCGGTCTTCTGCGATGGGTCGAAGTGTCGGCAGCCGGTTCGTTTCTGCCACCTCCCTTGCCAGTTGGTTACTGGTCGGCACTATTCTGGTTCTCGTCGTCTACTGGGAGCGGCGGCAGCTACCCTCGATCGGTCTCCGGGTACCCGACCGCAAAGAGGTAGCTGTCGGACTGGGTGCTGGTCTCGGTGGGGCCGTGCTCGGCCTCCTCGTGACTGGTGTCGCCGTCGTCACCCTAAATCTCGAACAACCGGAGACACTGTCGGCGATCGGTCAACTCTCCCTCCCAGTCCAGATCGCTGTCGTCGGGACGGCCGTCGTCACCGAAGAGATACTCTGGCGGGGCTACCCGATCGAACGGCTGACAGAATTAACTGGTAGTGTCTGGGTCGGAGCTGTCGTCAGCGGGTTCGTTTTTCTCGCGGTTCATTTTCCGTCTTGGGGTCTCGTCGGCGCGATCCCACAGGCAGTATTCACGGTTGTACTCGTGGGCGTGTACGTCTGGAGTCGCAACATAGTAGCCAGTATGCTCACCCACGGAATTATCAATCTCATTATGATATTTGTGTTACCGGCCTTTCTCTAGATCACCACCAAATTTTCAGGGCGATAGAATTATCAATTAACTTGACATCATTAACAGATAATGCTCGAACGTGGGAAAGCCATCGTCTGGAACGAACAGACGCGCCGACTGCGGCTCCCGTGGCGACTGGTACTGTGGCTTGCTCTGCTGGTCGTCCTCGGTATCCTCGTGACGACGGCCGTCGGCATCCTCTCCAGCCGATCGATCGAATCCGTGGTCGCACTGTTCAGGCCGGGACGTCCAGGTGATCAAACCCGGATTGCGGCCCGGAATCTGGTCTTCGTGTCGGGACAGTTGGTCGTGATGGTCGGCAGCGTGTATCTTGCCGGCCGGTTCCTCGATCGGCGGTGGTTCCGGGATTTCGGGTTTCGATTCGACCGGGATTGGTGGGTCGATCTTGGGTTCGGCCTCGGATTGGGGGCTGTGCTGATGACAGGGGTGTTCGTCGTCGAACTGCTGGCTGGCTGGATCACTGTCAGAGAGCTGTTTTTCATCGCGCGTGCTGACTTTGCTTTCTGGCCGTGGTTCGCCTGGGGGTTCGTCACGTTCGCGGCCGTGGGTGTCTACGAGGAACTCCTGTTCAGGGGATATCTTATCACGAACATCGCGGAGGGACTGACGTGGTTCGAGCGGGTTCGTGGGACGGCTGCAGTCGGGCTTGCCACGCTGTTTACCTCCGTCGTCTTCGGGGTGGCACGCCGGAAACCCGAACGCAACGCTCGCAAGTACGGTCGGTATTATGCTCGCGGCGCTCACGCTTGCGGCTGGCTACGTGTTGACCGGCGAACTCGCGATTCCGATCGGCCTCCACACGACGTGGAACTTTTTTCAGGGGACGGTCTACGGATTTCCCGTCAGTGGGACGAAAAACGGCGTCTCTCTGGTGGCCATCGAGCAATCCGGTCGCAGACTACTCACCGGAGGAGTTTGGCCCGGAAGCGGGCCTCATCGGAATCGTTGCCACTGGAATCGGTCTCGGCCTCACCCTTCTGTGGGTCAACTGGCGCGAGGGTGCCGTTCAGTTCGACCCGTCGCTTACGAGCCCCGACCTCCGCCATCGATAGCGGTCGATCGATGAATACGACGATGACTGCCCGCCTCGAGCGGTCCAAACCCACCGACTACACGGTGTCGTTGACGGTGGTCGTTACTGATCGTTCGCCGCCGTCTTGGCGTCTGTGTGCGGAATCTCTGCCCCGGCGTCCGTGTCTGGAATGGCACCAAGCACGTGTTCCCGGAGGGGCGCTGTGGCGAGCGCACCGGTGACGTGCCCGCGATTCAGCACCGCGAGCGACATCCCGGCGTAGCTCGGTCGCTGGCTGTCGTACTCGATGATACGGTCGTACCTCGCGAGAAGCGGCGCACAGTTGGCCGACTCGACGGCCCTGAACTCCTCCTCGAAGCCGAGTACCTCACGGAGGTGATCCGGGCGTCTCTGGACTTCCCCGGCTGTCATCTTCCGATAGATGGACGAAACGAACATCTCGCCCAGCGCGGCCCCGGCGAAGATCGGAGCGTACTGATCGACGGTGTCGAAGCAGGCTCGGTGGAGGTTGACGGCCCAGCCACCGAGGCTGATACCCGATACGAGGACCGGGCGAGTGGTTCGATCGTTCGCCGTTGTGGCGAGCGCGTCGATGAGGACGACTGAGGCGGCGAGCATCCCGACGAAGTTCTCGAGTTCGCCCATCGCCCGGGCGTAATCCATATTCGATCCGTCGTGGAACGGTGCTCTGACGGCGACGACGTTGGCTGGAATCGCATCGTCGGATCCGACGAACAACCGCCGGAACGAGTTCGAACTGAACCGCCCGAAGTCGAACGGTCGCTCGCCGCTCCCGTGGTGATAGATGAGCGTCGGATAGTCCGGGCCACGCCACTGCCAGGGCAGATACGCCGCCTCGAACGTCCCGATCGGTGTGTCGACGGGGACGGTCCGCTCACCAGCAGTACTGAGATCGTCGACCGTGGCCTCCGATTCACTCGCCACCTCGACGAGCGGTGGGGAGTCGAGGGATCGGGCGAAGAACTTCAGATCGCGCAGGAGGCCTGCACTCACCTGAATGGTCCCGATATCGATGAGTTCGTGGATGTTCGCCATCCGACCTGGAAGTCCGGGTCGGACGCCCTTAGTTCTCGACGTCCGCCCAGTCCCTCGCGGACCACCAGCGTCCCCCGGTGGGCTTGCTGTCGAGTCTGTACTGCTTCCGTGGGATGTCCCCAGTCTGCGACATACGAGTGGTCGTCGATTCTCGACTTTCGGATCACTCCCCCTCGCGACCGTTTCCGTCCGGGTGAGTCGATCGGCTTCGCGAGCAGCCGGATGCGCGAGCGTACCAGCAGCCGTGTCGTCGTCTCCTCGACCGGAGTGAGTACGGGTTTTTTGTGATCACATAGAGTCATATCCTGTATGCCTCTGCTGACGCGCAAGGCCCTCCGAAACGGAGCAATCGGAGGCCTGGCTGGGGCGGCGCTCGGGTTCGTTCCGCTCGTTCTCCTCGTCGCGCCACTCCTGGGCGGTGGCGTCGCAGGATATCTCGAAGGCGACGACACCGAGCGAGGGCTGGTCGCGGGTGCCGTCGCTGGGGTGGTTATGGCAGCACTCAGCACTGTCGTCACAGGCGTGATTCTGTTCACCCGCTTCGGGGATCTGCCGTTCGCCCCCGGATCGCCGCTCGCGGGCTTCGGCGTCGCTGCACTGCTGTCGTTTGCGGCCTCTCTCGGGCAAGTCCTCGTTGCGAGCATCGGAGGCACGCTCGGCAGTCTTCTCGCAGGCGCCCGACCGTCAAAAGAAGATCCGGGCGACCGTCACGAGCCCAGATGGGGCGTCGTTGCCGGAAGTCTTGTCGCCGGAGTCCTGATGTTCGCCGTCGTCACCGTTATCGTCGCTGTCGTGCTCGAGGCGTTCATCTGGTTGTCGCTGCTCGTCGCCCTTCCGATCGGGTTCATCGCCGGTGCCGCTGTCGCCATCCTCGGGTATCGCTACGTCACGCGAGGCCCCGACAGCACCGTCAACTGGCGTGGTGTCGGCATTGGGGTCGTCGCCGTCGTCGTCGCGTTCGGGTTGCTGCTCGGCGGGGTGTACGCGCTCGGCCAGCAACGCGCCGAGCAGTCCGAACAAAGTACCTACGAGTATCAGGTGACGATCTCTGCGGACCAGACGCTGTCGAATGCGACGTTCTACGTGCCGGTGCCGGAGACGAGCGGCGAGGCGGAACTCGGCGAGCGGTTCGTCGAGGACGTCCAGTATCGCCGCGAAACCCCTGCAATCCGCGGATACGACGGTGACCCCTCGCGTGTGAACTTCACGTACGAATTAGTCGACACGAAGCACGGACGGATGCTTGCCATCAGCGCCGACCGCATCGAGGTCAATCGCGTGTACTACCGCGAGGTGGCGAACGAGACGATGGGGTGGCGCGAAGCAATTCCCGAGTCGGAGTACGATCCGTCGAACCCATCGATGGGCGTAGTCGATGACGGCACCTTCACGTTCTCCGTGACTGCCCCGAGCGGGGAACCAATCGATACGGCAGCGCTGTTCGGAACGGAGCCACTGCTCTCTCCGCAGTTCAACCGCACGCCGGTCGAGTGTATGTACGGTTCCCAGGAGCGCCACCGCTGCTTCGAGTACGACACCCCTATGTACGCCACCTACGGAGCACCCGAGGACACGACGGTGTACGTCTCCGCGCACCTGGCCGGCCGCAACGAATGGATCGCCGGCGAGTGGACCGGCAACGAGTACCGCGAACGGGCCCACACGGAACTGCTGGGGCCGGGCCGTGGCTGGTACTTCGTGCGGGGCGAACTGGAGGTCGGAAGCGGCCGCTATCGGGACTAATTCCTCGATCTGTGGTCTCTGATTTTCATCGGGTGACCTCTTCCAGCACCGATTTTCCGAGGAGGAACTCGGCGAGCAGTTCGAAAAAAGGTGGGCGGCGACGAGGACCGAACGGGTCACTCGAAGGTGGACCCCGTCTGTCGGCGTCTCTGTCGAGAACCACACGCCCGCTGCTATTTATCGGCGGTCAAGGCGAATACCCCGAGGCTTGACCTCGGGGATGAGGCCGACACGCAGGGATACAAACCATTAAGACGACACATCCGTAATCACGGGACAGCGATGGAGTACAGTTACCGCTATCAAGCTTGTCCAACACAAGAGGTAGCGGAGCGACTGGAACACCATCTGAATGTTCATCGCCAACTCTACAACCACGTTCGCTGGGACTACGAACAAGCCCCAGAGGACGACAAACCGAGTGAGTACGACCAGAACAACAAACTCCCCGAATGGAAGCGAAAGTGGCCGGTGTTCAGCGACCTGCATTCGAAGGCCGCACAAGCCACCGTCGCTCGCTTCCATCGGAACCTCTCGAACCTTCGCAAGAAGAAAGAGAAAGGGTACAACGTTGGTCGACTCAAACGGCAATCACCCACCGAGTACCGGAGCGTGACGTACAACCAGTCCGGTTTCGACCTCGATGAAAAGAGGGGCGCGACAGGTATGCTTACGTCCGTTTCAGCAAAATCGGCTGGGTCAAAATCCGTTACCACCGCTCGATTCCCGACCAAGCAACCATCAAAGAAGTCACGTTCAAGAAGGAGACCACCGGCGAGTGGTTCGTTTCCCTCGGCCTCGAAACCGACGACGCCGACTTGCCCGAGAAGCCCGACGTGGACTCGCTTGACGCGAGCAACAGCGTAGGTATCGACCTCGGCATCCTCAACTACATCCACACGAGCGACGGCAAGACCGTGGTCTGGCTCGACCTCAAAGACGAGCACGAGCGTCTTCGCCGCGAACAACGCAAGTTGTCTCGTAAGGAGAAGGGGTCGAACAACTACGAGAAGCAACGTCGGGAAGTGGCGAAGGTGAAGCGCCACATCAAGCAGAAGGTGGTGGACTATCAGCACAAGATTACGACGTGGCTCGTCCGCGAGTACGACGCTGTGTTCGTTGAGGAGTTGAACGTGAAGGGGATGTTGGAGCAGTCGCACAACGCTGGCAACAAGCAGGATGCGGCGTGGCGACAGTTCATCACTCTGCTCGAATACAAGGCTGACCTGTACGGTTGTCACGTCAAGCAGGTTGAACCCGAAGGGACGACGAAAGAGTGTGCGTCGTGCGGTGTGGAAACGGCGAAACCAATCTGGGTCAGGGAACACTCCTGTCCGAGTTGTGGCTTCGAGACGGACAGAGACGCGAACGCGGCGATGAACGTTCTCAAGAGCGGATTTTCTGAACTAGGGCTGGGATGGCCCGAAGACACGCCCGTGGAGACTGTGACCGCTACGGACACACCTGAATTTCAGTGTGTGTCTGCAAGTCACGTCGTAGAAACGGGAAGCCTCGGGGCTTGACCCCGAGGCGATTCACCGCAACGACGCGTTCTGTCCACATATGACAATACGCGTTCTGTCTACGTACGAACGCCAGACGGCGCTCGTCGTTGGCCTAGGAAGGGAAACAGCGAATCTCTCCGCCTTGTGACGACTCAACCCAGCCGTTCGCCCGTCCCGACGGAGCATCCCGGTATCGATGGGAAATAAACGCCGAGTATGCGGGACTCGGCTGAAAGTGCGAACCTGGGGACCCAGGTTAGTTACGCATCCTCGGGGGGTGCTGTCGGTTCCGCGTCGGTACCCTCTTCACCGGAGTCGCCCTCTTCGGTGTCCTCTCCGGGTGCAGTGGTTTCGTTTCCGGTGTCCCCGTCAGCGCCGTTTTCGGGTGTACTGGTTTCGTTTCCGGTGTCCCCGTCAGTACCGTCTTCGGGTGTGCTGGTTTCGTTTCCGGTGTCTCCGTCAGTACCGTCTTCGGGTGTGCTGGTTTCGTTTCCGGTGTCTCCGTCATCCCCGTCGTCCGGGACTTCGACCGTGATGATCGCGTCCTGTCCGAAGTCGTTCGAGAAGACGCTATGGATGTACATCCCCGGGGGAGTCCCCTCGGTATTTATTTGGAACTGAACGGTCGTCGAGCTCTCGCCGTCGAGGTCGACGGTTCGGGTCTCCACGAGGGCGCCGTCGAACCGGAACTCGACCGGCTGTTCGTTGGCGAACTCGTTGGGGTTCGTGACGGTGGCGTTCACTGTGACGTTTTCGCCAACGGTCACCGACTCGGGCGCAGTGAGGTCCGTGACCCCGAAGGAGGCGATTTCGTCGACGATCAGGACCTGGGCGGGCTGTCCGTCCTCTCGCGTGTACACGCCGTGGATGTACCTGTCGGCAGTGACGGCTGACGTGTTGACGGAGGTTGTGATAGTCGTCGACTCGCCGGCATCGAGGCTGACTTCCTCGCGGATCGACACGTTACCGTCGAAACGGTACTCTACGGTCTGTGTGTCCGCCTCGTCGTTGGGATTCTCGATGGTTGCACTGACGTTCAGCGTATCGTTCCGTTCGATGACTTCCGGAGCACTCAGATCAGTCACGACAAACGATTCACCGGTGGTCATCTGGGTTTCCACGGTGACGTTCGCCGAGTCGGTGATCGCCGTCCCGTTGTCGACGTACGGACCGTCCTCCGATCCGTTGGTCGCGACGAAGTCGTAGGTCTCGCTGGCGTTCCTGTCGCGATGCGGCATCGCGATCAGCGTCTCGTTATCGGTGAGCTCCGTCTCGTTGAACGTCGCTCCCGGAACGCCATCGAACAGCGTGACAGTGACGTTATCGTGTTCCCCGGGTTCGAGGTACTCCGAGACGCCGACCACGCTCCCGGTGACCTCCCCTTCGAGTAGACTGTCGTCGTGGATCACAACGAACCCGCCGTCTGTCATATTCACCGAATCGACGGTCACCGACGTGCCGTCCGTCGTCTGATCAGAGAACGCCACCGTGGCGTTTGTGTCCATCGGTGAGTCGGTCTGTTGCTGTGTCTCCTGTGCTCCGACCATTCCCACGACGGAGGTCATCATCACCGCCGCTAATACGATCGCGATAAGTTTCGTTCTTGAAGCTTCCATAGTATTGTATCTCAGATCCAGTTTCGTGTTTCGCTTGCCGAACTCGTGTTTCGCTTGCCGAACTGTCCTCCGCTCGCTGGTCCCCGCGTGAACCACACGTCCCCCACTCCCCGGTCCAGTTTTGTTATACGTCGTCTTGGTCTGCGTTCGATCGGCTTACTCCTGTCCGCCGATTTTTGTACCATATCGGAGTCTATGCCGAGGTCGATAAGACCCGCTTATTAGAGAGCTCCGGCGGTGTCGCTGCTGAATTGCCTCCGAAACCACGGGTCTCCGGAGCCCGTAACACGGGGAGTAATCCCCACCATCCGACGCGGGCAAAGGCCCCGTGTCGGCGGCCAGAAGATGTCAATCCATCCAGGTATGATACTTCGGCTTTCGCGGTACGATCAGGGCAGGCGGACTCGAAAGAGAACGAGGGTCGTCCGCGAACGAGCTGGGTCTCTCATACTGATTACTCTCACTTGTTACCGCCGAGCGCCATCCCTATTGGCGGCGCTCGGCGGTAAGAGACGGGAGTAATCAGTATCAGGCGTGGGCTGTGTATCCAGCGTCTACGACTGCCTGCACGAGAACCGTGACGTCGGCGTCACCATCGACGCTCGCCTGTTCGGCCTCACGATCGGCGGTAGCGTCAGTCACACCAGACACGCCTCGGAGTGCCTCTTCGACTGTCTGTTCACAATGGCCGCAGGTCATCCCCTCGACGGTGATCACTTGACTCACTCCAGTGAGAGACACGGTCGGCTCCTCTTTGCCGTTTCCTGCTTCGACACTGCTGTTTCAACGGCCGTGAAACGCAGCATTCCAAAGTGAATTCAGGGAAATAGTATTGTATCCTGCGTCCTTTCGGCCAGTATGCGGGACTTGGACGAAACCGATATGGAGATTCTCTCGCTGTTAGCCGAGAACGCCCGTCGCCCGTTCAGCGCAATCGGCGAGGAAGTTGGCCTCTCCGGGCCAGCCGTCTCAGATCGCGTCACACGGCTCCAGGAGGCCGGGGTCATCAACCACTTCACTATCGATGTCGACCGTACCAAACTCAGGGCTGGTGTACCGGTACTCGTCCAGCTAGATCTCCCGGCCGAGTCGTTCGAGACGGTACGCGAGCGGGTCAGAAACGACGACGCCGTCGAACACGTGTTCATTACGTCGGAGGGCGACCTCTGGTTCTATGGACGTGCAGAAGCACAGAACGTCCGGGCGTGGGTGAACACGCTTCTCGACGGCGTCGACTCGGTTGAATACACAGTCACGTTAGTCGACGAAGTCGAGTGGACGCCATCGATCGATGGCGTCGAGTTCGCACTCACGTGTGCCGAGTGCGGTAATACTGTGGATTCTGAGGGGGAGACGAGTCGTATCGGTGGAGAGCTCTATCATTTCTGTTGCCCATCGTGTCAGAGTCGATTCGAAGATCGACACCAGCGTCTCGAAGAGGGCGTGTAGCGCTGACTCCGGTTTGGAAACGAAAGCAAACGCCGTTGATTACCCCCACTATCTAAGTAGTAACTCACCTAACGGAGTAGCCCCTATAGTATACCGATGCAAACACGCACAGCACATCTTGACATCACAGGGATGACCTGTGCCAACTGCTCGGGGACAGTTGGGGACGCCCTGGAGTCGCTCGACGGCGTCATCGAGGCGAACGCCAATTTCGCCACGGACGAAGGTTCCGTCGAGTACGACCCTGACGAGGTTTCGCTCGCAGAGATCTACGAGACGATCGAGGACGCCGGCTACGGTGCGGTGTCTGACACGGTGACCATCGGTATCTCCGATATGACCTGTGCCAACTGTGTGCAGACGAACGAGACTGCGCTCGAGAACACGCCGGGTGTTATCTCGGCCGAGGCGAACTTCGCCACCGACGAAGCGCAGGTCAGGTACAACCCCGCGGACACGTCACTCGAGGCGCTCTACGACGCTATCGAGGACGCCGGTTACTCGCCGGTCCGTGAAGACCGAGACAGCGGTGAAGCGGGTGAAGACGCTCGGGACGCCGCGCGACAGGGTGAGATTCGAAAACAGCTTCGACTGACACTGTTCGGAGCCGCGTTGGCTGCCCCGATGCTGTTTTTCCTCGCAGAGAAGTTTCTGCTCGGCGGGGGAATTCTGCCCGAGACGGTCTTCGGCGTCGAATTCGGGTGGGTCGAGTTCCTGCTGGCGACACCCGTTCAGGCGGTGCTCGGCTGGCCGTTCTACAAGAACTCGTACAACGCGCTGGTCAACAACAGGCGCGCCAATATGGACGTTCTCATCGCACTGGGTTCGTCCACTGCGTATTTCTACTCCGTTGCAGTACTTGCCGGACTGATCGCGGGAAGCCTGTACTTCGACACTGCCGCGCTCATCCTGGTGTTCATCACCCTCGGGAACTATCTCGAAGCGCGCTCGAAGGGGCAGGCGGGCGACGCCCTTCGGAAGCTTCTCGAAATGGAGGCCGAGACGGCCACCCTCGTCGACGAGGACGGCAACGAGACGGAAGTGCCACTCGAAGATGTCACCGTCGGTGACCGTATGAAGGTCCGTCCCGGCGAGCAGATTCCGACCGACGGCGTCGTCATCGACGGGCAGAGCGCCGTCGACGAGTCGATGGTCACCGGCGAGTCGGTCCCCGTCGAGAAAGGCGAGGGCGACGAGGTCGTCGGCTCGACGATCAACGAGAACGGCGTCCTCGTCGTCGAGGCGACGAAGGTCGGCGCGGACACGGCGCTCCAGCAGATCGTTCAGACAGTCAAGGAGGCCCAGTCCCGCCAGCCAGACATCCAGAACCTCGCAGACCGAATCTCGGCGTACTTCGTCCCGGCGGTCATCGCGAACGCGGTACTGTGGGGCACCGTGTGGTTCCTCTTCCCTCAAACACTCGCTGGGTTCGTCGAGTGGCTTCCGCTGTGGGGTGCGGTCGCTGGCGGCCCAGTCGTGGCTGGTGGCACTGTCTCAGTCTTCGAGTTCGCGCTCATCGTCTTCGCGTCGTCCGTGTTGATCGCCTGTCCCTGTGCGCTGGGGTTAGCGACGCCTGCTGCAACGATGGTCGGGACGACGATCGGTGCCCAGAACGGCGTCCTGTTCAAGGGCGGAGACATTCTCGAACGGGCGAAAGACGTCGACACGGTCGTCTTCGACAAGACGGGCACGCTGACGAAAGGCGAGATGGAACTGACCGACGTCGTCGTCTTCGACGGTGACGGCCAGGCCGTCGCGGACGGTGGAGAGCCGGCAGCCGACGGCGGTCCCGCGAGTAGCGCGAGCGGGACCTCGTCGGACCCTCGATCCGACGGCGGAGCGCTAACCGCACGCGACCGTCTCAGTGAGGATGACGTCCTCCGATTCGCAGCGACGGCCGAGAGCGGGAGCGAACACCCGCTCGCCCGGGCCATCGTCGACGGAGCCAGAGAGCGCGGCATCGACGTGAACGACCCCGAGGACTTCGAGAACGTCCCCGGCCACGGCATCCGCGCAACCGTGGACGACAGCGAGGTGCTGGTCGGAAACCGAAAGCTCCTCCGCGACAACGGGATCGACCCCTCGCCCGCTCAGGGGACGATGGAACGTCTCGAAAGGGAGGGGAAGACGGCGATGCTCGTCGCCCGCGTGCCCGCTGGCACGGACGAGGGAGAACTCGTCGGTGTGGTCGCTGACGCCGACACGATCAAAGAAAGTGCCACCGAGGCCGTGAGCCAACTGCAGGAGCGCGGCATCGACGTGATGATGATCACCGGCGACAACGAGCGCACGGCCCGTGCCGTCGCCGAGCAGGTCGGCATCGACCCTGGGAACGTCCGCGCGGAGGTGCTCCCCGAGGACAAGTCCGATGCCGTCGAGGCCATCCAGGACGAAGGGCGCAAGGCGATGATGGTGGGCGACGGCGTCAACGACGCGCCCGCGCTCGCGGTCGCCTACGTCGGGACGGCCATCGGGTCGGGCACGGACGTCGCCATCGAAGCTGCGGACGTGACGCTGATGCGCGACGACCCGCTCGACGTGGTGAAGGCCATCCGCATCTCGGATGCGACACTCCAGAAGATTAAACAGAATCTCGTGTGGGCGCTTGGTTACAACACGGCGATGATCCCGTTGGCTTCACTCGGGCTGCTCCAGCCCGTGCTCGCGGCCGGCGCGATGGCCTTCTCGTCGGTGTCGGTGCTGTCGAACAGTCTGCTGTTCCGTCGGTACACTCCGGATCACGATTACGAACTGCTCGGCCGACTCCGCTAATCAACTCTCCCAGAATCACACTCCCTATAGTAGCATTTGCAAGTCTTCACTCACACGATCGCACGACTGCCTGCGATCGGATGTATAATCAGTTGCAAACGCTACTATAGCACGACACCGAGAAACGCCCGTGGGTTCGTCACAGCGGTGAGGAGACCGAACGCTAAGACGGCGGTCCCGACGCGGAGAACCGTGTTCCCCGCCATACTGTACTACGTCATCAGGGACCCGCGACGTCTCGTCGTAGCCTGCGAGTAGGAACGTCCACCCGCGGAACCTGAGCAGTGCTTGCCTTGTTGAACGCAAGACAGCGACGGGGTAGGGTCGATTGTTTGTAGTCTCACGCTGTCAGAGGTGCGTTCTTACAGTCAGAAGATACAGCGGCTGTTACTGACAGCGGTTGCCGAAGGGTCAAAACTATGGTATCTTGCTTCGTTGTTTCGGTGACGACGGCGATGCCTCTCCCGGATACGTCCGGAGAAGGGGAGCAGGCGGCGAGCCCTAACTCGCCGCCTGCGTTAGGTTATGGACGATGCACTTCCGAGTCAGCTCCCGGAACTGGCCGTGCCAGCTCCGGGAGCGGAGCTTCTCGCCGTCGTCTTCTTTCAACTGCGAGAAGCCCGTCTCACTCATCCAGCGTTGGTTGTAATCCTCGGTCATTCGGGCGTTGTGGGCCTTCTGCAACGGTGTTTGTTCCCTGTGCTTGATCAGTGGTCGCGTTGAGTTCGAGCGACACTCCTCACGGAGTTCGCCCCACGAGTAGTTCGCGTCAGCAGACAATACACGCAGGTCTTCCGCGTTCCGGCGGAAGACCTGCATCCCGATGTGGCCGTCCCACGCCTTCTGTGTCGTGAAATGAACGTCTTTGATCGCTAGCGAGTTCACGTCGATCAAGATGGTTGTCTTCATCGACTGGAACGAGTAGTTCGCACGGTCACGGTAGTGATAGCTGGTCTGATCACGCTGGAAGCCACTTGCATCGATTGCGGCTTCACCACTCCAGCCCGCCTGCTCCGCCGAAGCGCGGAGCAGGCGGCGGAGTTCACGCATCCGATACTCGTCTTCCCACCGGCAGAACGAACTGTAGTGTGGTGCCTCGTTGAGATCAAATACGGCGAGGATACCGGGCATCTCGTTGAGGTAGTCTTCAGTCTCACGAAGACTCTTCTCCAACTCAACGCGGAACAAAATCAACGCAATCTGTGTCCACTTGGCGTACCCGTCCGCGCCGTTCGGCGCGGCGGGTACGTCAGGGTCATCTACGTGCTGTTTGGCAAGATCTCGACACATCCGAGCGAGCCGTCTGAGCGATCCCATATCGCCAGACGGCGTCCAATTCCCGGTTAGCTTGACGGTATTTTCCTGTGAGAGCGTCTGAAACTACAGTCAGCTAGCGGCAAAACAAGGCAGCAGTGCTCCAAGAACGGTCAGGAGCCCGCCGGCGACGAGCCACTCCACCGCATTGGAGGCCCGGCCATCATTCACCACCGCCGTCCGGGCTGATCTCGAAAGTGGTGATCGTCCCAAGAAGTCCAGTAGTGGTATCTTGGATCGTGAGACCCGCCTCAGCGACAACATCACAGGGCTGTTGATCCCAGCGACAGCCGGTCTGGGCGTAGTGAGCGTCGGTCCGCCACTGCTGGTAGCTTGCGATCGGTCCCACGTCACTTCGCCCGTGTTCGACCAGGCGGATCGTCCCCTTGGGCTTACATACCCGGTTCATTTCACGGAGCGCGGCGACTGGATCGGGGAACGTACACGTCGACAGCGACGAAATCACTGCGTCGAAACTGTCGTCGGCAAAATCGAGATCCTGAGCATCCATCTGCAAAAGCGTGCCTTCGATATCTAGCTCTGTGAGTTGGTCTTCAGCGCGTGCTAACATTTCCGGACTAACATCGATGCCGACGAGTTCGACAGTCTCTGGAAGATATCCGAAGTTCGTTCCCGTCCCACAAGCGACGTCAGCACCTTCCCGTCAACATCTCCAAACCGTTTGCGGCGATAGCGGCCAGTGACGAGACGGGCCAGCCAGTCGAAGCGCTGGATCCAGTCAGCGTACTCGGCGTACGATTCTTTGATCTCCGAGAGCGACATCGGTCGGTTCGACGCCGGGTCGGTCTCGGTTCGAGAGCGGTGGCGGTGGGAACTCGTCTGAGTCGTATTGTCAGGTGATGTCATTTTGTTGGGGGAGCTACGAAGGGCGGTCTGTTCTGCTACGGTTCCTTCCGCGATGTATCCGCATCGTCGACTGTGAGCTCGCAGAACTGCCTGAGGAACGTCTGTCGGTCGGTCCGGCCAGCACCGGCCGCGATGAGCGTCTCTTCGAGTCCCTCGCGGTTCTGATGACAACACTCGCGGTGGCAGGGCTTACAGAGATATTCGAACTCCTTGTCGTCACGGTTCCAGCGGTCGCCCTGCTTGTCGTATTCTCGCGCAGCATCGCGGTCGACCGTCTCGCCGCAGGCGATGCAGGTTACCCGCTGATCGGAGTCACCACGCCACGGCGTCGATGTCGGTATCGTCATCGATCCACCTCACCCATAATCGTGTCGAGACTGCCGAGCGTTGCGACGAGGTCGGCAACGTACTCGCCTTCCGCCATCGCCGGTAGCGCCGATAGGTTCGAGAACGACGGGCCTCGGATTTTGAACCGCGCGGGCGCGTCGGTTCCGTCTGCGCGGATGTAGATCCCGAGTTCGCCCTTCGCGCCCTCGACGGCCCTGTAGCACTCTCCCGACGGTTTCAGCGTCCGCGGCACGTTGGCCTGGCAGGTCCGATCTGCTTCCGGCCAGTCCGAGAGCAGGTCGACGCACTGTTGGATGATGGCTGCTGATTCTTCGATTTCCTGTAGTCGCACAAGCACACGTGCGAAGTTGTCGCAGCCGTCCCGGGTGATGACGTTCCACTCAAGACGATCGTAGTAGCCGTACGGGTCGTCACGTCGGAGATCGTAGTCGATACCTGAGGCACGAGCGACCGGCCCGGTGGCTCCATACTGCTTTGCGACTGCTGGCGGGAGTTCGCCGGTGTCGACACACCGGGCTTGGAAGACTTCGTTGCTCGTCAGGAGGTCGTGGTATTCCGCGAGCTTCTGCGGCAGGTCGTTGGTGAAGGCGCGCACGTCTTCGAGGAACCCGTCGCGCGGCTCTGGGAGGTCCCACGCGACGCCGCCGATCCGGAAGTAGTTGAACATCATTCGTTGACCAGTCAGGTCCTCCAGGAGATCCTGGACGAGTTCCCGGTCCCGAAACCCGTACATAAAGGTGGCATTGAACTCGCCGCTGACGTCCAGTGCGTACATCGCCGTGAATAACAGATGTGAGAGAATCCGAGACAATTCGGCGCTCATCGTCCGGACGACCTGGGCGTACTCAGGGACATCAATCCCGGCTAAGTCTTCGATGACGCGGGCGTAAGCCCACTCGTTCAGGAGGCCCGCACCGCCCCAGTCCCAGCGGTCTGGGTACGGCATAATCTGGTGGCGGTAGGTCCCCTGCTGGCACATCTGTTCCTCACATCGGTGGATGTACCCGATATCGGGCTCGACATCTGCAATCGTCTCCCCATCCAGCTCGACGTTCAAATGAAGGACTCCGTGAGTCGACGGGTGGTGCGGCCCGATGTTGATGTGCATCGTGTCAGGCCCCTCACGGTGATCCTCCTGTAGCGGATTCGCGTGCTCGGACAACGGCACGATCTGAGGCCGTGTCTGATCGTAGTCCAGCGACAACGGATGTCCCTGCCACGTCTCCGGCAGCAGGATCCGCCGCAGGTCCGGGTGGTCCTCGTATTCGATACCGACGAGATCGTAGGCCTCCCGTTCGTGCCACGCAGCAGTCCGGTAGACCGGTGTTGCTGACTCACTTATCGGGTCGTCCTTCGCTGTCGGAACGACGACCGACAACTCGCGCGTCCGGTCGTCGTAACTGGTGAGGTGATAGATCGTCTCGAAGCGGTCTTCGTACTCTTGAGCAGTCACACACGAACAGTGGTCGAATCCTGCCTCCGAGCGAAGCGTCGAGAGGGCGCTCTGCACTCGATCAGCGCGGATCACGACCGCGGGGGCGTTCTCGTGCGTTTCACGACCGACAATAGCGTCGGTTGGGAGGGCGGTGACCGCCTCAGCCGGGGACTGCCGGGCGATCGAGCGGTGATGCTGAAACATCGTCCACACCTAGCTGTTCCAGACCGAGCACGGTAGGCGCGTTGCCTCACCTGTGGTGTGATATAAATACCAGTGCCGCCTTCGGAACTGCTGTTTTTTTTCGTTGCGCCGCAGCGGTGAGCGGCTCTACGGTAATGATTTATTTTCTAACGTACTGCAAGTCGTCGTATGCGGTATCTCACGGTGGAAGTCAAGCCAAACGAGGGAGGTGCGTTCCACCCACTTGGGGATAAGCTCACGGAAGCACCGGATATCGAGCGAAGAGCCATTCATCACGTTGAGCTTCTGGCCGACGAGACCGTGTTGCTACTGGCGGAGGCGAGCGGCAGTCAAGAGCGGTACGAACAGATTATGGCTGCATCCCCGCACGTCATCGATTATCTCGTTGCCGGAGATGACCGGTGGATGGCTGTGAGTCAATTCGTACCGACCGACGAGGTCCGAAAGGCACTGGTACTCCAGCAAGAACTGTTTTTAGTAGTTGATACGCCGATCCGCTTCACTTCCGAGGGTCACCTCGAAATCACGTACCTCGGGACGGAGAACTCCTTCAGCAAGCTGTTCGACTACGCCGGTGAGCTGGATTCGATGGCGTTCGATATTCGCAATATGGGGGAGTACGAGGCGGACGAGTCGTCTCTCAGTCGAATGATCACCACTCGACAAGAAGAAGTACTTGAGGCAGCCGTGGAGGTAGGATACTACACTGAACCACGTAAAGCGTCACTTGAAGAGGTAGGTGACGCCGTCGGGATCTCTCCTGGAACAGTGGGTGAACACCTTCGAAAAGTCGAAGAGCGCGTCTTTAGCGAGATCGTCCGCTGATGCGCTCGGGCTCGTAGTCGAAAATAAAAATAGCCTTACTGCTACGGCAGTCCGCCTATTCGGATACATCGCGTATTTTCAGACATCAATACCCCGTTGACGCCTGAGCAGAGCATTCGAACCGCTCGCCGTGCCAACAAACACTGATGGCAGCAACAACACCATCCACAGATACTGACGCATCGTTGCTTACAGCCCCGAACGTCGAATCCTCCTCCCGGGAGGTAAACGGCGTCCGACTACACGTCGTAACAGCTGGCGAACCTGATGCCCCCCTCGTCGTCTTGTTACACGGCCACCCCGATTTCTGGTATGGGTGGCGTCACCAGATCGGTCCGCTCGTGAATGCTGGCTATCGCGTGGTGGTCCCGGATCAGCGCGGCTGTAATCTAAGCGAAGCACCCGACGGAATCGACGCCTACCGGATGTCGAATCTCGTCGCCGATGTCCGTGAATTAATCCGCAGTGAGGGACGCGAATCGGCCCACGTAGTCGGACACGATTTCGGCGCGTTCGTGGCCTGGAACGTCGCTCTTCGGGAGCCCGCCGTCATCGATCGACTCGGAATCTGCAACGTTCCGCATCCGACGGTGTATCGAGAGACACTCCGCTCCAGCCTCCGCCAGATCGCGCGGAGTTGGTACGTCTGGTTCTATCAGCTCCCGAAGCTCCCCGAGTGGATGCTGCGCCGGAACGGGATGGAGAATATGGTCGCCACCCTCGAAATCTCCTCGAATAACGGAACGTTCGATGACGAAACGATTGCGCGGTATCAAGCAGCGTGGCGGCACACCGGTATTGAGCCGCGGATAAACTGGTACCGTGGATTCAGGCGGTCGGAGCGTCCGTCACGCGACACTGTCGTCCAACCAACGCTGATCTGTTGGGGCGAGAATGATGTTGGACTCGTCCCTTCTATGGCGGAGGAAAGCCTCGCGTACTGTGAAACGGGTCAGCTTCAGACATATCCCGACGCGTCACACTGGGTCCACCACGAGCGCGAGGAAGTCACTGAAGTGCTTCGTGATTATCTCTCGTGAACGGATGAGGTATCAGTACTCGGTCGTGGGGGTGACACCGGACAGCTTCAGCGATCACAGAGTCGGTTAGTATATGAATAAGCGGACACGTCCGACACAATAGCGGAGTAGTCCCGTCGCCTTTCTGTACCTATGAGTACTGAAGCCAGGAGTGCAACAGATCTACGGGGAGTGTCAGTCACCGTGGATCAGGTCTTGTATGCGGGTGAACCGATGATACCCGGTACTGCGGTCAAGACGTATGATCGTCACCGCATCGCTACCGATGCGGGGACACACCACAGACGGGGTACTCGTTGATATGAATTCGGTACGACAGTGGATTCATCGGGTCACACACGACGTGTCGGATGACCGTGTCAGAGCAACGTGGCGCGGAATACTACCGTGGGCGGTTGGTTTCGGCGTCCAACTCCTGGCGCTGGCCATAGCGGGATTTGCTATCCGGAGCCTGTTCGACGTCTCTGGACTCGGGGACGGAACGGTCGCGTTATTGGATATCGGGCTCTTGGGGGTCGCCTCGGGTCTCGGGCTGCTCGTCGCAATCGCACTCGGAACGCGGCTTGATCAGCGATCGCTCGCAGCGTTCGGGGTTAGAGCCTCCAGGAGTGAGTTGGTGGACTGGGTGGCTGGAATCGTCATCGGGGCGCTCACATACGGCGTGCCAACCGCCGTGTTCCTCCAACTCGGGGAGCTGACGCAACGGCGGGGTTCAGTACCCAGATAGCTGACCCCAGCGTCTTGGCACTAGTCGGTACGGTAGCTCTCGTTTCCTTCGGGTTGCAAACTGCGTTCGAGGAGTTCGCTTTCCGTGGGGTGATGCTATCGAATTTCGCAGAAGGGATGCTCGCTCGGGGCAGCTCTTCCAACTGGTCTGTCGTTATTGCGCTACTGACGAGCTCTGCGATATTCGGAGTGAGTCATATCGTTACCCAAGGTGGAGGCGGTGCCGAGGGACGAAGTATTCAGATAGTCGTCGCGAGCACGCTGCTGGGGTTGTTGTAGGGCGGAGCGTACGTCCTCACAACGCGGTTAGCGGTCCCGTTCGGCCTCCACTTCGGGCACAATCTCTGGGCAGCGATGATGTTGCAGCCGACAGAAGTAGCCGCGACAATACCGGCTCTCGGGCACGTCGCGTACTCGGTGAGCAGATACGAACTGGCCCTCGGGAAGATGGTCGTCGGGGCTGCTGCGTACTTGTGTGGCTGTACCTGACTCGTGGCGAATTCAGGATCGAAGGGCAAAGCACCCGCCAGACGGAACCACGAGTCGATCTCGAGGTCAATTTGACGGTGCACCAACAGCGGTGTCGCGGTCGCGCTCGCTTTTGATCGCCCGCACAACCCGGCCACAGTCGTCAGGGTTTAGCTCACGCACGTCCGACTGGCGGCTGTTGTGAGCCATTGGGACCCAGCGTTGCGCTCGGTACAGGAGGCAGCCACCGGGCTTTACGGCCCGAGGTCGTTCACTGGTTATTTGCGGGAAATCGGCCAGGATCCGGGCCAATATCGGACGGCGGCGGAACTCACGGCCGACACCCGGCAGCAGCTGTCGAGTCGGTTGGCGGAGCGAGAGACGATGGTCCTGTCGTTGGGGCGAGCGACGGACGGCTCCGGAACTCAGTTTGCGCTCGTTCACGTTCCGGACCACCTGGACGACTTTTTCATCGACGAGCGGGCGTTCCGTCCGGACGAACGGGAGACGGTAGATTACACGGCGGAGGGAGACGATACGCTCGCTCTCGGACAGGAGGTGCAGGATATGCTCGAAGTGTATCGGTCGCTGCCGACCTTCTCGGAGACGGGGTTCCTGAACTTCGCCCTTTCGACGGGGCTTTTTTCCCGAGCGCTCGATCTCGACGCTGCACAGATCGGCACTGCTCCGACGACCGTCGCGTCCAGCTTCGATTTCGAATTCGAACCACATCCCGACCGACCGACGATTCTCCATCACAACGACGGTCAGATCGAAATCGACGCGCTCGTGATGACTCGCCGCAACGGCGAGCGCGTTCTCCTGGTCATCGAGGCGATGTGTGGGGGGCGACGGAACCTGGCCAAGCACAAACTGGGCTATCCGGCGCTTGCGGCGGAGACGTCACTGTCGCTCGACGTTGATCGAGTGATTCCTGTCTACCTTCGCGCACGTCCGGTAAAGGAGGGTGTTCGATACAGCATCTACGAGTGTTCGGAGATTCCGACGGGCGAGGAACGGCCCTGTCTTGCGAAGTTGCACGTCGTCGACGACTCCCACTACGAAGTACGTATCTGATTCGGCTACGGGCGGGGCTTCTTTGACCGGGCCACAGGACAGCCACACGGATAGGGTGTCATAGAACTCCTGTTACGGTGTTTATTTCACGATCCCACAGCCGAATCAACCCAAGACTCTGCCTGCGTGTTGAGCATCCGCGAGCGGAGCGAGCGGTTCACCGGACCCGACCGTAGGGAGGGTCCGGCCTTTTGGCATCAACGGGTTTTCCCGGGGTTTGACCGAGCGATGCGAGGGAAGACCCCGGGAAAAGAGGTTGCTGAATTGAGCTCGGGTGCGGAAAGTCTTCTATAACACCCTCACGCAGATGGTGACCCAGCAGGTGATGCGTGGAACGTATGCATCTCGAAACCAACAGGCTGCAACGCCCGGCCTGAAATCTCTTGGTGGGACTCCTCCGCGTTCACGCGGAGGAGGTCAAGTGCCTTCGTGACATCCGCACCGGAATAGCGGGCGACGCTTTCCGAGGTTCTTCTGTTACTAACTGAAGCCGGGTTACAATCGACACCGACCAGCGAACTGTTTGCGGCGCCGATCCCTCCCCGAGGTCGCAGACGAGACTGAACCCTCGGAGTTCCGAGAGATTGTCGATATCCGGACCGAGCGGATCTTTACCCACTACCGTCAGTCGCAGTCTGGCGGTGGTGGCGTCGCAGCACGCCAATTTTGTTCGCAACCGTCGCCGCGAGGTCTTGGAATGCTTCCGCGGTCTTGGCGGCGTCCTGACGGACGATCGGCTCGCCGGTGTCGGCGCCCGCACGGATCGCCGAATCCAGTGGGAGCGATCCGAGGTACGGGACATCGACTGCGTCGGCCAGCTCTCGGCCACCGTCTTCACCGAAGATCTCGTGAGCGTCTCCGCAACTCGGGCAGACAAAGCCGCTCATATTCTCGACGATACCCAACACGTTGGTCTGGTACTCGCCGAACATCTCGATACCCCTGCGGGTATCGTCCACGGCGACGGACTGCGGTGTTGTGACGACGACAGTCCCCGTGACAGGTAAGTGCTGAAGCACCGTCAGCTGGACGTCACCGGTACCCGGCGGGAGATCCACGACGAGGTAGTCCAACGTTCCCCACGAAACGTTGGCAAACAGGTCGGTGAGGGTGTTCTGTGCGACCGGACCGCGCCAGACCACCGGATCGTCGTCTTCGATCATCAGTCCGACGCTCATCAGTTTGAGCCCGTGAGCGGTCGGTGGTTCAATTCGGTCTTCGCCGTCGACGGTCGTCACATCGGGATCGGTGTCGGCGCCGAGCATCTGTGGGACGTTCGGGCCATACACGTCGGCGTCGAACAGCCCAACGTTCGCCCCGCGGTCGGCGAGGCCGGCGGCGAGGTTGACAGCGACAGTGCTTTTCCCGACACCCCCCTTTCCGGAGGCGACGGCGATCACGTTTTTGACGCCAGGCAGAACCGACGATTCGGCAGAATCGAACAGCGGTACGTTCGCCGAGAGCTCGACATCGACCCCCGCATCGTCGGCGACCTCACGGACGCGCTCCGCGATGGCGGCCTCGTCAGGGGCGTGCGGCGCGCCGAGCGCGAGCTCGACGGCAGCGGTCCCGTCGTCGACGGAAATGTCGGTAACGAGTCCGGCAGTGACGATGTCAGTATCGAGCGCCGGGTCGTCGATGGCGCGGAGGCGATCACGAAGGTCGGCGTCTGAGATGTCTGTGGTTGTCATCGGTCGAGTGGTTACGAGGGTATAGTTTCGGACGGTTGTTGATCGGCCTGTACGACTTCTTCGGCGTCCCACGCGGTGAACGTCCGTGCGAGACGAGCGATTGCGGCGAAGACGCCTTCGACTGTGTCGCTGCTTGCGACGGCCTCTTCGAACCGGTCGATCCAGCCCAGTTGGGAGAGCGTCCGGGCCTGAAGTTCGCGGACTGCATCGAGGTTTGCTTCGGTTCCATCGCCTTCGAGTAGCGCCGCCTCCCGCTCACAGAGCGCGCGCATAAACTCGAAACAGGTGGCGATGTGGTCGGGGATGTCGCCACCGCGCTCGGGCGAGAACCCGGCGGCGGCGTACAGCCGCGCCATATCGGCGGCCGGATCGCCGAGGAGTTCGCCGGCCTCGCCGGCGGTGTGGTACCGCGAGTCCGACTCGAACGCCTCGCTCGGATCGGTCGCGTGAGCGGACGCGAACGGCGGGACGTAGTTGGTCCCCGGCACGACGAACAGGTTGTCGTACCCGACGCCCAGCGAACCTGCGTCGTGGTCGTCGCCGCGGAGGTCCGCCGTCTCGATGTTGATCGGGAACACTTCGGCAACGGCCGCGAAGGCCCCCTCGATCGAGCGCGGCTGCTGTCGTCTCGGCCTCGCCGTCGAAGGTCGCAGCCAACAGCCCGTACAGTCGGGCGCGGGCCGTTGCCATCGCCGCCTCGTCGCGGCCGTCAGTCGTGTGCGTGGGCATTTCAGATCACCTCTGCTCCACGTCGACGAAGGCGTCGTACTGCGCGTTGCTTCCACCAACGAGGTCCGAGAGGCCGGTGTCGCCGAGCTCTGCATCCAACGGCTGGACGTGATTGATCGCAAAGCCGGCGTCGCGCCCCTTTTGCGTACCCGGCCTCCTCGGTCATCGGCTCGTCGAACTGGTAGTCGCTGTGCCCATCGGCTTCGACCGCCGGCCGCGTTTCGCCGTCGATCGTCTCGGCCGTCGCACCGCCACCCGTTCGGCCCCATCCCCACATCGCGCCGACGACGCCGGGACGGATTCCGCTCGTGACCATCGCGACCGCGTCGACGGTCTTGCGGCCTGCATCGAGGACGATGTCGTCGCCGTTTTCGATGCCCCGCTCGTCGGCGTCGCGGGGGTTGATCCACACGGGGTTCTCCGGACGCGTCTCGCGGAGCCACGGGCTGTTCTGGGTGCGGTGCATCCCCTGCGTCCGCGGCTTCCAGTTGATCAGCCGGAGCGGGCGCTCCCGGTTGTCGTCGCCGCTCACCGCGGCCTGCACGGTCCCGTCGTAGTGCTCGACGTCGTCGACCCGCGGGAGCGGGTCGAACCGCTCGCCGGTGAAGGAGTGTTTCCCCTTCGGGACGACTTCGCTGTAGAAGTCGACCCGCGACTCGAGCTTGTACCGCATATGCTCGCCGTCGTAGGCGTTCGAGTCGTCCGCGCGCTCGGCGTAGTCGTACCCGTGACCGTGCTCGGCGAACGCCTCCCCGTAGCCGTCGGTCGGCTCCTCGAAGCGGCCGCCTCGGTTCAACACCGTGACGACCTTCCGCCATTCCTCGTCGGTGACGGCCGCCCGCCAGCGCTCGAGGTCGAACTGATCGCCGAGCCCGTTCTCGTGGCTCTCACGGAACACCCGCAGTTCGTCTTCAGTCGCGTCCGTGACCGGATCCCGGCCGTACGCGATGTTGGTCGCGAGCTTCAGGTAGAAGTCCTCGGCCTGTTCGAGGGGCCACAGGTCGCCGTCCGCGTCGGGGATGGCGTCCGCACCGACGCCGGGGAGATCCAGCTCCGACCACAGCTCGACGAGCACATCCTCGAACGGACGCGCGTCGGGGACGACGGAGACGGCCGGCTGGCTGATCTTCTCGTCGGCCAGCCGCTTGTTCGGGTATGTCCCGAAGTTCTCCCAGCGTTCGAGGTAGGTCGGCTCGGGCAGGATGTAGTCGGCGTACTGGCTCGTATCGCCGATGACCGTGTCCGAGGCGACGATCAGCGGGATCGTCTCAGTGTCTTTGAGGATCGCCGGGATCTCGTCGCCGCCGGCGACCGCCATAACGTGGTTGTTCGAGTACGGCCGGATGAACAGCGCCTCGACGCCGTACGGGTACTCCTCTGCGGCGCTGCCGTAGAGCTCTTGGGTGGCCTGTGGCGGCGCAACAGGGAACCACGGCCGCTTCGCCGGGTAGCCGTCGTCGCGGTCGAAAAGCGAGGTGTCTTCGTAGTTGACGCCGCCGCGGAGCAGGGGATCCCCACGGCGCGTGCCCGTCCGGGACCGAGCCGAGTTCGTACCGGCCGGACATCGTGTCGTAGCCCGCGTAGGGCGTGATCTGGCCGCCCTTCCAGTCGTAGTTCCCGATGAGGTGCTGGAGGGTGGCGATCGCCCGCGTGTTGTAGAAGCCGTTGGTGTGTTTCGCCGGGCCGCGGTAGGCCATAATCGCTGCGCGTTTCCCGTGGCTGGTGAACTCGTCGGCGATCTCGGCGATCTGGTCGGCCGGCACGCCGGCCATCTCGGCGTACTCCTCGACGGTGTGTTCGAAGACGCGCTCGCGGTACTGGCTCCAGACGCTCCGAACCGCCATCCCGTCGACCGTCACGTCGACGTCGAGAACGGCCGTGTCGATTTCGCTCGCGGGTCGTGGTTCGCCTGTGGCCGCATCGACAGCGACAAAGTCGTCGGCGGCCTCGTCGTCTTCCGAAACGAGTCCGAGGTCGGCGGCGCGCGCTTTCGGTCCTGCCGACTCGTCGACGAGCACGAGGTGCGCCGCGTCGCTCCACGTGGGTTCGTCGTCGTCGCTCGCGGCCGACTGCGAGGGGTTCTGGAGGTAGGTCAGATCGTGGCGGTCGTTCTCGATAATCCACCGCGCCATCCCGAGCGCGAGCGCCCCGTCCGCACCGGGTTCGACAGGCACCCACGTGTCGGCCTTTTCGGCGGTCTTCGACAGGCGCGGATCGACGACGTCCATCCGCATTCCGTCCTCGATAGCGTTCGTCAGCTTCGGCGCGAGCCACGTCGGGCCCTTGTTGGCGACCATCGGATTGGTCCCCCACGCGATGAGGTACTCGCAGTTCTCGATGTCGGGGTACTGCCGCTTCTTCTTTGCAGCGTGCGAACGGACGTTGCCCATCACGCTCGAAACGCCGCAGGTCCCGGCGTGGTGGATGCTGTTTATGGATCCCAGCCCCTGGTGCCAGAGCCGGTTCCGGATGAAGTTGCGGCGGAATCCCCCGACGTCGACGATCTGGTTGGACTTCGGCCCCAGATCGGGGTGGTCGGTGTCGATGAGGTCGTCCGCGTACTTCTCGTCGAAGTCAGACTTGGACAGCTCGCCGCTCTGGACTGCCTCCCAGTCGCTCATCACCGCCTCCTGTGGGGCGTATCCCCAGATGTCTTTGAGTCCAGGGTGGCCGAGGTCGTCGTCGCCCTCGACGATGTCTCGAATCACCTGGTCCCACGAGACGGTCTTCCACTCGCCCGACCCGCGCGGACCGACCCGTTTCATCGGCTTGCGGACACGGTAGCTGTCGAAGGCCGTCTGGATGCCCGCCTGGCCCTTCAGGCAGATGCGGCCACCTGAAAGCGACCAGCGGTCGGTGTTGACGTCGCCGCTCCCCTCGATGTCGCCCATCGCCACGTCCGCCGGATCGCTCTCGTAGGGCACCTGTGAGAACGGCTGCGTGTTGAGGAACGAATACGGGTTACCGGCGAGCTTCCGGACGAGCGAGCTATACTCGCCGGTACCGCTCCCGTCCGCGAGCTGAACCTTGATCGGACAGAAGGTGTTACACTGTCCGCAGGTGGTGTGTATCACGTCACTCGCGCCGTACTCGCCGTAGTCGTCCCCGACGTAGTGAAACTCGTCGTCTGTCCACAGGTCGTCGACGTCCACGTCGACCGCGGCGTTGCTGGCCGCCGCGATGATTCCGATACTTCCGACCGCCTTGACGAAGTCACGACGCGATACGCCTGCGCCGTCCTCGCCTGAACCGTCAGTACTCATTCGTGGTCACCTCCGCTCAGCGGCGTCAACGGCAGCGTCTCCGCACCGAGCGTGTACAACAGCAGTCCGACGCCTATCATCCCGACACTCGTCCCCCACTCGACCAGCGTCGGGAAGTACGATCCGTGGGGAGCCCCTCCATCACCGGCATAATCTGTGCCGGAACGACGATATTGAACCGCACCGCGACGATCCCGATTACGACGCTCAGTCCGGCAAGCACCATCACCGACGGCGTGCGCCGCCAGGACTTCTTGGTCAGCAATACCATCGGGAACACCCAGCTGAGTCCGATCATAAACCACCAGAACGACCACGACATCGGGCCGTACATAATGACCTGCCAGGTCTCGATCTCGTGGGGGTGGAGGCTGGCGATCGCGATGAACGTCTCGATGGCGGTCAGGGCGGCGTCGACGATAATGAAGCCGATCAAAAGCTGTGCGAGGCGGTCGAGCAAGTCCGGGTCGACCGAGTCGCCGTCGAACAGCCGGGTCCGAAGCACGTAGATCACCATCACGAGGGCGGTCCCGCTGAGCAGCGCCGAGATGACGAAGATCACCGGAAACAGCCCGCTGTTCCAGTACGGACGGGCCTTCGAGACGGCGAACAACACGCCGGTCCCGCCGTGGACCATAAATATCGCCAGCGGGATCCCGACGATACCGGCCCGCTTGAGCCAGCGCTGGTCGAACGACTGGGACCCCTCGCTCGTGTCCAGCCGGCCGAGCGCGAGCGCCGCGTAGAACGTCTGTCGAAGCCCCGAGGCGCGCTGCGCGACCCGCGCGAGGTCGATCCGCATCGAGAAATACAGCTCCGTGACCAGAATCCCGATATAGGCAACGTAGGCGTGCACTTCCCACGAGAGCGCGGAGGTCAGTTGGCGCCAGAGGAACGGGAAGTACATCCGGTCCATCCGTCCGAGGTCGATCCAGACGAACAAAAGCGCCACCGCCATACTGATGATGGCCGCAAACAGCGCGTCGCGGTCGATCCTGTGCATCCCTTCGACCTCGAAGACGTTGGCCATCGTGCTCACGAGGAACGCGCCGGCGGAGAGGCCGACGAAGTAGATGTAGAAGGCGACCCACGCGCCCCACGGGACGATGCTCGTGAGGTTGGTACTCGCCATTCCCCCGTGAGCCGCAGGTACGTCGCGTACGCGCCGACGGCGACGAGAACGCCGATGATCGCGTACCAGGCGACGCGCAGCCGGTCGTCTTCGAACCCCGGATCGAACTCGAAGCGTGAACTCTGTGTTGCCATTGTCTTATTTGAGGTAGTAGACGTTGGGGTCGGTCCCCTCGTCTTCTTTCAGTTGGAACGCGCGTGAGGAGTCGGCCATCTGTGCCACGTCGCTGTCGGGGTTCTCGAGATCGCCCATATTTCGGGCGTCGCCGATACAGGTCTCGACGCACGCCGGCTCTTCGCCGCGCTCCAGCCGGTGCGTACAGAAACTGCACTTGCGGATGTTGCCGATCGGCGATTTTCCCTCTTCGCGCGGTCCCCGGTCGACTCCGTACTCGGGACTTGTCAGTTCGCCGGCCTCGTCGACCTCGTCGTCGTAGTTCTCGCCGAAGTCGAAGTACCGCGCCCCGTACGGACAGGCGATGTTGCAGTACCGGCAGCCGATACACCGGTCGTAGTCGATGTTGACCACGCCGTCGTCCATCTTGTACGTCGCCGAGACCGGACACACCTGCACGCACGGCGGGTTATCGCACTGCATACACGGTCGTGGCACGTTCGTCCGGGTGACGTTCGGGAACTCGCCGTGTTCCTCTTCCATCACGACGTTGTAGGAAACGCCGGGCGGTGTCCGGTTTTCGGACTTACACGCGACCGTACACGAGTCACAGCCGACGCACTTCTGGAGGTCGATTACCATCCCCCACTTCTCGTCACCAGCGCCGATCCCACCGTCGGGCCCGTCTCCTTCGACCTGCGTCGACTCCGTCGCAACGGTGTCCATCGATCCGACGGCACAGCTCAACGATTCGGCCGTCTCCGTCGAGACAGTCTGGTCGCCGGCGTCGACCGCGGGGTTCGGCGTCTCCTGATACGCCTCGCCGAACTCGGCAGCCGCGGCTTCGTCGTACTTTTCCCAGTACTCGTCGCCGGAGAGTTCACCGCGTGCGACGCGCTGTGCGTCCTCGGCCATCGCGACGCCGAGATCCGTGTCCGCCTCGACGTCTGCGAGTTCCTCTCGCGGATCGGGTCGCTCCTTCTCGACCATCGCGTCGAGGTCGGCCTTCCCGACGTTCGGGATACCAGGGAGCGTGTCGTCGTCTGTGGTGCTCATCGCGACCACCTGTTGCCGGTCGTCCTGCCGACGAGCAGTTGCTCCTGCGTCAGCCGGTCAGTCTTGGAGTTCATACACGTATTCGTACGTTGCCGCCCGTGGAGAGGGTGATACCAATATAGTCTGAGTCGGCCCGACCCCGGAGAGACACCACATATCGAGGGTACCAATACTGTTTGGGTCGGGGTCAGCCGGGGACAAATCAGGCCGCGTCTCGAGCGGAGCGCCGACCACAGGGATTATTCGGCGAGACCAGTTACCTCCGAGTATGAATTGGTCGAGTCGAAGCGGACGAACGCTCCGCGGCCGAGGGTCCTGTCGGAGGCGGACGCGACCCGTATGAACGCGATTATCGCCCTCTCGATCGGACTGCGGCTCCTCGGCGTCGGCTATTCGATTCTGCTCCTCGCTCGCACCCGTGACCGCCGGTTCGGCTTCCTGACGCTGCTGTTTTCCTTTATGACGCTTCGGCAACTGCTCACCGTACAGACGGCGAGCACCGGGCTCGAAGAGCTTCCCGGCCTCGTCGTGAGCGTGCTGACTTTGTTGACAGTGTACTATCTCTCCGAGTACGTCACCGAAGAAAACGCCCTCAAGACGGAGCTTCGGGCAGTAAACGAGCGCCTCCGGAGCTTTCGGAAGGCCATCGAACACGCCGGGCACGCGATCTTTCTCACCGATTCCGACGGGACTATCGAGTACGCCAACCCGGCCGTCGAGTCGGTCACTGGGTACGACCGAGAGGAGGTGATCGGAGAGACTCCTCGGCTCTGGCAGTCCGGGAAACACGGCGACGACTTCTACGCGGAGCTGTGGGGCCAAATCACGTCAGGATCGGTCTGGGAAGGCGAACTGACGAATCGCCGGAAATCAGGTGAGCTACTGTGGATAGACGCGACGATCGCCCCGATCACTGAGGACGGGGACGTGAATCGCTTCGTCGCGATCGAGCGCGACGTCACCGAACGAAAGGAACGCGAAATGCGCATCGAGGATCAGAACGGGCGCTTAACGGTACTGAACAATACAAACGAAGTGCTCCGCGATATCAACCGCGAGCTCGTCGCTGCGTCGACACGCGACGAGATCGAGGCCACCGTCTGTGAGCAGTTCGCCTCGTCGGATCTCTTCGATGTGGCCTGGATCGGTAGTCGAGGACTCGTCGACGGCACAGTTAGCCCGCACTCTTGGGCCGGCAGCGACCTCGGATCGCTCGAGAATCATATCGAAGCGATGTGTACCACCGAGCCGACACCGGTCGAGCAGGCACTAGAGGGACAGGACCCTGTGTTTACCGACGTCGAGGACGACCGATTGCAGACAGTCGGCAAAAAACGGTGCGTCGTCGTTCCGCTCGCCTATCACGATGCGGAGTATGGCGTCCTCGGGGTAGTGACTACCAACCCGAACGCGTTCGACCTGATCGAGCGGGATGTTTTCGTCGAACTCGGTCAAACGATCGCAGACGCCATCAGCGCTGTCGAGAGCAAGCAGACGCTCATTTCCAACAGCGTCACCGAATTAGAATTCCGGTTGACAGGAATCGACGAGCCGTTGGCGAATATGGCAGCACAGCTCGATTGTACGGTCACACTCGAGCACGTCGTCGATGACGGCGACGAGGAGCAGGTCCAGTACGTTACCGTCACCGAACCCGATCCGGAGGTCGTCATCGAGTATGCGGCCGAAGCTGACTTTATCGACACCATAGAGCACGTTTATACGCACGAGGAGCAGGCGCTGTTCCAGCTATCGGTCGACGAACGGTCGGTCGTCAAAACGTTAGCGCAGTACGGGGCAAGCATCGAGTCGTTTTCGGTTACTGGAACCACCGGACGACTGGTCGCACAGGTAGCCAGTTCGAACGATATTCGAAGCGTCGTCAACGCGCTTCGGACGGCCTACGATGGGTTGACGCTGATCGCACAACGAGAGCGCGAGCAGGACATACAGACTGAAGCAGTCTTCCGAAAACAGCTGACAGCCGCGTTGACAGAGCGACAACAGGAGGCAGCACGAACAGCGTACTTTTCTGGATTCTTCGATTGGCCCCGCGAGCACAGCGGAGAGGAAGTCGCGTCGATGATGGACATCTCACAGACAACATTCACCCAGCACCTTCGGGCAGCCGAAAAGAAACTTTTCGCCGCACTGTTCGATGGGACAGTAGCCAATCAGTAGAGTCGCGTTGAGTTTGGCGTGAGTTGTGCCGAAAAGCGAGGGCGTGATAATGATTACTCTCACTTTTTACCGCCGAGCGCCACCCCCGGTGGCGGCGCTCGGCGGTAAGAGACGAGAGTAATCATTATGAAGCCACGAATCTGCTGTCTGCGGATTGCTGTGGTTGAAACTCGTTGCCCGCAGAAGCGAGCAGAGCCGATATTTGATTAACCAACAAAACTGTGCCGTTGGCCGAATGGTTGGTTAATACGAGGCAACAGCTGATATCCTACGCGCCACCGCCACCGACAGCGGGGCTCCCCACAGACATCGTCGATACGCTCGACGGGTACTCGTCAGAGCAGCTTCACTACGGTGCCCGCGACGCTGAAGAGTAACGGAACACAGCGCTCGCGAGGCCCGTCTCGCAGACTTATCCGACGAAGGCGAGATCGACGACCTCCCGAAGGAGGTCCCCTCGAAGGCCACGATCACCATCAGAGAGGATCAACGACAACCGCTACTACTGGCAGTGGCGAGAAGGTAACCTCGAAGTACAGAGGACCCGTAACCCTGGAGGAATAGGCCTGAATCGCAATTTTCTGCGGTGTCAGGTTCGGCGTGGGTGAAGCAGTTTGCGAACGAGGAAAGACGGTGCTTGCACCCTCGACAAACTCGCGTGGAGAGCTGTTTCTGGATCTTCACCCGAGAGGACTTCAACAGCGTCGGATTGCGAAACCGTCATTCAGTCTCGGCTTCGGTGTTGCGGACCGTTTCAAGCGCGAGTCCGAGAACCAGTGTGCCGACGAAAAGCAGGATAGTACTCCCGATGACGACCGTTCCACTGATCTGCGGGATCTGCTCTGTGACCGATACGAATATCCGGACGTCGAACGTGACGACGACGATGGCGCCGATCCCGTTGAATACCATATCGAGAACTGTATCGCGGAGTCCGTAGTACTCGAGGACTGGCGGTCTGTCGATGTACTCACCGATTTCGCGGGCGGCGAGTTCCACGAGTTCCCAGAAGACACCAGCGCCGAGCGTGAACAGGACGGTGAATATGGCTGCGTAGGCATCCGTGACCTGCGATCCGAGTGCGGACGGGGTCTGGAGGCTCGCGTAGACAAGTGCCGCAAGGAGAGCAGCGGAGACGGTGTGTGTGAGATGGTCCCACCACGAGACGGTTTCGTACCATCCGAGCATCCCCAGCATATGAAGAAACCCCGCACCGGCGATCCACGCGGAGAGTTCGGGACCGAACGTGACGTCTGCCCCACCTCCGAGGGAGAGTGCAAGTTCACCGAGAGCCGGCAACGCAGCTGCGACGATGGACGCAATACCGTTCACGACCGCCTGGAGGTTCCGAGATTGCACTCCGATCAAGACCGTTCCGACGATCCCTGCGACGAACACGAAGAACACAGTTTGCAGAACGTTCGTCATACGATGGAGGTCAGGAGTTTAGTATCGTGAGTGAGGTGCTTGCAGGATCCTCGCAGTTGGCTTACTCTCCTTTCTCGTCGGACAGGTTGAGTTCCGCAACGAGGCGTGCGGTAATGACCTGCTCGACGATATCGAGCAACTGGGTGTCGTCAGATGTGTAGTCAGCAAAGATACCGAGCGGGATTTCACCACCCGCAACGTCGTGGTGACCACCACCACTCCCCACATCTTCGAACGCCTTTTTCAGTATCGACCCCGCGTTCACGCGTGCATCTGGTGATCGAGCACTAATGTGAATCGTGTCGTCGACGAGGCCAAACACGATAGCGGTCTGAACGCCCTCCAATCTCACAAGATAATCGACAGCTTGGGGGAGCGCATCCCGTTCGGTCGTCCGGCCGACGTGGGAGATGAGTACCGCTTGGGTGATGTTTCGATTGTCGATAGCGGTCGAGATCGCATCGAGGGTTCCGCCGGACACTGACGGCGTCGATAGCTGTCGGAGCATCTCCTGATCCGCTTTCTCGTGAAGATATCCGGCCGCATCATATTCCTCCGGTGTCGCTCCGCGGAGAAAATCGAGGGTATCCGACCGGATGGCAAACAGGAGTGCTGTCGCAAGATCCGAATCCAGATCGATATCGAGTATGCGCACGTACTCCGTAAGAATCGTCGCCGCTGCGCCAAGTTCCTCGCGATGATCGACGAACCGAGCGTCAATATCCTCGGCAGGATGATGGTCGATCACGATATCGACGGCTGTGTCCGGGGAACCGTGTTGTTCTCGCCCGGAATGGAATGATCGACGAATGCGAGTAACGAATCCGGTTTACGGTTTTGGACGGTAGTGGGATCGAACGGTTTGAGGTCGATATCGAGGAGATTGACGAACGCCCGGTTCTGCTGGTGAGAGATATCGCCGCTGTAGAGGATCCGCTGTTCGTCGATGCCAGCCGCAGCTGCGATCCGACCTAATGCGAGTGCGCTCGCGAGGCAATCCGGATCGGGGTTATTGTGGCAGACGATGTTGATTTCGCTGCCCTCCTCAAGAATCTCGGGGAGTTGTTGTGGCTGACTCATTTTCTGAATCTACGAGCTCTATACAGTTACAACACAGGGAACCCTATTGAAATCGTGAGTACGTCTCATCA
The DNA here is from genome assembly GCF_032113415.1 of Halobellus marinus. Taxonomy (NCBI): domain Archaea; kingdom Methanobacteriati; phylum Methanobacteriota; class Halobacteria; order Halobacteriales; family Haloferacaceae; genus Halobellus; species Halobellus marinus. The sequence goes on from NZ_CP134947.1 coordinate 49,245, forward strand.
ATATATTTATTATCTATCGTCGATATGTGTTCTCATACCAGTCCTATTGGGATGCCGGGGGCGTGCGTTTGTGAGAAGCGCGAGTCGCCAGCGCCTCATTCGTGCGCTGGAGACTATGACACGACCCCGACTCCGATCAATTGGCGGGTGCCCATCTTCGGGTGACCGTCTGACGACGGTGGACCGACACACGAGCGCTCTCGCCCCCTCGGGGGATTGATCCGTGGCAGAAATCCCGCCCGCCGAACGCCGAATTGCTGCCTTCAACGAGGGTGAGTACGCGGCATTCATCAAAGCCAGCGGCGAATGTTACAGGCGCGAACTCCGCGAGTACGAGGACTTCGTCACGAAGCCAGTTGATCGTGGCCACGAAGTGGCGCTGTACCAACTCATCCAGCAGGTGAAGACCGCCGCGACCAAAGAGGGCGAGGAGTGGGGCGCGGGGGACAAAGACAGCCTCCCGTCGTGGAGTACGCTGGAACAACTGCTGACGACCGACGGGTACTACGGTGCGTTCAAACGCCAGTACACCACACTCACCAATACCCTCGAGACGTGGGGCGCGGAAGTAGCGAACAACGTCACACTCCCCGAGGTCAGAACGTATCTTCGAGACAGAGCAGCGTCCCAAACGATCACCGACGTCGAGGAGACGATCGAACATTTCGGGCAGGCCAAACCCGGACGGGAGGCCCTACAGACGCTCTTCGAGGACGAAACCGGACCACACCATCCGCTCCAGCTGATCACGACGAGTGCCCTCAGCGGACACCTCGATGCGGCCGGGAAGTTCGATTTCGCGAAACCGAAAGCAGCCGATCCGTTTGGCCTCCCAACGAAAGTTGCGAACCTCGTCGCTGCGTTCTCGCCGGCGTTCCTGTTGATGGTGAAGCCGACGGCTTCCCAACAGAAGAACCTCCAGATCATCGGGCGGACGCTGTCGGAATTGGCGGATCGGTTCGTGAGCGTTCCCAACGATGTGTTCTCCCGGTACACGGGCACGCCTGCGGAGCTCGACGACCTCGTCACTCAGTTCAAGTCGGATATGGCCTCCTCGGCGGAAAACTCAAGCGATGGGCAAGGTCCAACTCGTCGACCGTCGCGAAGGTCAAATCGGTCGGCACTGTGGCGGGTGCCATCGGCACAATCAGTGGGCTCTACACCTTCTTTTCGAAAGCCGTGGAGGCGGTTGTGTCTCCGACGGCCGAGCGGATTCGCGACGCAGCCATCGAAGGGGGGAAAGCCTTCGTCGGCGCCGTGAACTTCGTCGAGTCACTCAACAAACAGTACGGGAAACTGAAGGGTTTGACCAAGGCGTTGGAGGAGATCGGTGTCACGGTCCTCCGCGATCTACTCGGCCCGTTTCTCGATGCCTACGACGTATTCGTGAGCACGGTTGGCGCTATCGATCGATACGAGGTCGGCGACCACAGCGCGATGTTCGGACACGGGATGCAAGCGGTCGGTGCCGGGATCGGTATGGGCTGGGGACTCGTCGGGGCGTATTCGCTCATCAAAACTGGGACCGCCGTCTCGATGTCCGGAATCGGCCTCGCCGTCGGACTCCTCTCCGTTGCTATCGGCCTGATCGGTCTCGCGATCGTGACGTGGACGTCGGAAAGCTGGTTGGAGTTGTTCTTCGAGAACTGCCGGTTCGGAGAACTCTGGACGGCGAAGGCCAAACAGAGCCCCTCGACCGAACACGAGGGATTCTTCGAACGACCCGACACGGAGTTCTTCAAATGGTACGACGCCACGCGTCCGCACGTCACTGGGGCCGAGGAGTCGTGGGAAACACGTCCCAACGTTGCCCGGCAGGCCTCGGAGTTTCTCACTGCAGCAACCGGCTTCGGTGTGACGGTTACGATGCCGACTTCGCCGGGATTGAGTGTCCCGAACAAGTACCTCGACGGGAAGTCGCTCACGTGGGACCGAACACTCCGGGCCCGACACAACGACTGGACGGAAGTCGAAGTGACATTCGAGATCCCGGACGAGTTCCCCGACGATTCGACGATCGTCCTCAAGCGCATCGACACACGGGGTGACGTGTACGATGTCACCCCGATCTGGCGGACGAAACTGGCGGAACGTGCACCGGTCATCGGCTTACCCAAGGGAACCGACGGTGCGAGATACGTCGTTCCGGAAACTGTGGTCTATCACACGAGCACCGGGTCGAACGCGACCACGTGGAATCTCCACCTCGCGGGAAAAATCATCAAGCCGGGGCCCGGGCAGCAAATGCGTGGGGTCGGAGACACTGTCGATATCCTCTTTGCGTCAGATACGGTTCCGGCGTACCTCGAGATGGACGTCATTCCCGGTTCGATCGAGACGGAGACGATGGCCCAACGAGACGAGGTCTGTCGTCGCAGCGGTGAGGCAGTAGTGTACCGTGACCGGGTCGAAACCGTGGAGCGTGTCTAATGGCCGAGCGCCAGACCACGGGTGAGCGGATCGCCCAGGAGTTCATCCTGGCGTTTCGACCACTCACCGAAGCCGCGACGGACGGACCGGCGGGGCTCGCACTGCTCGCTGCCGATGCGAACATCGACTTCGAGATGGTATTCACTGACGACGCGGCCATCGAATCGGTCACAGCGTCGTTGGCGGCCGCGGAGACGGTTTTCGACCAGTTGTTCGACGACGGGACCTTCGACCCGGAACTCGGTGATATCGACGAAATCGTCGACGCGGTGGAAGCGAGCGTCGACGCCGTAGAGACACTCGCGTCGATCGACCCCGTTCCAGAGTCGGATATCGATCCCGAAACCGCCGCTATGCGTCTCCGCGATCACCTGCTCGTCGAATACCTCCGGGTCTACCGACCCCGCCTGTACGCCGCCCTCTCGGCGGCCGAAGCGATACAGACGGTCTCCGGCGACTCTCCAGGCATCGATCCGACCGAATCGAAGGTGATCGTGTACGACCGGCTGTTCGATGCGCTGACCGCATCACCGGGCGATGTCGCCGCTTCGCTGGCGGTCGAGTCGGGCTGGTTCGACGTGTATCAGTTGCTCGGGTACGCCCAGGAGGCACTGGAGGGCCGAGGGCTTCCGACCGCGTTCGACTACCCCCGCCCGGCGACGCTCGAACCGTACGGGGTCGACATCGAACAGGTCGACCTCGGTCCGGCACTGGACACTGTCCTGCTGGAGACCACAACCGACGCAGGAGTGGTTCGCGTCGGCGTGACCGTCTACCCGCTCACGGGATCCAACGGAACGATCGACCGAGTGCTGATCTCTCCGTGGGGAATCGCCGACACCGATATGTCCGCCGACCTGAGCGACGACTGGACCTTCGAGTTCGGCGCATCGGCGGCGCTGACCGATATCGGCGTCCTCGTCTCGCCGGACGGTGTCTCCGTGGTGAACGCGTCGAACCCGTCGGACGCCCTGCCCGAGTTCGACGCCGCTGCTGCGGTTCGGTTCGACGGCGAGGAGTCCCCGTTCAGCCTCCTCTCGACGGGCGCGACCCGACTCGACGTCCGCTCGCTGGCCGCCGAGCTGGGGTTCGAGGCCGACGCGGACGGAGCGGAGTTCCGCGTCTCCATCCCCGCGACGGGCGTCCTGGTCGTCGAACCGCAGGGTGGGTTCCTCGAGACAGTGATCCCCGAACCGTTCGAGGCGCCGTTCGAGGTGACGGTGATCTGGTCGTCCGAGACGGGGCTCGGGCTGGACGCGGACGGGTCCCTCGACGTCGAACTCCCGCAACACGTGGACTTCGGGTTCGGCGAGCTTTCCGCGGTCACCCTCGGCCTCGACCTCCCGGACGCCGCCGGATCCGCGCGAGCGACCGCGACCGCGACTGTCGAGATCGGACTCGGTCCCCTCACCGCCCGTGCGGACAACGTCGGACTCGACGTGGCCCTCTCGGCGGCGGCTGACGGGGCCGGAACCCTCGGTCCGCTCGATGTCGACGTCGGATTCAAACCCCCGGGCAGGATCGGCATCGACGTCGACGCCGGCGCGGTCACGGGCGGTGGCGTTCTCGACCTCGACCCCGCCACCGAGAGCTACGCCGGTGCAGTCGAACTGCAGGTCGGGCCACTCGGACTCTCCGCCGTCGGTCTCCTGACGACCCGGCTTCCGGACGGGGGGTCCGGCTTCTCGCTTTTGGTGATCGTGTCCGGCGAGTTCCCCCCGGTGCAGTTGGGCTTCGGATTCACGCTGAACGCCGTCGGCGGCCTCGTCGGTGTGAACAGGCGGCTCCACGCCGATCCGCTGCGAGACGCGATTCGCGGGGGACGGGCTGACTCGATCCTCTTCCCGGAGAACGTCGTCGCCAACGCCGACCGGATCATCAGCGACGTATCGGCGATCTTCCCGCCGGCACGGGACTCGTTCGTGTTCGGGCCGATGGTCAGACTCGGATGGTCGACGCCCCCGATTCTCACCGCGGACCTGGGTGTCGTCCTTGAACTCCCCCGCGGACGGGTGTTTGTCTTGGGAGCCTTCGACGTCGCCTTGCCGAACCAGGAGGTCTCGCCGCCGGCGATCGACCTCCACTTGGACGTCGTCGGCGAGATCGACATCCCCGGAAAGCGCCTCGCCGTCGACGCTGCGTTGTACGACTCCCGTGTCGTGAACTGGAGCGTCGACGGACAGATGGCGCTCCGCTCGTCGTGGGGCACCGACCCCGCGTTCCTGCTCGCCGTGGGCGGATTCCACCCCGCATACGACGCGCCGACCGGGTTCCCGACACTCGATCGAGTCCGTGTGAGCCTGGACGTCCCCGGCGGCAATCCGGTCGTCGAACTCACCGGCTACTTCGCCGTCACGTCCAACACGCTCCAAGTGGGCGCTCAGGCGTACGCTGCTTTCGAAGCGGGGCCGTTCAGCGCGAAGGGGACCCTGGGCTTCGACGCGCTGTTCTACCTCGATCCGTTCCGGTTCCTGATCGACGTCGCCGCCACCCTCGACGTCCGCGTCGAAGGGTTCTCGCTCGCCATCGACTTCGCCGGAAGTTTCAGCGGCCCGACGCCGTACCGGCTCCGCGGTCGCATCAGCGTCGACATCGGTCCGCTGTCGTTCTCGGCGAACGCGAACGTCGCGCTCGGCGAGGCGCCCCCGGTCGAACCGCTGCCACGCGCGACCATCCTCCCGGAGCTCGTGGCGGCGCTGGACCGCAGCGAGAACTGGAGCGCGGCGCTGCCGGCCGGCGGCACCCCGCTGGTCAGTCTTCGTCGCTCGCCGTCCGACGCGGAAGGCGAGGTCACCGCACACCCGCTCGGCACACTGACGGTCCGGCAGACAGTTGTCCCGTTGGCGTACCGGATCGAGCGGTTCGGTGGTGCCGTCCCGAGCACGCACGATTCGTTCCGTATCGCAGCGGTCCGGGTCGGTGGCGACCCAGTGATGGACCGAGCGCGCAGCGACGTTCTGGAGCCGTTCGCGCCCGGACAGTACCGGAGTCTGACGGCCGCCGAGAAGCTCTCGGGCGACGACTTCGTCGACCTCGCCGCCGGAACGACCGTCGTCGACACCGGCACCGTCCACGGCGGACAGACCGATCAGGCCAACGTGACGCGGACGCGCCTCTCGTACGAACAGCGCGTCCCAGATGAACACAGCGACGGAGCAAGAGAGACCGCGACCGCTCGCTCGTCGGGACACTCCCCGGCTACGGTCGCGGCGTTCTCCGCTGCCGGTGATGTCGCAAACTCCGGCGCTCGACGCACTGGAGAGGCGGCCTTCTCCGTTCGTGCCGCGGAGACGCGGGCCGCGGACGGTGTCGCCGTCGACCTCCGAGACGCCCGGTTCGGTGACGCTCTCACCGCGGCCGGTACGGCCGAAGACAGCGACGGTATCACGGACGGCGGTGTCAGGACCGACGAGGGGTCGTTCCAGGTCGGCGATTCCGACCACGTCGTCGTCGACCTCCGGACGTTAGAGCCGGTGGCGATCGCCGACGAGGACGCGCCGACACCGCGCGGTGCACACGCGGCCCGCGAGGCGCTGGCCGCTCACCGTGCGTCCACGTCTCCCGACGGGAGACGGCTCGGCGTCGTGCCGATTCACCGTGCGAACACCGGAGGTGCGCGATGAGTGCGGACCGACCGGGTGCCGGCTACCGCTTCGTTCCCTTCGTCCGGAGCGGATTCCGTCCGGACGAGACCTTCGACGAAGACCGACCGGCGAGCGACCCGCTGACGGGTCCCGTGACGTTCGGCGTGAGCCTGACCGTCGAAGGACGGCGCAAGGCTGACGGCATCAGTGAACCGGCGGACGACGGTCCGGCGCGTACCGTTCGGATGTACGGGCCGGGCGATGTCAGCGGGATCGACACGCGACAGATCGTTCGGACGGAGCCGGCGGCCAACACGACGAACGTGCCACCGACGTCGTTTCCGGCAGTCGAATTCGACCGACCCGACCTGCCGTGGCTGTTCAGCCCCGAACGGGCCGACGACGCCGGCCGAACCACGCCGTGGCTGTGTCTCGTCGTCGTCGCGGACGACCGTGATGACGTCTCACTGGTCCGCTCGACCGACGGCGAGCGGTCCGTGCTCACGGCGCCCGGGAGCGAACTTCCCCCCGCCGAGGAGACGTGGGCGTGGGCCCACGCGCAGGTGATCGGTCCCGGCTCGATCGACGACGTCGTCGCCCGTGATTCGACGCGGACACGTTCCCGACTGCTCTGTCCGCGCAGACTCGATCCGGAGACCGACTACATCGCGGCGGTGGTCCCGACGTTCGAGCCGGGGCGCCTCGCGGGGCTCGGTCAGTCCCCGTACCGTACAGACGAGACGGGCGAGCCCACCGGAAGCGGAGAGATCGGGCGGGCGTGGGACGGCACCGAGTCGGCAGTCGAACTCCCCGTCTACCACCACTGGACCTTCCAGACCGGGCCGGATGGGGACTTCGAGACGCTCGTAGACCGACTCACGCCCCGGGACCTTCCGGCCGATGTCGGGATCAGAACCGTCGACGTGAGTCGCCCCGGCCCCGATAGCCTGGAGCCGGGTCGGACGGACGGCCCCGATCCCGATGCGTCGGTCGTTGACGTCACTGGAGCGCTCGCCTCGCCCGAGTCGCAGCTGCTCCCCGAGTCCGAGGTGCTCGCGTCGTACAGCGACACCCAACGCGAGCGCCTCCGGTCGATCCTCAACCGTCCGAACGCCGCCGGAGTCGACCCGACGGTTCCCGTGGTCGGGCCGCCGATGTACGGGTCCTTCCACGCCGACGTGTCGGCAGTCGCCGAGTCGCCGCAGTGGCTGACGGGGCTCAACCTCGAACCGCGCTCCCGCATCGCCGCCGGACTCGGGGCCGCGGTCGTGCGCGAGAACCAGGAGGCCCTGATGGCCGCCGCGTGGGAACAGGCGGGGGAGCTCGAACAGCTCAATCACGTGCTCGGCGGCGGCCAGGTCGGTCGCGCCGGGGCAGGGCGGATCTACGAGCGCCTCGAATCGGCGTCACTCTCGCGACTGCTCCAGTTCACTGCGCCCGCTCACGACCAAGTCGTGCCCGACCCCGACGAGACGGCGACTGACAGGCGGACGCTGGCCGCACGGATCGACGACAACGACGCGCTCGCGACGGGGGTGTTCCGGCCGACGTTCCGTCGGGTGACACGGCCGAAAGGGACGCTCGGACGAGCGGCATCGATCACGGCGCGTCCGACAGCCTTCGCCGAGGACTTCGTCACGGGGACCGCCACGACCGACGACCTGGCGGACCGCCTCGAGGACCGACTGTACTCCGTCGACGACTTGGCCGATGCCTCCTTGTCGCCGACGACGGACGGCCGTGGCGCGCCGGACCTCTCGAGTCTCTCGGGGACGGAAGCTGCGTTCGACCCCGAGCGAGCGATCCCAGAGGTGGTGTTGAGCCGGCTCAGTGATGCGACAGCGTTGCACGACCGCCCCGACCCGCTCGCCACGGTACTGTGGGCGCCGACGTTCGGAGAGCCGCTTTCGCGGGCGCTGGCTGACCTCTCCGAGGAACACCTCCTGCCCGACGTCGGCGACATTCCGGCCGACACCGTGGGGGCGCTCGCGACCAGTCCGGCGTTCGTCGAGTCGTTCCTCGTGGGCGCCAACCACGAGATGGCGAGGAGCTCCTCTGGCGCCGCTTCCCGACCGACCGACGGGGGACGTACTTCACGACGTTCTGGAACCGCGCCGGCGACCCCTTCGCAGACGGGTCCGGGGACGTCGGCCCGATCACAGAGTGGGGGGATCGCCCGCTTGGGGCAGCGGTCGGTGGAACGGACACCGTGATCGTGGTCCGCGGAGAACTCCTCCGTCGCTACCCTGAGACGGTCCTCTACGCCGTCAAGGCGACGGGGACCGCCGAGGCTCCGACCCCCGCGCTGTCGGCGCTCGAATCCGTCGACCCCGATGATGGCCCCGACGATAGCCTCGCCTTCCCGCGGTTCCGCGGGCGGCTCTCTCCGGACGTGACCTTCCTGGGGTTCGACCTGACCCCGTCGGAGGCGACGGGCGAGACACCGACAGCGGCCGCCGATGGGTCCGGCAACGACGACCTCGGCTGGTTCTTCGTCTTCGAGGAGCCGATGGGGGAGACGCGGTTCGGCCTCGACACCGACGTCGACGGCACGGACGTCGGAACGGTCCCGCGGGGCGTCACGACCGACGGCCCGGAACCGACCGGGAGTACCGCCGGGGAGTCTGGCTGGGACGCGCTCTCGTGGGGACACGTCACGCCGAACGGCTCCCAGCCGGCGGACACCCAGTTCCTCCGCATCAGGGACGGGCTCCCGGACGCCGGATCCTGGCGGATCGAGGGCCACGGCGACGACGCTGCGACGTGGGGCCACAACAGCGCCCACATGGCGCGAATCACGTGGCAACGCCCGGTCCGCGTGTGCATCCACGCCGCCGACTTACTACCAACCGACGACACCTGACGATGACAACCACCTCACGGCTGACAGACGCTCGCACCGATTTCCGTACTGCAGACGCGGCCCGCACCCGATTCGGCTACGCCCTCTCGACGCTGGCGGACCGTCACGCCCGCCTCGCTCGGGGCGCGGAAACCGATGGACCCGCCCGGGTCACCCGCGCGTTCGAGCGAGCATTCGAACCACCGGAAGGAACCGATCCGACCAGCAGGCGGGCCGAACTCTCGTTTCTGACGAGACCGATCCTCGAGGGCCCGGACGGCCCGGTAGCATTCGATGCCCGTGCCCGGGACCGCATCGACGCCGTCCCGAGCGGGACCGACACCACTGACCTCCACGCGTTCGTCGACGCAGTCGAGGACTACCTCGACGTCGACGGAACCCCGGCCCCCTGGCGGGATCCTGTGGACGCGTACGCGGGTGTCGCCGCGACCGACGACGTGGCGACCATCGCCGTGCTCGCCGACGTCCTGTCGCTTCTCGTCGCGGCCGCCCGCAACGCGCGAGACGACGCGGTGCTCGAATCCCGACCCGATGCGCCGGCGGAGAGTCCCGACGAGGGAGCAGCCGCTGGGAGCGACGACGGCGCTTCCGATACAACCAGTCGCGGACCGCTCGAGGAGTTCGCGGCCGCCCATCCCGACCTCGGTGACGCGCTCGCGACCGAGCCGCTCGTGTTATTGCCGGTCAGGCTGGAGACGCGGTTCGTCCGACCGTCCACGAGCGATGTCGACCGCCCGGAACTGTGGGTTCGGGTGTACCCCGACGACGTTCACACGGATACGCACGAGCCGGAACTGACCGAGGAGGCGGTGTCCTGGGGCCGTCACTACTGGGCGTCGCTGTGGTTCGCGTCGCACCCGTCCTTCGAGCCCGACGACCGATGGACGGACGGTGACGGTCGGCTCGAAGCCGCCTATGTGGAAGCAGAACTCTCGGACCCGTCACGGATCGCGATGGTCCGCGCGCTCGATCCGGCGTCGTTTCCCGAGGACCCCGACGAGCGGAAGGCGGCGGTACGCGAGCGTGCGTGGGGCCGACTCGTCGATCGGTTCGGACGCGAGCGTGCCGCCTACGTCAGGGTCGCAACAGAACCGGCGGAGGCCGAGCTCCTCGAGGGGCCGGTGGTCACGGACGGATTCGTCACGCCCGCTCTTGCGTTCGACGCCGTCGATCGGCGTTCGGAGTCGTGGACACGGGCCCCGACGGCCCGACTCCTCCCGGATCGGTGGTCGCTGTACGGCATCTGGACCGACGGCTCCGATCGGTCGACGGTCGCGGTTCGCAGCGATCCAATCCGGGAGCCACTGGCCGTCGGGCCGACGCCCGAGGCGGTCGCGAGCGCACTCCGGACGACGGACGGACGGGGCACCGACCGCGCCGCCGACCTTCCCGCCGCGTCAGCGATGGCCGACGTGGAGTGGATGCTGGAGTTCAGAAGCCGCCGAGCGAGCCGGAATGGCGCTCCGCGTCACCGCCGACGACGTGGCGGACGGCGGCGGCCCGACTGATGCGACGGTGACTGACGGCTGGTTTGAGACACTCCTCGTGGCCGGTGTCAAGGCGAGTCGCGACCCCGGGCGGACCGCCGACGACCTCGCCGACCTGCTCGATGCCCACCACTACACCGACGGCCTGGCACTGGTTCCGCCGGGCACACCGACGAACAACGCGGAGACGGCCGCGGGCTACGACTCCGGATCGGACCCCGGAGAGAGCGTGGGGATCGAGACGGGCGGCCCGCTCGTTCGCCCAGGCGACCACAGCGACGGCGATACCCTCGCCCGAACCCTCGGCGTCTCGCCGGCGTCGACGGACGCCCCGCACGTCTTCGGCCACGTCGCCGGCGCGGACGGTCGCATCGCGACCGACTCGTGGCACATCAACTCCGCGCTGTGGCCGGCAACCACCGGGTACTACCTCCAGAATATGCTCCTCTCGAACGACCGGACCAGTGCCAAGGAGGGCTTCAGCCTCTGGCCGACTATCGAGGGTGAGCGGGAGCAGGACGTCACCGTCCCGTGGCTCGCCTCGAACGTCGCAGCGGTCGACGCCGTGGGCCGCCACTTCATCGAACACGTCCGGCCTGGGGGGCCGTTCCCGACACTCAGAGTCGGGCGACAGCCGTACGGACTCCTCCCGGCAGTGGCGCGCACCGACGACCCCGTCGTTCTCCCGTGGAGTGCCGCCGGTTCAAGCGGGCCCAGTGACGGTGACGCGAGCGAGACTGAGTCCGACGATGGAACGCTCACGGGCGGTGAGTCCGACGATGGGACGTCCACGGGCGGTGAGTCCGACGATGAGACGTCCACGGGCGAGGGAGACACTGCGGACGACGAGTCTATCGGGTCCGGGACGACCGACAGTACGTCCACGGATTCGATCGATTACAGCGCCATTCCCGACCCGGAGGAGGTCGCGAAGTGGCTCGCCGGCATCGATGCCGACGGACCGGACCTGCCCGAGGGGTGGGACTGGTCGGACATCCCCGCCGACGAGTTCGCGGACCTCGTCGACCCCGAGGTCGCTGCCGAACACTTGCCCCCCGCCGCCTTCGCAGCCCGGTACCCACTCGAGGACGCAGCGGCGGTGTTCGATGTCGAGACTGTGACGACGCTGTATCCGACTGCCGACCTCACCTCAGTGTACACGGCCGACGAACTCGCGTCAGCGCTTCCCGCGAGAACCGCTGCCTCCGTGCTCGAAGCGGACGACCTCCGGGCGATGTACGCTGACACGACCCTGTACGGGGTTGGCGTCGATCCGGAGGCCGCCGGAGACCACGAGGGGGCGGACCTGTGAGTTCCATCCCGACGGTTGATATCGACGACACCCTCGACGAGTGGCTCGACGTCCTCACCGCGGCGTGGTTGGCCTCGGCCGATCCCGGCGACCCGGTCGACGATGCGGAGCCGATGCCCGGTGTTCCACGGGTCGGCCGTGCCGGGACGACTGCGGAGATCGAAGCCGTGCTCGCGATGTCGGCCACGCCGACGGGGTACCGCTACCGTCGGTACTACACCGGCGACCGGACGCTGTGGACGCTCCCGGAGCTGGATATGCATCGGCTGTTCGAGTCGTACGACAACGTCGCCGGCATCGAATACCCGATCATCGGGTCGTTCGACACGACCCTCGAGCGGCTCATCGACGGGGATCCGTCGACGGTGCAATCCCGCGTGAAGGACATCATAACGATGTTTCACAACGTCGAAACCGCCGCCGGGGGGGAACTCGGCGGTGTGAAGACGTCCCGGTCTGCGGTCGCCGAACGCCAGCGCGGGTTCGTCGCGGACTCGCTGGAGACAATCGTCGGCGATCACAGCCTCGATCCGCGGGTCTCGAACCTTCTGTATGCCGACTTCGAGAGCGACGAAGACCTGCTCCCGGTCGTCGACGACGGGATCGCCGCTCACCTGATCGCACTCGCGGTCGAGGACTACGACACGGTGACGAGTATGGGCCACGAAATCCGGTTCGAGCCCGACGGCCGGGTGTCGAACTCCTTCAAGGCGCCGTACCGGTCCGTCCCCGCCGACGATCTGTTTACCGAACACGCGACCGAGGCCAACATCGGTGACCCGGCCTACACCCTCCTCGACACCGGAGACGGGCGCCAGTTCTTCTGTGCGTTCGAACCGCGGGAGAATCGCCACGAGATCGAAAACGTCGAGGAGACGAACGCACCGCCGAATCTCCCCCCGCTGAGAGACGCCGCCACGACGCACGTCATCGACGAACGACTCGCTCGGTTCCGGAAACTGGGAACCCTCCACGAACTCGCCCAGCGACCGTACGCAGAGGGAACCCAGCCCGGCGCGTTGACGTCTTTGGCCCGGCACCTGTTCCGATTCGGAACCCTCCGTGCCTTCGTGACTGCCGGTATGCGCGACATCCTGATCGAGGGCGTCCCGGACACCGACGTAGACCCGGATCCTGATCCGGTGATCCCGTTCGACAAGCTCGAGTACCGGACCGATATCCGCCAGCGAGGGAAGTTCCGATCGGGCGCGGACACCGAGATGCGGTTCCCGACGCTCCTGGGCGGTCGGGTCAGCCGTGAGGCGGACCCACGGCTCCGACAGCTCGCAGCGACCCATCGCCACCTCGCGGCGCTTCCACCGGCGTACCTCCAGCGACTTTTCGAGACCGCGCTCGACGGGTCGAGCCACCGGCTCGACGCGTGGCTCACGGCGCGGGCGACCGCCGAGCTCACTGGCCACCTCGCGGCCCGTGGGCACTGGACGCGTCCCGGTCCGATGACGTACGACGACTTGGCGGATCAGTCCGCATACCTCCCCCCGGGAACGCTCGTCGCCGATCCGGACACAGACGAGTCCACCGGGACGCAGTCGCCCGGATCGGTCCGGATCGGCCCCGGTGAACCGGTCGATTACGACGAGGAAGTCGTGCGTGCCACAGCAGTCGCGGCGGCGGCCGGTCGTCTCCACCGACTCACCGTGGCCGGGGGGTCGCCGACGACGACGCGGTTGCTGGACCGGTTCGACGCCTTCGCCGACCGACCGCTCCCGGATGGTGTCGTCGGCGCCCACCGTCAGCTGTCGTACCTCAGCGATTCCGGATTACCGGATGATGACACATCCGCGGCGGGGGACGCGTACGACCGGATGCGCGCGGCGATCGCGAATCGGACCCCGTCGGCAGTTGCCCGCACGCGGTTTGAGGGGTTCGTGGATACGCTGGAAGCGTACGCCGCGACCGGGGACGGATACACGAGTCTCCGTGACCGACTGTCGGCTATCGCAGACACGGCCGAGGAGTCCACGCTTGAGACACTCGTCGCGGTGCTCGCGGTCCTACCGACTGCTGCGACCGCGGCACGGGAGACACGCCGACCGGACGACGACCAGTACACCGACCTTCCGGCCCGAGCGGACCGACGGACGAGCGGTCGCGTGCACGTCGGTGGCTACGCGTTCGTCGAGGACTTGCACCCCGACGACGGCGGCGACCCCGGCGAGTACGTCCACGCGCCGTCCGTCGAACAGGCGACGACGGCCGCGGTATTGCGCGGCGGCCACGCGGCCTTCGAAGCCGATGGGGGTGACGGGACAGTCTCGTCGATCGATCTCTCCGCCGACCGCGTCCGCGATGCGAAGCGACTCCTCGAGGGACTCCGCGACGGACACACGCTCGGCGCACTCCTCGGATACCGGGTCGAGCGACGACTCCACGAGACCGACGGACAGCGTCACATCGACGCCCTCAGACGGGCGTTCCCCGCCCTCGAGGGGAGTCTCGGCGACCGACCGACAGCGACGGAGGCTGCCCGTAGTGACGTCCTCGACGGCGCCGCACTACACCGGAGCCTCCAGGACGGGACGTACCCCACTGCCGCCGACCTGCCGGCCAGAACGGACCCCTCCGTCGCCCCGGCGTTCGACGCGCTCCACGACTCGATGGACGCGCTGACGGACCTCCTGACAGCCGAGAGCGTCCACCAGTTCACCCGCGGCAATTACGACAGGGCGAACGCGGTGCTCGACACGCTCGAGACCGGCGGAACGGTGCCCGAGCCGGAAGTCACCGACACACCGCGGACGGGAGTGGGCGTGACGCACCGCCTCCTCGTCGGCGCCGCCGACGCCGACGGCGTGACCCAGTCGGACGCCTGGCGATCCGACGTCCAGGTCGACCGCCCGGCACTGCCGGCTGCAGGTGACAGCCCGGAGACCCCCTCGCTCGACCCCACGGACCGTGCAGTCCGGACCGAGGCGGAGCCGACGCTCGAACGGTGGGCCGCAGAGCACCTCCCCGACCCATCAACCGTCGGCTGCCGGGCGACCTACCGGTGGACTCGCCAGCGCGGCGTGTCGGCCGGTACAGTGGCGTCGCCGGCGACCGACGGCGAAACGACCGTCTCTGACCTTGGTTTCCAGCCGGACCTGATCCGATTCACGGCCACGCCGGCCGTCGGGCCGGACGGCGAGGATCTCGCTGCGACAACCGGTCGAACCGGGTGGGCACACGGGTTCGCCGGCAGGGCGGCCGAGGGAACCATCGACCAGCGATCCGTCGGGGTTGGCGCCGGAGAAGACGGGACGGCGACGAGCGTCGTCTCGACCGATGCGGCGCTGACCGTCGCCGTCCACGATACCGAGACGAGCGTCGGCCGGATCGAGGCCCGAGTAACCGGGACGACAGACGACGGGTTTACGCTCTCGTGGACGGTCGACGACGACGCGCTCTCCGGGGAGGCTCCCCGCGTCGACGTCTCGTACATCGCGTACGCGACTGGGGGAGCTGACGGCGTCAGCGTCGGTCACGAGACGATCACAGCGGATGCAACCGACACCCCGACGCTCCAGTTGCCCTCGGGCGCGGACACGGTGTGGACCCTCGCGACCGATGCCGCCGAATCGGTGCCGGACGGCGCCGACCCGGGAGCGACGGCCGGCCGGACCGACGCGGCTCCTGTCACGCTCTCACACGGCTCCGTGGTCCGGGCCGACGCGGTCGTCCAACGCGCGGCGACGACGACGCTCACTCCGGGTGGCGACCGCGTCGTCGCCGCCCACGACGACCGCGCGATTCACTTCCCCTCGGCGGACGCGCCGACGACCGCCACCGCAGGAGTCGCCGGGGCGTCCATCGAACTCGGGTTCGACGGTGTGCCCGACCGCGACGTCGTCGTCCTGTACGCAGCGGTCGACAGTCGCGGGAGTCCCCCCGTCCTCGGAACGATCACGGGCGAGGAGACGCCGCTGGACACGCGACCCGGCGCGATCGAGTTCACGAGCGTGCCGGGCGGCACGTCGGTCGGGTCGCGCGTCTCAGCGAGTACGCTGGCCCACGGCCGCGCGCTGGGCACGACCGACCAGGCTGCGCTCCACGTCGCTACTGATGGAGAGGGCGGGGTACACGGCGCCTCGACGCGTGTGGGGATCGGGACGGCGGCTGCGGGGGTCTGTGCGAACGTCTCCGGCGTGACCGCCGACGGGTTCACCCTCGATACCGGGGGTTCGGAGGCGGACGCCGTGACCTTCTATTTGGCCTGGGCCCGCGACCCGGAGACGGTGACGAGAGACGTCCAGACGACCGTCTCCGTCGCCGACTTGGGGCTGTCGGCGCTCGACGTCGTGTACGGAAGCACGGGCCCCGAAGAGGGCGCGCGAACCCCGATGGAAGATCACGTCGCGTATCACCTGCTTCGGACGCGCCGGACGGCCGACCCGGCCGTTCCGGCGAACGCCACCGTCGAACTGGCGCTTCGAGACGCGCCCGATTGGGCCGACACGAGCGTCGCGGAACTCCTCGTCGTCGGGCGGTGCGTGCGCGACGTCCTCGAAGACGCTCGACCGGCGACCGCGGACGATCTGCTTCCCCCGGCCGAACGCGGCGGGACCGGATACACCGAGGCGACGGTCGCCGACCTCACTACGCGGGCGGACGACGCGACGTCCACCCTCCGTGGGATCGGCGACGCGCTCGCGAACCGTGCCGCGCGACTCGCACCGGTCGCCGGGAAGAGTGGCGATCCGTCGTTGGTCGTCCGATCCGCCGACGCTAGCGACACGCTCATCGACGTCGACAACGAGATGGACTTCGGCGCTATCGGTGACGCTGCTGGCCGACACGCTGGCGGGAGCAACCCCGGAGGCGACCTCCTCGCCGCGCTGGAACAGCTCGCGCAGTCGCTCCCAGCGGGTCCAACTGCGACCGCTGACGGCGTCCCCACAGTCTCTGCGCTGCGAGCACAGCCGATCACTATCCAGACGGACACGCCGGACACGGACGTCGATGTCACGGTCGTCGTCACCGACGGCGCCGAGCGGACTGTTCTTGAGGACTCCACACGTACGGACGACGACGGGATCGCGGTATCGACGTTCGACCTCACCGGGCTGGCAGCCGGTGCCGGGTACCTGCTGACCGCGACTGTGGGCGGAGACGCCGTCGCGACCGGCGCGGGCCGGATCCTGCCGCCGCGAGCCGACTTCGTCGCCGAGGGACGCACCGACGAGACACTGACCGGCGAGGTGCCGACCGTCTCCCCGGGCACCGATCTGTCAGTCACGGTCGACCGCGTCGAGAGAGGAGATGCGACGACGATCCACACCTCGACTGAAACAGTGGGCGACGATGGCCGCTTCACCGTGACTGTCGACACGAGTGGTGTTCCCGACGGAACCGAACTCCGAATGATCGCGGAATCGGGATCCACCCGGCGCCTCAGTGCGGTCGGGTTCGTCGGTGAGCGAGCCCAGGACCCCGAAGCGGTGTTAGATAGCGCGACGGGGCTCCTGCTCACCCGGTGGCTCGCCGGCAACGTCGCCCACGACACGACCGATCCGGAGTGGGCGGGCCCCGGACTCTTCGATGCGTTCGACCGCCTCGACGACGCGGCGCTGCGGGCCGAGCGCGACCTGGCCGCAGCGTGGGTCGCGTCCGCGGAGCGTGCGCCGACGCCCGCGAACGGCCGCCGTCTCGATCCCGTGTTCGAGGACGTCGCCATCGACGCCATCGACGCGCTGCTCGGGTCGACTGACGCCCCAACGACACTATCGGCGCTGGTGGACGATGCGGCGGTGATCGCGGCGCCGTTCACTGCGACAGGCGCAGACGACCTCCTCGTCACCGTCGGCGGTCCCCGGGCCGAAGACGCACGGCTCCACCTCTCGGCGACGGACGGTGCTGCCAGCGTCCGAACCGCGCTCGCGACCGCGGTCCGGAACCCGTCGGGCCTCTCGACGCCCACGGTCGCACCCGTCGCTCCGGAGTTCCGTGCGTTCGCCGCCGGCGAACCGTCGCTGCCCGAGAGCAGTGCCGACCGATTGGCGAGCCACCTGGAATCGTTGTCGACGCGGGTCGACGCGGCTGTCCCCTCGGCGGCTGACGATCCGACGGCTTCCGCGAGCGCCTTCGCGCTGGTCGCGGGGCTGAAGGACCTCCTGCTTCACCCGGAGTCGTTCAGTGCCGAGCGCTCGACGTTCGAGGGAACGGTCGGCGAGTTCCTCGCGGCCTTCGACGGGGTCGGCTACGAGAACGAACTCGACGCTGCCCGTACGGCGCTCGATAGCGTGCCGGAGTCGACCGGGGAGGCGGAGCGGTCCGGCGTGCGGAGTGCGCTGGGCCGTCTCGCTGGCGCCGGTTCCCAGTCAGCGGCGACGGCGGCGTTCGCGTCCCTCGAGACGGCCGTCGATGACCTCGATGCGACCGCGACCAGCCAGGCCGCGTCCGACGCAGTCGCCGCACTCGATGCCGCGACCAGGACACTCGATACGGCCGTGCAGGCTGCCGACTGGGGCGCACTGGAGTGGCTCACCGAGTGGCTCGGCGACGCACCCGCGGTACTGGACAGGCGAGGCATCCAGCGCGATGACGCCACCGCCGCGACCGATCTGATCGCTCTGGTCGACGCGGTGGGGCCGCGACTCACCGACTACCGGAACGCCCTCGCGACGGCACAGACCGACGAGGCGTTCGATCCGGCGGCCGCACGCGCGTCGTTCGCGACGAGACACGCCGATGCGGCCACGGGTATTGCGGACGCTGCGGCGTCTCTCGCAGGGGCGGCGAGGACTCTCAGACAGTCAGTCGACGTCGGCGACGCGCTCAGGCAGATCCTCCTCGACGGCTCACGCGTGCCGCTGTATCGGGCCGCGGCGTTCGGCGTCCCCGGCGCGGTTCCGGCGAGCGCCGCCGGTGCAGCTCTCGAGGACGCGCGCGTCCTCCGAACGCAGGTCCAAACGGTGTACACCCGCTGTGCCGAACGAACGGCCGACGCGGTCGCGGCCGGGGCCACTGCTGCCGGTGACATCGACGAGCGTGTCGAGCGCGAACAGGCCCGACTCGAGGCGCTGTTCGGGGATTCGTTCCTCGTGGCTCCGGCCTTCGAGCCGGCGAACGCGGCGGAGGTGACTCAGGCGTTCTCGGCGACTCGACGGGCCACGCTCTTGGCGGACGCGCGACCGCTCGCCGTCGAGACGTGGATCGGTCGAACGGCCAGAGTCCGGGACCGGATCGGGACCTACCAGGACCTCACGACGTATGCGGAGGCGCTCGCCGGGGCATCCCGCGAACGCGTCCACCTCGCCCAGTTCCCGGACGGGGGGACAGCCCCGTGGGTCGGACTGGATGGGACCGTCCCCGAGCGCGGGTACGTCTCGGTCGTCGCCGGGTTCGAAGCCGGAACCGCGCAGGGCGACAACGTCATCGGTTCGCGCATCGCCGCAGTGCTCGTCGACGAGTGGGCCGAGTCGGTCCCCGCGGAGACGGAGACGACCGGCATCGCGGTGAACTACGACGATCCGAACACGGAACCGCCACAGGCGATTCTTATCGCACCGCCGCCGACTGACGGCTGGTCCGACGGCGCGGTCGTCCAGACGGTCCTAGACACGTTCGACATCGCTCGGATCAGGGGGGTCGACCTGGGCGTGCTGGGGAAGCCGACCGGCGGATCGATGCACGCGCTCGGCCAGTTGTTCCCGGGACTGTACTTCCCGTTGAACACCAAACACGTGCCGGACCTTCCGTCGGTTGACTTCGACGTCGACCGGTGGGCGCTCCCGGACGGTCCACTCGAGTACAGCCCCGTGTTCCTCGCGACCGTCGGGGAGTACTTCCTGCCGGTTGTCTCGGTCGGGTCGACGGTTCCAGGTGCCGACGCGCGGACCGACGGAGGTGGCCGATGAGTTCGCCGTTCTCCCGCCCCGCCGGGCGCGAGTGGCCCTGGACGAAATCGCGGACGTTCTGGTCGCGACTCGAACCGCGGACCCGGGACACGACCCTGAGTCGGACCCTTCGCAGCGACGTGCACGACCCCGCGTGGATGCTGTGTCGGCAGTGGCAAGTCGGAGAGTTCCAGGGAGAGGACGCCGGCTCACCGATCGATGCGACGTTCGAGTACGTCACCGAACGGGTGAGTCGGTACGCCCTCGGCCCGTGGAGCCGGACGCCAGAGCCGATCGAGCTTCCCGGCGATCCGCGGGGGTTCCCGGAGTCCCTCGATCTCTCTGTCGAGCAACGGCTGCTCGAAGACGTTCTGGGCGAGACTGACGCACTCTTGAGTGCCATCGAGAACTCCGGCTCCCGCGACCCGGACGCCGTCGCGGGCGTCCTCGAATCGTGGCTCGTCGCCGGCACGTCTGCGAACGTCAGGCGGAGCGAACTTCGATACCTGCGGGTGTCGCTTCCGGTCGGGGCGGGCAGCGACGTCGACTTCTTCGACCGGACGACCTCGTACCTCGCCGCACAGCCCGCCGCGGCTGTCAGCGATTCGGGCGTGAGCGTCTTCCAGTTCCTCGCCGCGCTGGAGGCGTACGTCAACGGCTGGCAAGGGGCGAGCCAGGCTGTGTTCGCCGCTGATCTGATCGCTGCGACGGCAACTGCACCAGTCGTGCGGACGTTCAGAACTGTCGTCGGGTTCGCCCACGACGCGGCAGTCGCCGCGGCGACGCCGCCCGACGCCGACTCGTCCACGGAGACCGACGACACCGGTTCGGAACCCTACACCGGCGGCCCCCTCGAGGCGATCGTCGAGCGAGAGCCCGTCACCAGCCTCTCTGACGGTCCCGACGCGCGAACACGAGTCGAAGCGGGGCGCCGCTTTCTCGCGGGACTCACCGATGCTGGATACGTCGCCGAGGACGGACCGTTCGTCGCCGCCGACTTCCCCGGGTTCCGGTACGAGCGACCGGACGAACCGCTCGACCCGGAGAGCGAGCGGTTCATCTCGGTCGCCGCGGGACGGACCCTGGACGGGCACGCGGTCTACACAGCGCTCGTCGACGGCGTCGCGAACATAACGGACGCGGCGTCGGCCCCGGCTGACTCGTTCGCCTGGTCCGACGCCGACGTCGGACGCTTGCCACTCCCTGCAGACGAGTCGGCGACGTCGCTCGATGACCTGCCGGCGGAGTATCGCACCGCGGCCACCGAGTACTATCAGTGGTACCGGGCGTTCTACTCTCAGCCCGACCGCGACCCCGACCACGCCGGGACTGAGACTGACGACGGCTCCGACCCGCGGGCCGCGACCGCGTGGTCGGCCGACCGGATGGAGTACACGTTCCGGGTCGCGACCGGACCGGAGGCCGGGTCGTATCCGGGGAGCGACGGCGACGACGTCGTGTCCGGCGAAACCGTGTTCGAAGCGAGGGCGTACCCCGGCGGACGGCTCGACTGGGACTCGTTCTCGACGGTCACGTCTCCGTTCCACGGGTCGCTCGACGCGCCGGCGGACGCCGACCTCGTGGCGACCGGACGTGAGAGCACCCTCCCGTCGAAGGTGTCGTTCCCGGGGATGCCCGCACCACGGTGGTGGGAGTTCGAGGATGCCGCCGTCAGCCTCGATAGGCTGTCGACCGGCGCGGAGTCGCTCTCGCGGCTGCTCCTCCTCGACTTTACCCTCGTGTACGGCAACGACTGGTATGTCGTACCCCTCGACGTTCCGGTCGGATCGCTAACGAGGATCGTCTCCTTCAAAGTCACAGACACGTTCGGGCAGACGACCGACATCGAACCGGTGACTGCCGACGACGACGATTGGAACGCGTTTATGTTCGACGACCTGCCGGCGGGAGTCGCGACCGACGGGGAACCGGGGCTGTTCTTCCCGCCGGTGCTCGGGCGGTCGGCCGAGGGCGACCCGATCGAACGGGTCGCACTCGCCCGCGACGAGGCGGCCAACCTCGCGTTCGGCATCGAGGAGGTCGTCGAGAGCGCCGCCGGTCGCCCCCTCCGTCGAGCGGAGTTCCGGACGCCGGCACTCGACATCGAGGCGGTCACGATCCCGGACGCGTCGCCGACGGCTGGGACCGAATCGGAAACCACTACCGCCGGAGACACGGCCTCGACCGAGGAGCCGAGCGGTGCCGAGTCGGTCACGCTTCGCAACGTCGGCGACGCACCGCTCGCTATCGGCGAGTGGCAGGTCGAATCGGCGGACGGGACCGTCCTGTACGTGTTCGATGCCGACGCCTCACTCGGTCCCGATGCGATCGTCACCGTCCACTTCCGGACCGATGGTGTCGACGTGAACGTCGATGACGCCGACGGGGAGCACGTGGTCGTCGACCGCGAGACTGCCGTGTGGCCGGACGGGACCGGCGCGGTCGAGGTGTACCACGACGGCCCCGGCGACCGTGACGAGCGATTCATCGCCCGAGAGCCGGTCTCACGCCCCGCGGAGTGGCTCCCGGACTACCGGCTGTCGACTGCGATCGCGGAGAACTGGTACCCGCTGAAGCCCGTCCGTCCGCGCGACGAAGGACGAGACGACGACGAGTACCGCCTGGCGCTGGCCAGACTGCTCGACGCGAGGTCGATGGACGACCCGTTGGGCCGGCTTCCGAAGCCGGCAGGGGCCGTGCTCTCGCCGGAGCAGCCGCTTAGACTGTACGAGGAGGAGGTCCCGCGCGCGGGACGGCGCGTCACCCGGTCGGATCAACTCGCGCGTTGGAGTGACGGCCAACCCTATCTCTGGCGCGGGCGACGATCCACGAGCGGGCGGGGAGAGCGGGCGAGCGGGCTCGCATACGACGTCCTGCTCGAGGGGTCGCGACCGACCCGATCCACGTCCGACGACGATGGGTTCATCGAGCGCATCACGGACGGAATCGTCGTCGATGCGATCGAGCCGACCTCTCCGGGCGGTCCGAACGAACGTCTGGAAGAGGAGGCCGTCGTCCTCCTGAACCAGTCGCCGAAGCGGATCGACCTCTCGGGCTGGAGTGTTCGAGACGAGGCCGGTCACCGGTACACGTTCCCGGACGGAACGTCGGTGAAACCGGGCGCTGCGCTCTCGTTGCGAACCGGCCACGGGACCGACACAGATATCGAACGGTACTGGGGTCGTTCGCAGTCTGTGTGGAACGACCACGGGGATACGGTGTACGTCTACGACGCGGCCGAGGAACTCGTCGCCCGCCGCGGCTACCCGTTCCCCTCGGCCCCGCTCACGGAGACTCCCGTGGTGGTCGACTCGGTGGCGGCGGACGTTCCCGGCGACGACCGAGACCGTCTCGCCGACGAGACGGTCACGTTCGCCAACACCGGTGCGGACACCATCGACGTCTCTCAGTGGCTCGTGACCGACCGCGGCGGACACGCCTACAGGTTCCCGAACGGGACGACGATCGGCGGGGGCGACCGACTCACGCTGCACACCGGCACCGGCAGCGACACGGGCTCTGATCGCTTCTGGGGCGAGTCCTCACCCGTCTGGAACAACGACCGCGACGTCGTGTTGGTCTACGACGAGACCGGTGCCCTCGTCATCAGACAGGTGTTCAGAGCCGGCACAGACCTCGTCCGGTAGCCGGCGTTCGCGAGGGCTTCTCGTCGTTGACGACCACGTACATCGGGGACACGTGCTGCGCCCCGCCACCCCCTCACAGGGACGACAGACACGCAATAGGTGCAGAATATCTCACTGTGCCGTTACTGACTGGAAGGCATCCGATCTTTGAGGACGACCGCTCCGGGACCGATCGTCACGTCACTCCCCACTTTCACGCCCGCGTTGAGTGAGGTATTGATCCCCGTTTTGACGCCGTCGCCGAGGACGACACCCAGTTTGCGGCGGCCAGTATCGACCCGTTCTCCCTTTACCGTCATCCGGATCGACTCGTCGTCGTGCCGGAGGTTCGCAACGTTCGTCCCCGCCCCCAGGTTGACGTCGCGACCGAGAATCGAGTCTCCGACGTAGGACAGATGTGGTACTGCGGCATCGGCCATCAGGATCGAATTTTTCACCTCGACGCCGTGGCCGATGTGGGCGTCCCGGCCGAGCGCTGTGCTCCCCCGGATGTAGGCGTTCGGCCCGACTTCAGCCCCCGCCGACACGATTGCCGGCCCTTCGATGACGACTCCCTCCCGGACGGTTGCGCCCGCCTCGACAACGACGGCTCCCTCGAGTTGTGCGTCCGCGGCGACGTCGCCGCGAATCCGACGATCGATAGATCCGAGCAGGCGTTCGTTTGCCGCCAAAAGCTCCCAGGGGCGGCCGACGTCCAGCCAGTGGCCGTCATACTCGACGACCGAAACCTCGTGACCGTCAGCAAGGAGTAATTCGAGCGTCTCGGTGATCTCGTATTCGCCACGGGCGCTTTGCTCGGTCCGATCGATATACTCGAAGACGGACGAGTCGAAGGCATAACAGCCGACGTTCGCGAGGTTCGTCGGCGGCTCTGCGGGCTTTTCGACGATGTCCTCAAGCCGTCCGTCCGCCCCAACTGACACGACACCGTACGACTGTGGGTTCTCGACGGGCGTCGTCGCGATCGCGTGTCCCGCTGTGTCGGCCAACGCCTTCGGCAATGTGGCATCGACGAGGACGTCGCCGTTGAGAACAATGAATCGGTCGTCGACGACGGGGCGAACCTGCGCGATGGCGTGGGCCGTCCCCGCGGGATCGTCTTGCGTAACGTACGTGATCGGGACGTCCCGATACCGCTCGCCGAAGTGTGCTTCGACGTCTGCCCCACGGTAGCCGATTACGACGACGAACTCCTCGACGACGTCGAGACACGCATCAAAGACGTGTTCCAGCAGGGGACGACCGGCGGCGGGCAACAGCGGTTTCGGGCGGTCGTCAGTTAGCGGTCGCATCCGGGTCCCCTGTCCCGCCGCGAGCACGACTCCGTACATATCGTGTTCCGATGGCGTACTGTGGCATAGTGACTGTGGTATCTATGATAACACCCCCCACGAAAGAGCAACGGTTATTGCCACGCCGAGACACGAAACCGATCCCGGCACTGGGAGTCCCCTCTTTCGAATTTTGAATGAGGAGACAGCAGTCGGTCGTCCAAGATTTCCCCTCAGAGTCGCAGATGCATCCCTATGCTTCTCGTCGGTGACCCACGACGGGGGTCGGACCCTGCAGACTTTGCATCGACTCTGTGTGTCGGTGAGACGGCTGAGCAGCACCTGATTTTTCATCTCGACATCAAAGGGCAGCCGAAACACCGTCGAACCACCGACGACTAATGGCTTCATCAGTAACGGGCTATTCGGTGAACCGCGAATCGAGGATCTCATTTTTTCGGCGGCTATGTAGATAGTTCGACCGGAGAGGTAATGAAACAGACCTCCCGTACGTCTTCCTACACGACTGTCTACTACCGCCCGGGCGCTGGTGGTGTAATCACGATGCTCCCGTGCTCCTTGAGAACTATCTGGTGGTCGGCATACTCGAAGGAGACGGTTATCGCGGTCTGAGGCGGACCGTTCGTGCTGGTCTCGAAGAGCATATTTAGTGCATCGGGATCCAAGGCAGAGTGGAGAGGGGGGAGATCGAGTGGATCCGTTTGGGTTGCTTCTGCAACGGCGTATACTACTGCTTCCGTGGGCAGACGTGTACGACCATCAAATTCCGTCTGGTAGGTTCCGGTCTCCTCGCTAAATATCACGTGATCGGACGCGACAGAGTCTTTGCCCGGCGACTCGTTTGGTCTTGTTGATGAGGTCATCCGGTCCGCTCTAGAGTAAGTGACCGTATCAACCTTGACTTTTCATATGAAATGTGTTGATTTCGGGAAGGTCACGCGGTATTAATCAACGTACTTTTGATGAGCTGATTGACACCCCGGCGGAGGCGGGACCCGAATGCTTGGCCAGTAATCTCGAACTCGCCCGCAAGGTCGTTCAGTGACACCTCCCGCGGTGTCTGATAGTAGCCGCGATTGTAGGCCAGAATCAGCGCCTCTCGCTGGGCGTCAGTCAAGCCGTACTCCTGTCCAACTGTGGCCGAGGAGAGAGTTCGAATTGATGTGAGTGAAATTGGAATATCGTGCTCGCGGCAGTATTCTTGGAGATGCGTGATGGCGGTATGGGTCTCACCGCGGACTTCGAACGTCCACGAGTCGGTTGTCCCGGTCCCTGAAATGAGCGTCCCATTCATTTCACTGATGGCTCGGAGGAGTCCTTGTCTCTCTGGCTTCCATTCGACACGAAGCAAGTACGCTCCGTTGACCTTGTCGAGTTGTTTGACACTTCTGGTTTCCGATGCTTGGCTCGCGCTTGTGAGTACTGACGAGATATCGCTCTGACTCAGTCCTCTGATCCAAATATACGGAATGAGTGCCGGTCGTGTGGGAACGATGCGCTCAAGCTCAATCTCCACATCTGGATGTCCTCGAAAGAGCGCACCCAGCGGAAACGTGTCCGCTTGTACTGTGAATTTGGCTACGGTCGCCATAGGATCGACTACGCACTGGAACCTGATAAGCGACAACGCAAGAGAAGGAACTCGGTCCTATCGCCCTCGATTGACACGCACAGGACCCGCTCAGCACGAAACAGGTCCAATCAACCGAAGCTCCGTGATAGACACAGCCTCTATATTCAGCAGGGCGTTCCTGACAGATCGTAAGTAGCTAACGATCTGCTGTGAGACAGCGTTCCTCTGTACTGAGCGAACCGTACTTCAGATGTGGGACTGATTCTATGACACTCCCGGACGCTGTCGCGCTTAGGCCGGAGGATCCTCGTTGGGTTCGAGTCGAATCCGATTCACACTACTAAGCTCATCGTATGCCTGATCACTGGAGATAATACTGCCACCGGAGAGAGCCGCGTGGAATGCGTCGAACGTGTTCAGGCCGTCCTCGATGTTCTCCGAGGCCTGATACACGACATTCGGATTGCCTTCGTACGCGGCCAGTTCGAGTATCGCCGTTACGGCACGTTCCCGGTCGAACGTGAACCGCTCTGCGACGAGAAACAGTTCGATAAACGTCGCCATCGAGACTTCAAGCTCGTCCTCGTGTTCGGCCAAGAGGGATTCGGCACGGTCAGCCAACCAGTCGTCGTTTTTCAGTAACGCCAGCCAGAAATCGAGATCAGCGTACATTCTCTCCAGCCTGATCGCGTGCCGCTTCACGTGCCGCTTCTTCGAGATCTGCGAGTGCTGCCTCGCGGAGTTCATCCGAAGCCGCTGCTCGTAATTCCTTCAGTGGATCTTCTGGGATCGGAACCAACTTGATACCGCTGTCGAGTTCCACGAGCCGGAATTTCTCACCGTAGCGGTCGCGGACCTCCTTCGGAATCGTGACACGCCCACGTTCGTCCGTTCGAACCTCGCCACTCATACTCGAAACGACGACGTGGGAATGGTTAACTTTTATTCCCACATAGCCATTTAAATTGGGAAAACATCTACAGGCGGACCATATCGACCGTTGAGAGTCGTCGTTTCTTGCGATGTGTCTCTGGCTCGTTGTGACGATAGTGCCACCAGTGGCCACTGCACCGGGGGATCGCTGGTGGTCTTCTCGCAGTGACCTCACGGACAGTGCCGACGGAACCAATGATTGACCCACCTTCTGAATTCAGCATCCGAGTGCCACACTTCACGATCGTCTCATAAAACCGTCTCTCGTTAATTACAAGTCAGTTTCAGAATATATCGATGACCGCGTTCAGATCCGCTCTGGTGAGGTCGCCTTCTCGGTACAAGCGTGGACCATTGGCAATATCGACTATAGTCGTCGCCTGAGTAGCTGACTCGGGTGGACCCTCGTTGATGATGATGTCGACGTCGTCACCAATATGCTCCCGTGCCAGTTCAAGATCGATGAGCGTATCGTCGTCGACCGTTCCCGACTGGTTCGCCGAGGTCATAGCCAGCGGCCCGTCGACGTAGGCCATCAACTCGCGCCACGTCGGGTTTGCGATACATCCGATCGAGACAGTGCCCTGGTGTTGAACACGGTGGTCAGGGACGCGGTCTGAGGCCTCCACGATGAGAAACGGCGGGCCGGGCCAGAACGCGTCGACCAGTCGTTCGGCGACGCCAGCTTCGTCGGGATAGCCGTACTGCCGCCAGTCGGCCGGGTCCCGGACAAACAGCGTCAAGGGTTTGCTTTGCGATCGCTCTTTGATCTTGTAGAGTCGATCGATAGCTGCTTCCTCGTCTGGATCAACTCCGAGAGCCATGTTCGTGTCGCTGGGCGAGAGTACGACTCCCCCGTTACGAATACAGGCGGCGGCCCGTCGGAGATTCTCCGAGGTCGGATCGAGGAGTAATTCAGACATCGGTTCTCGTTCAAATGCACACCGAAATCGTCTCACGGGGTTGTGAGCTTAGTGACCACTTTACAACGAGCTATTTGAAATTTAATTGTCTTTAATTAAGAATAAGGCCTGAATCGACGATAGCGGGAAGGAATGCGCGGCCAAACTCGGTACGATCACCTGGCGCGTTCGAGCAGCGACTGTGCGTCCTCGAAGAGCGCGTCGGCGTCGGCACCGTCACGTGCTTCGGCGGTGAGGCGAACGAGTGGCTGAGTCCCGCTGGCCCGGAGCAGGAACCACCCCGAATCGGTGTCGATCCGCACCCCATCGAGCGTTCGTACCTCGGCGTACTCCTCGTTCGCGAGGTCCCGCACGCGTTCCATCACTGCTGTCTTCGCCCGGGTCTCTATTGCGTCTCGCCGGATCGGATACTGCGGAAGATCCGCAACGAGCGTCGAGAGTGGTCCTCCCTGTGCGACGATCTCCCCGAGACGGCAGGCCGCAAACGGTCCGTCGGGACACAGGGTCTCGTCGGGCCAGATCCACGCGCCGCTCGGTTCGCCGCCGAAGACGACGTCCGGGTCCGTTGCACGTTCGGCGATGAAGACGTCCCCGACGGGCGTGTAGACGACGTCGGCGTCCTGCTGTGCGAGTGCGTCGGCGACCGCCAGCGACGTATCGACAGGCACCGCAACGCGATCACCCGGGCCGGCCGCCTGCGTCGCAAAGAGTCCCAGCAGAGCGTCGCCGCCGACGAACTGGCCGTCCTCGTCGATCGCCAGCAGTCGATCCGCGTCGCCGTCGTGGACGAGGCCCAGGTCGGCATCGGTCGCAGCGACGAGCTCACACGCCGAGGCGCAGTTTTCGGCGGTCGGTTCGCTGGGTCGTCCCGGAAATCCCCCGTCCCGCTGCCCGTTGAGCGTCTCGACGTCACAGCCGGCCGCAGCGAGGACATCCGCGGTGATCCGCCCGGTCCCGTTACCGATGTCGACGACGACCGACAGTTCCTGTACTGCCGGTTCCGATCCTGACGCCGCCGAGAGCGATTCCTGCAGTACACTTGCGTGTCGTCCGGCGGCATCGTCTGCAGTCGTCTGCCTCCCGATGTCGTTCCAGTCGGCGAACTCGAACGCCGCTGATTCGATCGTTTGGGTGATGGAGTCCCGTTTCGCGGTGTCGAACGCCTGCCCGCTGGCCGACCATAGTTTGAGGCCGTTGTCCTCGGGTGGGTTGTGCGAGGCGGTGATCGAGACGCCGGCGTCGGCGTCGACGTCGCCGACGTACCGTGCGATCGTCGGCGTGGGTTCGACACCAACGTCGACGACGTCGCTCCCGCACTCGGTGATCCCCGCGACGAGTGCCCGCCGCAGCATTTGCCCGCTCTCGCGAACGTCCCGGCCGACGACAATCTCGTCTGCGCCCGTCGATGCGAGTGCGCGACCCACCTGGAGGGCCACTTCGGCGGTGATTTCGTCTCCGATGGGACCGCGGATACCGCTCGTGCCGAACATTGATTGTGGATCTGTCGACTGAGAGAAAAAGCCCCCGCCTCGGACCGGGGACCGTGTCCTGGCGGGGACGTTCGGGATGGCCGTTCACCGTCCTTCGAGGCGGAGGCCCCGCCCTCAAGGAGCGAGCCGAAAGGCCAGTGAGTAGGGCGGGGTAGTTTACTCGACGGTAACACTCTTCGCCAGATTCCGCGGCTTATCGATCGGGCGGTCTTTCTCGTCGGCCACGTGATAGGCGAATAGCTGCAGCGCGACGTTGGCGACGACGGGTTCGAGCGGCCCACACTCGGGGACGTCGAACGTTGTTTCGACTTGTGAGGTGTGGGCCGGGTCGCTCGATACCCCGATGACGGGAGCGCCGCGGGAGTTGACTTCTTTGACGTTGTTGATCGTCTTGTCGGGATTCGTGGCCTCCGTGAGCAGCGCGATCACCGGCGTATCCGGCGTGACGAGCGCCAGCGGCCCGTGTTTGAGTTCGCCCGCCGGGAACCCCTCGGCGTGATCGTACGAAATTTCCTTGAGTTTGAGGGCGCTTTCGAGCGCCACCGGATAGCCGGCGTGCCGGCCGATGTAGAAGAACGCCCTGCTGTCGGCGTATTCCGTGGCGGTCTGTTTGATCGTGGCTTCCTGATCGAGGACCTGTTGGACGGCGGCCGGTAGGTCACGGGCTGCTTCGAGCAGTGCGCTCGTGTCCGCTGTCGAGAGGACACCGCGAAGTTGGCCGAGATAGACGGTAAAGAGCGTCGCGGTCGCGACCTGGGAGACGAACGTTTTGGTCGCGGCGACACCGATCTCGGGGCCGGCACGGATGAAGACTGTATCGTCGGCTTCTCTGGTGACAGTACTGCCGAGCGTGTTCGTCAACGCGAGTGTGCGAACCCCTGCTCGTGTGGCTTCCCGAAGCGCCGACAGCGTATCCGCCGTTTCACCGCTCTGGGTGATGGCGACGGCGAGCGTCTCGTCGGGGTTCCGGCCGTCCGTCCGACGGTACTCGCTGGCGATATCGACGCTGACGGTGACGTCAGTGTACGTCTCCAGCAGTTCTTTGGCGTACAGGCCGGCGTGGTAGGATGTCCCACAGGCGATGATCTGGATCTCCCTGATCGACTGGAGGAACCTGTCGGCGAGGTCGACGTCGAGTTCGACGCCCGTCGCGAGTTCGTCGATCCGTCCGGAGATCGCCTGCCGGAGGGCGCGCGGTTGCTCGTGGATCTCCTTGAGCATATAGTGGTTGTATCCGCTCTTGCCGGCGGCGTCGGCGTCCCAATCGAGCGTTTCCGTGTCGCGTTCGACGCGCTCGCCGTCGTTGTAGATCTCGGTCTCCTCCGCGGTCAATCGGGCGATGTCGCCGGACTGGAGATACGTGACACGATTCGTGTGTTCGATGAACGCCGTCGCGTCGCTGCCGATGAACGTCGCGTTGTCGGCGTGGCCGACGAGGAGCGGACTGTCTCGGCGGGCGACGACGACTCCCTCGTGACCCGTTGCGGTGACAGCGATCGCGTAGCTCCCGTCGAGTTGGTCGGTGGTTCGCTGGACGGCGGTGAGAATCGAGACGCCGTCCGCGAGGTGCTCTTCGATGAGATGCGGGATAACTTCGGTGTCGGTTTCGCTCTCGAAGAGGTGCCGCTCCCGGAGTTCGGCTTTGAGTTCGTCGTAGTTTTCGATGATGCCGTTGTGGACGACGGCGACCTCGCCGGTACAGTCCGTGTGTGGATGGGCATTCGTCTCGGTTGGCTCCCCGTGGGTACTCCAGCGGGTGTGTCCGATCCCACAGCCGACGTCCGTCTGTGAGGGCACGGGCAGTTCGTCGACTTCGCCCTCGGTTTTCTGAACCGCGAGCGACTCTGCGGTGAGGGCGATCCCTGCCGAGTCGTACCCCCGGTATTCGAGGTTCTTGAGTCCCTGGTGGACAATCTCGCCTGCTGAATCTTCGCCGATATAGCCGGCAATTCCACACATAGTCTTACCGTCATTGGTCAGATAAATCCAATAGTAATGTGGATCGTACTGCTGCGTTATACGGTGCTTTCCGACACTGGAGCGGAACTCGCTGCTATGATAAATGGCGACCTCCGAGCAGGTGAAGCGGCACCGATCTTGCGCCCACGAGCGTCACCCACTCGGGAGTCGACTCACCCGCGTCTGATGTCCGCGCTCTCGTCGATCCGCCCGGACACGTACGTACTGTCGCCGACTTTCGCGTTGTTGCCGACCACGGCGCCTGGCTGGATGGCGACGTTGGCCCCGATTTCGACGTTGTCGCCGAGCAGCCCGCCGAACGTGACCTCGTGATACACGCGGTCGTCGAGGACGACGTCAGTGATCCCACCTTTTACCGTCGTGTTCGGGCCGATCGTGGTGTTGGCGCCGACGATACAGTCTGTTACCACGGCGCCCGGCTTAAGTGTCACATCAGATAATATAACTGCGTTCTCCACGATCGCACCGGGGCCGATGCTGACGTTGTCCCCGAGCGTGACGCCACGGAGCACCGCCGCTTGCGGGTGGACCGCGACGCCATCGCCGACGATTGCGGCCTCCACGACGACGGCGGTGGGATCGACATTTGCCGACCCGGAGTCCACTGGACCCTCGGCGGCGATCAAAGAGTTGTTCACTTCGAGCAGGTCCCAGGGCTCGGAGACGTCGAGCCACATCCCGCGATACGTGACTGCCTGGAGCCGCTGTTCCGCGAGGAGTTCCGAGAGCGTGTCGGTCAGAGCTTGTTCTCCCTTGCTCTCGGTCTCCCGGATCGCCGCGAAGATATCCGGCGCGAACGCGTAGACACCGGCGTTGATGAACTCCGACGTCGTGAGTTCCGGGATCGGCTTTTCCTCGATGGTCTTGACCTCCCTCCCGTCGAACTCGACGACGCCGTATCGACTCGGTTCCGGAACGCGGGTGGCACTCACGACCGACTCGTTCGTCTCCCGGTGGCGTTCCCAGACGCGTTCGACCAGTTCCGCGTCGATGATCCGATCGCCGTTCAGCGCGAGAAACGACTCGCCGATCACCGATTCGGCCTGGAGAAGCGCGTGGCCCGTCCCGAGCTGTTGCTCCTGGACCACATAGGAGATGTCGAAGGCCCAGCCCTGGCCGTTGCCGAAATAGTTCTGGACGCGCTGGCGGTTCGCGCCCACAACGAGCAGCACTTCGTCGACGCCCGCGGCCTCGAGTGCTTCGAGGACGTGTTCGAGGATCGGCCGGTTGGCGACCGGGATCATCGGCTTCGGCCGGTTCTCGGTGAGCGGCCACAGTCGCCGGCCCTTCCCTGCCGCGAGAACGACAGCTTTCATCGGTACTACAAATCCGACCCGCGTGCATAGCTCTTGTGTCGGACGTAGGTATAGTAGCGTTTGCAACTGATTGCTCATCCGACTGCACGCCGTCGTGCGATTAGATGAGCGAAGACTTGCAAACGCTACTATAACAACACTCTCTTCGACATATCGTCGATAGACACGTCCTACTTCGACACACGGATCTGGCAAGAGAGATCTATTCGCTGTGGGCTTCCCCCGACCGGATCGCCTAACCGGAATTTCTATACACCTCGTTTTTAATCTCCCTATATGCCGCCAGACTCGGATCCGACCGAATACAAGGTTGGACGACTTATCGACAAGTACGATCTTGACGGTCTGGGTCAAGAACTCGAGGACCGTTGGCTCGGCCGCGGCTACGAGTCACAGAGTCTCCGCTCGTTGGCCGATTGGTTCAATAAATATATCCTCGAAGAGAAGTTCAATCGGGCAGGAGAGCCCCCGATGGATGGCGAAATCGACAATATCTACCGACTACTGACTGATGACGAAGTGACGTCGGGAATGCGTCTCGACGCGGAAACCGCACTGGAGGAGAAAGATATCGATCCGGAAAATACTCGAAAAGAATTCGTCTCCCACCAGTCAGTGTACGTATACTTGACTGAACACCGAGGTGCATCGAAACAGCACTCGTCGAAAGATCGAATCGGGAGCGCCCGCGATACGATCCAACGACTGCAGAGCCGACTCATCGCGGTGATCGAAAACCATCTTGAGCAACTCCGTAACGCGGGAGAACTGACGATTGGAGAGTTCACCGTCCTCATCGACATTCAGATCCTCTGCGAGGACTGTGGTTCCAGTTACTCTCTCACCGATCTGTTCGACCGTGGTGGTTGTGACTGCGAGTAGGATATCGCGTCGGTCGTGACTCAGGGTAGCGTCCAAGCAGATTTTCGTCGCAGGATACGATCTCTGCACACCGGTATTACGGAAAACCGAGGAGAAAGCCCCGTGCTTCAGCGCGGGGAGGATGTCAAAACTCAGCTTCGTGCTCAAACGCCGCAGCAAGCCGGTCATACATCGCGTCGCGAAGATACTCACGTCGCTTTTCCTCGGAGAGGTAGTTCCGAAACACGACCATCGGGTCACTGCTCCCCTGTTCGTGGGCGACACTCTGGAGGCGGTCGATAACCGTCTCGACGGCGTCAGCGTACGCGCTGTACCAGAACCGACGTCCCATCTTCGAGGTCGGCCGCTCACCACGAACGCGCACATCCGCACGCGCGGCGATCGACTTGAACCGCCGATTGAGCGTCTCGCCGGTCACGTGCTCACGGCGGGCGTCCGGTGATGGGAACAGATATCCACCCCACTCCTCGCGACCCGAAAGCTGTGCAATCCGATCTCTGAGACCATCCTGGCCGTAGATCAACGCGACTGTCCCAGGGCCGTTCTTCCGCGTTTCGAACGTCAGATACGGCGACTCGGCCTGTAGTTCGACGTTCGCGGTGTGGAGGCTTGCCAACTCACTCCGGCGTAAGCCCCACGCACACAACCCGAGGACGATCAGTTGCTCTTCGGTGCCGTCAGCAGCAGCCACGAGGGATCCGACCTGTGCGGGCGCAAGCGCGGGGTTGTCCCGCTTGGCGACGTCCCACTCGTGGTCGTATCGAACGGGATTGAACGCTCCGTAGCCGCGGTCGACGAGCCAACTGTAGAGATCGTCGATGTCGGATCGATACCGGCGCTTTGAATCGTTGCTCTCGAGTTCTGTATCGAGCACGTCGAAGACGGCTGTGACGCGCTGAATCTCTTTGGGCTGGTCGGTCACATCGGTGATCCGAGAGACGATCGCTGCCGTTCCGTGAAGATCCTCGTAGTGGCGGAGAAACTGCCCCAGCCGGGAACGCTTCGATTGAAGAGTACTCTCCGCAGCCGATCCCCGTTGTTGTGACCGGAAATACTGTTCGAGGTACTCTATCGTCTGCTCGTTGTCGATCGGCCACGACGGGTTGTCTGCTGAGACGTCGTCCCCGAGTCCAACAGCCTGCTCGAAGAACTCCGAGAGCGTCATCCCGTGATGTTCTCGAACGGCGTACTGTAGCCCGCTGTATCCGTGGTCGACGAGCCACTGGTAGGTGAGGATATCCTGGTTCGGATCGTATCCCTCGCGCCGGCGTTCGGGAGCGATTTCGTGCTCGTAGAACTCGACGAGTTCGTCGAGTGACTTCCTCGACCAGTTGTAGGTTTGTTCACTCACGAGGATCCCAGGGGGAGAGTCCCGCTTGCTGCCTCCTGTGGTGATTCTAAGAGTGGAGATTTCATACTGCAGGGTTTATCTGACAGTGTGATAATCGTATTGGTTATGCGCGTGTCTCCAACAGACACGCGAAATAAGTAATATCTTCCGATTCGGATGCAGTAGAATAATAAACTGTATCACGATATACGAAATCCGAACCGCGCGTAAGCACACATCTCAAATTACTCTTCACAGTCATCTTCTTCCTCAACCGGGGTCAGTACCCCAGTGCTCTGGAACAACTTGCGCAACGTATCCATCCTCGCGTGTGATTTGAAATACACGCTTCAAAAGTGATATCCTCCCCCCGGTAAACAGCGGGGCTTCCCACAAGCGAAAGGTTGCTGGTTTGGGAGAGTTACGGTTTCACATTCCTAAGGGAATACTGGCAGTACCACGCTACCCCTATCCACCGTTGTGAGGGAGGATTCGGGGTTATCTTGCGCTTCCTGCACCCTGCTCGTCTTATGGAAGGGGTGCCTTCCACGACGAAAGGGCGAATCCCGATATTGTCTCATTAGGATAGGGTGGGTGGACAGCCTCGGTTAGCATTCAATTGTCCGGAAAACCTCTTAAAACATTCTGCGGGTGCTGTATCCCCGCACTGAAGAGCGAGGTTTTAGCACCCTACACCGTTAGTCGATTCTTGTTGAAGTAGCTCTTCCTAACGTTTACCTTTGCATCCGGCATCAATGTACGGAACTCAGCCTCGTACCGGGTGAAGAAGTCATTTCGAAGCGGGGGGATCGTCGTCGATTGTCTCGTGTGTAAAGTCCACGCATACAAGAGGGGAACTTCATTTTGTTATGACCCGTCTATCGTACTACTAGCGCACGGTCGTCCAGCGCTGCGACTCAGTGCTCGCGATATATCCATATAGTAGCGTTTGCAACTGATAGGGATCATCCGATCGCACAACTGCGTGCGATCGGGTTACTCGGTCTCCGGTTACTGGGGATCGAGGCCCGCCTGTGTACTCCAAAGAATCCGCGAGGATCATCAGGATCTCAGCGATGAGAGCATCATCCGGAGGTTCTTCGAGATCCCCCAATTGAACTGCATATCGAGCAGTAGCGAGGCAATCGGATAGACAATCACCCCGACGGAAACGAGGACGAAGAACTCGAGGACCGGCGAGATCTGCGTCACAGTGTAGACGTACCAGACGCCACCGGCCATAACGACGCTGGCCACGAGCGGATAGACCAGTTCGCTGCACAGTTGGGTGATCGACACATCGATAGTGCGAGAGATGATGTAGAGGTCCAGCGGCATCATCGGGAACAGATAGATCCCGGTAACAACGAGCGCGGTCCCTTCGATCCCCCACGCGGCGGTCGCGGGATAAATGAAGATCGCCATCAGAACGACCCGCAACGCGGAGAGTTTGGTGATGATGTCCGGTCGATCGGTAGCTTTCCAGACGGATCCGAACGTCTTGCCGATCGCCCGCAAAAGACCGTATATCGTCAGAATTTGCATTGCGGTGATCATTCCGGTCCACTCGCTCCCGAGGAATGCGCGAACGAACGTCGGCGCCACGGCGAGAATTCCGAACGCCATCGGGAAGGTGATAAACGAGATCAACTGCAGCGTCTTCAGGTAGCTACTCCGGAGCGCATTTGGGTCGTCCTGCATCTTCGAGTAGGCGGGGAACATAACGCTCGTAATGACCGAAGAGATCTCAGTCGCCGGGGCGTTCGAGAACCGGTAGGCGTACTGATAGAGCCCGAGTGCAACAGGTGCAAGAAACCAGCCGACGAACGCGTCGTCGCCCTCACCGTAGATGAAATACAGGATCGACGACCCGGTTATCCACTTCCCGTAGCTGATGAGATCCCGAGCGGCGCTCCGGTCGAACGAGAACTGCGGCCGATAGTCGTGGAGGAGGTACGACATCAGTGTTCGTGCGACGTCGGCAGCGAGAAATCCGACGACATACGCCCACGCAGTCGGCCAGACGAGCGCGTAGCCGACGGCCACGAATACCTCAATGATATTTCCGGTGATCCGGTATATAAACTGCTTGTGGAACGTCAGATTCTTCTGGAAGTAGACGACGCCAGGGTTACGCAATCCGACGATCAGCGGGGAGAAGGCGATCGCTATGACGAGTTGTTCCGCACGGGCCGTATCGAAAATCCACGCGACCAGCGGCGCGCTCGCCACCAGGACGATCAGAATCAACAGGCCGCGTCCGATTTCGAGGAGCCACGTCGTGTTCAGGTAACTGTCGACGTTATCCTCTTTGCGCTGGATCAGGGCAGTGTTGAGCCCGATGTTGGTGAACTTCCGCATCGCGCTGAGCGTCAGTAACGCGATTCCGACGAGCCCGATCTCGCCGGGGCCGATGAGGCGTGCCAGAATGAGTAACATCAGTAGTTGGAGTGCACGACCGACTGCATTCTGACTCAGAACCCACGCACCGCTCTTGACGACGCGTGAGCCCAACCCCCCACTCGGTATAAACCGCGTGAGAATCCCACAGATAATCATCAGAAGCTAGATTGCTCATATGAAAGAAAGTGGGATACTTCGTTATTTAACTCCTACTGCCAGAACGACCTTTTTGGATCATCGACAGCGCCTCAAGGGTCCAAGCGAAGCCTGACACGAAATGTCTGTGTAACAATATGCGTAGTAGCCAATCGGGAGGTGATGTTCAGCACTGACCGGCGTAGAACAGCCGTGCTGGAGTCGAACCGTTCCCAAACAGAGTTCAGTGGGTGATCGGTGATGCAGACAGAGATACCGGCGCCGCTCGACGGCGCGTCCGTCCTCGTGACGGGCGGCGCAGGATTCGTTGGCGGGCACCTCGTACGCGAACTGGACTCGGTATGTGACGTCACGGTCCTCGATGACCTTTCGAGCGGTGACCCCGCTGTCGTTCCTGACGGCGTCGAGTTCATCCACGGTGACGTTCGGGACAGAGAGACCGTCGCGGAAGCAGCAAGCGGAACGGACGTCATCTTCCATCAGGCAGCGCTCGTGGACGTCCCAGAGACGATACGCCGACCGCTCGAGGGACACAGCCGCAACGCGACCGGCACGGTGACCGTCCTCGAGGCTGCACGCCAGCAGGGCACCCGTGTCGTCGTCGCTTCGTCGGCGGCCGTCTACGGGCATCCCGATTCGCTTCCGGTTCACGAGTCGGCTCCGAAGACGCCGATCTCGCCGTACGGGATCGACAAACTCGCATCTGACCAGTACGCGCGTGCGTACGCTGATCTCTACGATCTTCCGACGGTCTCCCTTCGATACTTCAACGTCTACGGCCCGAGCCAGTCGAAGGACGGCGGCAAAGGCGTCGTCGACGTATTTTTCGACCGCGCGTCCCGTGACGAACCAGTTACTATTCACGGTGACGGCACACAGACACGGGATTTCGTCCACATCCGGGACGTCGTGCGGGCGAACCTCCTGGCCGCCTCCACCGAGCAGGTCGGGCGCGTGTACAACATCGGGACGGGGACGGCCGTCTCGATTCGCGAGGTGGCAGATGAAATCATTCGGATCGTCGACTCCGACTCCGAGGTGATCCACGAGGACCCCCGGGACGGCGACATTCAACACAGCCGCGCAGACGTTCAACGAGCGCGTATCGAGTTGAACTTCGAGCCGCGGTACGGCTTCGTCGACGGTCTGGAGACGATGGCCACACACCGAACCGATTCGAACTGACTGGCCGGCGGGCGAGAGACGAATCGCCGACGCCGGAACATTCCTACTCGGTCGACTTCGGGTTCAGTTCACCAGATTCGACCATACTCTCCAGCGGGTTGTCGTCGATTTCGAGTATGAGATCGATCCGGGCGCGGCGGCGGAACGAATCCCAACTCGCGAAGATCAGTTCCGTCGTGCCGAGGGCTGACTGACCGCCGATCTCGCACGGACGACCCAGCGACCGATTTCTCGACGTCGGTCCAGACAACGAGGAAACCTGCGTCTTCGACAACTGAGCCGATGGACGGATGGCCGGGGACGATGACCGCTACGCGCGGGAGGGGAAGCCGGTCCCATCCCAACTTTGGCGCACCCGCCGTGCTCGCGCTACGCGTCAGTGGCCTGTTACTCCACAGGAAGTGAAAATGAGGGCGTCACTCGCAAGGGTCATCGGCAAGGGTACTGCACGCTCGCATATTAACTATCTATCGGGCAGTTCATCCCGATGGTCGTGCATCAACTGGAGAAGCGGGGCGATTTCTTCCCAATTCGGCCCCATCGAGAGAGTGCCCGACTCACGATGCCATTCAATGAAACCCATATCGGCAACCTTCGGTAGGTGGAAGTGTCTCAATTCGAGGCGGATGGCAGCAAGGTCATCGGTCGTTGCTCCGTCCACCAGGAGGTCTAGTGGGTCGAGATGGTCGCCATCCTGCGGCTGTGCATCGAAGAGGGCGAAAAGCAGCTGTCGTCGAGAGGAGTTTGCAAGTGCCTTGAAGACTCTACTTTCGAGAGGGCACCCGGACATACTTTATCGAATCTGTAAACCCAGTTAAATAACATTTGATTGACCAGTCAACTATACTAAAACTGGAGAAGCCAATCGTCTCGCCCACCGGACGGGAGTAACACCTTCCGGAGAATCTTCTCGTTGCCGCGCCGGATCCGGTTCGAGAGCGCCTGCCGGGAGATAGCAAATTCGTCGGCCAGTTCGTCGAGACTCGTCTCGCTTGGCGTCTCGAAATATCCGTCCTGGAATGCGAGAAGGAGAGCTTCGTACTGTTCCTGTGAGAGATCGAAGCGGTGAGCGACACCGTTCGCCTCTGTCAACGGATAGGTCCGGTCGATGTGCAGAGTGATATCGTGCTCAACGGTGTAGCTGTGGAACGTTGAGAGATTGTCGTGATCGGGGAACCGTAAGCGAAACGTCCAGTCTGTGTGACTGCGGGCTTCGAGAACCACTCCGTCAGCTGTGGAAATCCCCTCGATCAGGTCCATCGGGGGTTCTTCCCACTCTATGCGATACAACCGCTTTTGCCGATTCTATCGAGCTCAAGGACTTCCCGGACGTCGGGTTGGGACCGTACCGACTCCGCGAACGCCTCGTGGTCGTCGCCGTCCGCCCACACGAACGGCATAGTCATCTCTCCGGTCGGAACGATCCGTTCGAGTTCGAACTGTAACGATGAACCTGACAGTATCTCGCCGAGCCGGAACTCCGTGGCCGGGATCGTAAACTCCAGGATGACGCTCATACCACACCGCTGAGCGCCAGTTAAGTAGAGCTTACCCCTGTACAGCCCGATGGAGGTCGATCAGACTCGCGGTGACGTGTCAGTCTGCGATAGATGAACTCGCACTCCCGGTCCCGACGCGGAACTGATCGAACCGCGGTGGAACTGGTCAGACACGCCTGTCGGTCGCTCCCGACGGACGACCAGACGAATGACACTGGTGGGTGTGCGCGTCGACGACAATGGTGGATACCCGGCCCGGTCACATCACGAAACCGCAGATGCGCTAATTTGGCGAACAATCTCGTTGTTCTAAGATTATTTTTGAATAATTACACTAATATATTCAGATCTAGATCACATATCGTTCGATTCGGTGCTCGCAACAAACATATACGGCTACGCCGTAAACCTATACAGAAAGAATTCCCGTGGTGGCCCCATCTCCTCTCAGTCCTCCACCGACACAATCAGTAACCATAATGTCAAACAAAAATAATGAATCGGATGATGCAGACATCCTCGATTCAGACGGAGAGACGCACTCGACCACAGTTCGTCACGACTGGGTGAAGCACGACGAGGTCAGTGTGACGATCGTCGAAGCAGTCGCTGACGCCACGGATCGAACGACGACTGCGCTCCCGCAACTCCATCAGACTGTCGACCCTGATGGGCTCGATGCACTGCTTGGCCAGGGACCGTCGTCGTCAGTGACACTCTCGTTTGAGTACGCCGGCACCACTGTCTGGGTAGCCGCGGATGGTACCATCCAGGTTCAGGTCGACAAATCCGCCAGGGACGGAGACGAGTAAAATCCACCGAGCCCGCTGCTGGAGACCAGCCGAAGGCGGACACCAGGGTGGATACAGATGCCGTTTCCGGACCGTATCACGGAGAGCCGATCGTCAGGCGATATTCGTCGCGGTACATCTTCTCGGTAGCTGTCGACCACGCAGAGGGAGAGAGACCAATTCCCGCTGGGATCGTCGGAGCCGTATTCCGCGGATATGTATTGCGCCGGCCGACAGTCGTCCCATCGGCCGATTTAGCCTCCGGGTATGTCCGTCGTTTCACTCGGCGCTCAGATCGGAAAGCCGAGTCCGAATTTCATCAGCATTCGCATCGGAGAGCGCCTCGAGACCGAACTGCACGAGGAGGGGGTAGAAGTGTCGACTCTTCTTGAACTCGTCTTGACCCGCTTTTCGTAGCTTCAGCTGTGACTCCAGGTACGTGTCCTCCATCTCACTGAGGATGTCGTCCGGGATGTAGATTGTCCGCCCGTTCCACTCGTCCTTGATATTAGCATTCGTTTTGCTCGTTTCGTTCGTTTCGCTCGTTTTGTTCGTTTCCCCCGTAGTATCCGCGTCGGGCGTTTCAGTCGAAGAGCGGGGTTCCCCAGCACTGTCTGCCTGACTCACGTCACCCGAATCTCCTCCCTCGTCTTCGTAGTTTCCCTCGATACCGGAGGCATCTCCCCAGCCATCGGTCATACTTTCACCTCCTCAGGAGGGGTCTTCGCAAACGTCTCGTCGAACAGGTCGGCGATATCGTTGAACAGGTCGCGAGCATCCTCGACGCGTTTGTTCTCCTTGCCGAAGCCGAAGATGGACACGCCTTCGCCGATCGACTGGGAGAGATCGGTACGCTTCGGGATCTCGAAGACGGGAAGCGAGTACGCCGACTTGATCTCTTCGATAGTGCCTCGGTGCTCGCTGTTCTGCTCGACACGGTTACACACGATTGCAAGCCGGTTGATGTCGCCGTACGCCGGTTCGAGGGAGCCCAGCTGTTTCGCAAAAATCTGCAGGCTGTTGGCGTTGAGTTTCTCGGGGATCACGGGGATCACGACATTGCCGGTCGCCACAAGGGCGTTATCAGTGAGGACGTTCAGCGACGGTGGCGTGTCGACGATGATATAATCGTACTCCCTGTCGAGTTCGTCGAGTGTCATTCCCAGCCGCTCTCGACTCTTTGGCGCTTCGAGCAGCGTCTGGATGTTCTTGTTGTTCGCGAGCTTCTCGCTCGCGGGGAGGATATCGAATTCCTCGTGTTCGACGATGATGTCGGTCACCGACTCCATCTGATCGAAATCAAGCACGTCGAACAGCGTCGGTCGGTCGGTGTC
This sequence comes from Halobellus marinus, assembly GCF_032113415.1. Taxonomy (NCBI): domain Archaea; kingdom Methanobacteriati; phylum Methanobacteriota; class Halobacteria; order Halobacteriales; family Haloferacaceae; genus Halobellus; species Halobellus marinus. The sequence continues at coordinate 91,490 of NZ_CP134947.1, forward strand.
GTAGTACAGTTCGTCGTAGCCGAGCGAGCAGGTTAGCCCGCCGTGGTAGTCGATATCGACCAAGAGAACGTCGTGTCCCCGGGCAGCGAGTGCGCCGCCGGTATGGATGACGTCGGTTGTCTTTCCTGCGCCCCCTTTCTGATTCGCTACGGTGATTCGTGCGGTGGTTGTGTCGGTCATATCGTCTCCATCCTGCACTGATTCGTTACGTTCGTTTCATTCGTTTTACTCATCTCATTCATTTTGTTCATTGCGATCGTTTGACTCAGTGCGTTCAGTGAGTATGTTTGCTCGATGGAAGGTGCACTACTATCTTAAAACCAGTTGTTCGTTCCGTTCGTTGAAATATATCTGTTCGTTTTCATCATTGCATTCGTTTTTCTCGTCCCGTTCATCTCGCTCATTTTTACAATTCCATTTAACGACCTTGACCCCTGTCTCTTTTCAACTGAATAGTTCGCTTCTATAATTTCGTTCGTTACGATCATTCTATTCGTTCATTTCGTTTTTCTTATTTTGTTCGTTGATGTCGTTTCGTCACCGTAAGTAACAGGGGACAGGACGAAAGTAGCCAGCCACCTCGGCAGTAGAGATCGGAGCAGCCATCGAACTGTCGTCACCAGTACGGGAACAACCGGAGTACCGAACAGACGATCGATATCACCGACGACTCACCTCCTCGGTGTCCCTGGATCCGCAGCGCATCCGCAACCTCAGTCACGGTGGTCGTCACAGCGGCCCGTTTTGCCGGCGCAGTAGCGGAGGAACGGTCTTTCCTCGATGGCAACCCGGCGAGCGAGGGACCGGAGCAGACTGCCGACGAACCGTCGATCGCTTGCTCGGATGAGGTGCTCGATAGATCGTAACTGGATTTATCCTCGGTCCGCGTTTCCAGAACGTTGGCGTTCGAAGACGACCCGGATTTCATCACTCGGATAGGTGATCGAGTTCGCTTTGGACGTCTATGGCCGCGTGTTCCTCTGCTCCGTCGGGCGTCTTCTGAGGATGTCGACGTGGTACAGATACGGGAGGCGGACGAACCACCGGGCGTGGTCGTAGCAGTCCGAGTGTTCGATGTGAACACCACCCGAATTGGTCGGTGAGTGATGCACTCCGGTCTCTCTCGCTTCGACTGGTGTGTCACGAAGCGCACGGAGGTAAGCGATAGCGAGTATTCCCCAAACGTGGATGTGGACGATCTCACGTGGTCCACCGCGTCACTCCTGCCACCGAAGTGTTCCCCGACGAGACGTCGGTGTCGGTACGGACGCGCCGACAGCAGGTTAGCTAGTGTTTAACCGATCCAAACGGCCGTCGAGCGACGGTATGAGCTAAATAATAATAACGGCAGATTCCGTCATCCCCGGCTATGCGGCATCACACTCCTCCACAGCCTTCCGAGAACGCCAGCTCCGGACTCATCCCGACTGCCGCCCGCGTTGCCCTCGAGCAGTCTCCTGTGAACCACGAACTCAGGCGGGGAGCGAAGGCCCTCGTCACGTCGCGTGGGCGCGCGCTGCTCATCAAGGAGCGCCGGAGCGACGGATCATCGTTCTGGAGCCTCCCCGGTGGTGGTGTGGAGTGTGACGAGTCCAGGCAGGAGTGTCTCAGACGGGAGATCGTCGAGGAGATCCGGTGCCGATCGCGTATCGGTTCGTCGGTCGGTTCGTGCATCTACTGTCACATGACTCGCCCCGTCGCAACTGTCTACACCGTGTTCGAGGTGACGCTCGAAACGGAGCCGGAGCCCAATCCTGCCGAGGGGATCGTCGACTACGCCTGGCGGAGGCCGACAGATCTCCCGACGACGACGCTGACGCCCATCGCGAAGGTCGTCTCCGACACGTTACCCCGCGAGTAGGCCGGATGGAGGGTGTCATAGAACGAGTCCCACACCAAATAGCAGGGTGAAACCACCGGAGCTGACGTGTAGTTTCCTCCGCTGCTACTCCCGCGACACCTACGGCATTCGTTCCGTCCAACGATAGCGGCACGTTCCACGTTTGGAATAAGTCAGAAGCCAGTGGGCAGGATCCGCCTGCTGTGGTTCGTCCGTCGGCCGCCTCAGCTCCGGCGAGTGGTTCCTGACCGTTCCGGCTGCCGGTCGGTCCCCCCTGATGAGTACGGCGAGCCGAGCGGGTATAGGTCAGGCTTACCCGCTCGATATGCGGCCCATTACTTCTTTCCCCCTCATCCGATTCCGATCGATGGCTCAAGCTACCGTCGAAAGCTCCGGCTCCGAGCTCCCCCAATCGGCGATCCAACTGCACACGCTCCGTGACGTCGACGCCTCGCTTCCCGAGACGATACGACGCGTCGCAGACGCCGGGTTCGAGGGCGTCGAGTTCGCAGGGGCATTCCTCGAATCGAATCCACACGCCGTCCGGGAAGCGCTCGACGACGCCGGCGTGACGCCCGTGGCCGCCCACGTTGATTTCACCAGAATCGAGGCGAACGTCGAAGCGCTGGCCGACCGGATGCACCACGCCGGCTGTCGGCACGCCATCGTGCCACACCTCAGTGGCGACCACTTCAGGACGAAGGCCGATGTCGACGCGCTCGCACTGCGTCTCGAAGCGCTCGCAGGTCGCCTCGACAACTACGGGATACAGCTTTCGTATCACGTCTCCCGGGAACCGTTCCTTCCACTGCTCGATCGCTTCGGGCTCGCGACGCCGGCGAGATTGCCGTCTCCGGGGATTGTCTGGCGACTCGCCGCGGAAGCGGCCGACCGTACGATCCGCGGGTCGGCTCGCACGCTCGACGTTACGGCGTTCGATCGCCTCGTCACCCGGACGGAGAAGCTGACGTTCGAGGTCGACGTCGGCTGGGTCGCTGCGGCTGGCTACGACCCCGTGACCGTCATCGACCACCTCGGCGATCGGATGCCCCTGATCCACATCGCCGACGTCCGGCAGACGAACCGATTGCCGCCCGTCTACCGGTCTACCCCACCCGGCAACGGAATTCTCGACCTCGACCACGTACTCGAAACCGCCCGACGGAGCGACATCGACTGGCTCGTCTACGAGGACGATGATCCGGAGACCCCCGAAGCGGCGATCGAACACGGCGGCACGCTGTTCGCGCGGGAGCTGGACGGGCGCTAGCGCCACGATCGGCCCTCCTCTCGCTGTGACGACTCCGCAGCCCGCGGGTCAGCCGTTCCCGGACCTTCCTAACCGACGGATCGGCGTGGTGACCACCGCCAGACCGGGACGTCCGTTGAGAAGCCACAGCGCGGCCGTGCTCCCGGCGAGGGACCTCCCGCTTCGATCGGGATGCGTTCCGAGATTGGCCACAGGACCGGCGCGAGATCCAGAGCCCGCTTGGAAACGGAGGCGGGCAGGACATCGCCAACGAGGTGGAGGGAGTGCCCGATGCCGAACGCAGTACCAGGGGTCCCGCCCGTCTCCGCCGCGCGAGGACGTACACGACGAACAGTGCGGGGACGACGACGAACGCTGAGTGTGCGACCGCGTATCCCGTCTCGAACAGGTCGAACTGCCACGCGAGCGGTTTGTCCACGAGGTCCGGAAGCACCGCTCCGAACGCCAGCACGCCACGGCCGCATCCGCCGCTCGCTCGTGGTGTCGGCCGTGCACGTACAGCGAATACCGGCTTTGCGTTCCGCTGACGATTCAGCGAAACCCACGAACCACCGTGGTCCCGTGGCGGTCCGCCGTGAGTGTCGAACCTCCTGAGGAACCGACTACCGGACTTCGACACCGTCTACCGTGACAGTGGCGTCCCCATCGACCTGCAGGTCACGGAGGGCACCGCTGAAACGGTACCGCCTGTCGCCGGTCGTGATTGCTCCTTCGGCGTTACACTCGGAGACGCGGGCCGCCGCGTCGGCGTCCGATCCGGCGCCCGGAACCAACTCCCCGTCGACGGTCAGTTCGTACGTCGACGCGGTCCCCGACCCGCGGATCCGGAGGCAGTGCTCCGCGGCGTCGCCGCCAGCCTCTGCCGCCACGACCGTCGGCACCGATCCGGCGATCGATAGGACTGTTGCGGCCACTGCACCGCCGAGACGAAGGTACTGTCGGCGCCCGATCGTTCTGTTCCCGCTCGATCCCCCATCGGGCGGGTCGTTCCCGCTCGACTCCTCGGTTTCATTCGACTGTCCGCCGTGTGCCAGCTTGCGTGCCATACGGGCATTAATACGAGCTTACCAGCAATAGTTGTTTGGAATGTTATATATACTCTGGACGATGAATGTCCTCGGAGCCGATAGGTTCGTGATTGGTCCGCGCCGGCAGAGCGGTCGGGGGTCCGTTCACTCCGCTAGTCCACCGAGTTGGCCTGCATCGTACATCCCTTCGAGGGGGTTCTTCTCGATCATCCAAATCGTGATTGGGCGCACGCGAGCAACAGGCGATGGATGTGCTTCCACGCCCCGAGTCAATTCCTTCGAGAACGCGGGGACACGCAGAGCTGCCAGACAGCGTCGAACACACCACAGCGTTTGTACGTCATCGTCGACCTGATCGAACATCGACCGGGCGATGTGCAGGCGGAACGCCAGACGTGTCCCAGACATTCTGGCACCGGGACGGTCCACCGGCGTGTGTTTTTCCATCCATCGAACGAGGGATGAAGGGGTCGCTCTTCCGACCCCCCGTTTTAGCTCCTCATAACAAAACATCCGGGGAAGATAACGGGTAATATGTCCAAGCCATTTTTCGGGCTCACCAGCTTCCAGCGGGACCTTCTCTACGTGATCGCAGGGCTCTCCGAGCCGTCGGGCCAGGAAATCAAAGCGGAACTCCGGGAAGTAATCGGGGAGATCACTCACGGGCGCCTCTATCCGAACCTGGATACGCTCGTGAACAAGGGGTACGTGGAGAAGGGCCAGAGCGACCGTCGCACGAACGTATACGAGATCACGGACAAGGGAATCGAGAGCCTCAGGACCCGACGCGTGTGGGAAGATCAGTACGTCGAGCTGTAGTGGCCGGTGGCTGGTACTGATTACTCTCGTCTCTTTCCGCCGAGCGCCGCCAACAGGGGTGGCGCTCGGCGGGCAAAAGTGAGTGTAATCAATATGAGTGATCGCTCCCCGAACACGTCCGGCGTGTATCAGCGTCGATCCGAGCACCGTCGTCGCCCCCGAGTAAACGATTCCTTCCCGCGTCGACCAGCTCAGTAAACATCATCTAACTCGGATAATAACCCGCTATTACCGGCTGACAGCGGCGAATACCGGCTTCCCGATTCTCTCGAATCGACAGGGTCAGCGAACGACTCGGCCGCCGTCTCCGAGAGTACTGAAGCAGTCTATAACAAAACCCACGTAGAGCGCCTATATTGCTGTGATCCGCCGTATCGCTGCGACTGCATCGACCACGCCGGGTGGAAACGAAAGATGAACCTACACAGCACCCAGCTCGACCGCCTGTACCGACACCCTCCGCGACACAACGTGACAGACGTACGTTCGACCCCGCAGGAGGCCGGGTACTGACGATGTACGACGAACAGAAGGTCGGCGTCGTTGTCCCGGCGTACAACGAGGCGGGGTTCGTCGGCGACGTGATAGAGACGATACCCGCCTACGTCGATCGGATCTACGCCGTCGACGATGGCTCTACCGACGGGACCTGGGACGAGATAGTAGAGTCCGCCCGGCGCGTCAACGGCGGAACGTGGGAGGACGAACTCTTCAGCCTGGACAGCGAGCACGAACCGCGCGTCGTCACGATCCGACACGAGCGTAACCGGGGGGCGGGCGCCGCCGTCAAAACCGGGTACGCGTGCGCGCTCAAGGACGGGGTCGACGTAGCAGCCGTGATGGACGGCGACGGACAGATGGATCCGGCGCAGCTCGATCGGATCATCGACCCGGTGGCCAGCGGCGAGGTGACCTACTCCAAGGGGAACCGGCTCACCTCCCGGGAGGATTACGAGTCGATGTCGAACTGGCGCCTGTTCGGAAACTTCTCGCTGACGCTGTTGACCCGGATCGCCAGCGGCTACTGGGGGCTTTCCGACCCACAGAACGGGTTCACAGCGATTTCGAACGAGGGGCTGCGGTCTATCCGGATCGACCGGCTGTACGACGAGTACGGGTTCCTGAACCACCTTCTCCTCGCGCTCAACGTCAACCGGGAGCCTATCGCCGACGTCTCACACCCGGCCGTCTACGCGGACGAGACGAGCGGCATCAACTACTGGAGGTTCATCCCCAGCGTCTCCATGCTGTTGGGCCGGAATTTTCTCGAACGGCTCGTTCGCTCGTACGTCGTCCGCCGGTTTCACCCGCTCGTCGCGTGCTACGTGATCGGACCCCTCGCGACGATCACCGGGGTCGTTGGCGGACTGTACGCGCTCTCCTCGTCGGTCGTGAACACGTTCCTCGGCGGAATGATGTCGGTCGCTGTCGGAACGCTCGGCGTCCTATTGTTCGTGTTGGGAGTGTGGTTCGACGTCTCCGAGAACGAGGGGCTCGTCACGAAGGTCAAATACTCGAAACCGAGGGTGCTGGATGCGGAGGTCGAGGAGGTGCCGAACGTCCAGCCCGGATTGGAGGCGTACCAGAACCGCGGGACTACTGCGACGTCAGCGGAGGGTGAGTCGGAATGACCGACGTCGCGTTCGTTCTGGGAACGAGACCCGAAATCATCAAACTCGCTCCGGTCGTTCAGGCCTGCCAGCGCTCCGGGATCGAGTTTACGATCATCCACACGGGCCAGCACTACTCCGACACCCTCGATTCGGTCTTCTTCGACCAGCTCGAGCTCCCGGCTCCCGACTACAACCTCCGCGTCGGGTCGTCCTCGCACGGCGAACAGACCGGCGAGATGCTGATCGCTATCGAACGCGTCCTCACCGAGATCGACCCGGACGTGGTGTTGGTCCAGGGTGACACAAACAGCGTGCTCGCCGGGGCGATCGTCGCCAGCAAGGCCCGAGCAGAACTGGGTCACGTCGAGGCCGGGCTGAGGAGTTCCGACCGATCGATGCCCGAGGAGATCAACCGGATCGTCGCGGACCACGTATCCGACTACCTCTTTGCCCCGACGGAACAGAGCGAGTCGTACCTGCTCGACGAGGGAATCCCCGCACACCGGATTACTGTCACCGGAAACACCGTCGTCGACGCGTTGGTACGGAACCGGGAGATCGCCCATCGGAAGAGCACTGCTCTCGCGGACCTCGGACTCGTCGACACCGACTTCTTCCTGATGACGGCCCACAGACAGGAGAACGTCGACGACGAAAAGCGGTTCAGGGACATCCTCGCGGGCGTCGAACGGACGGCCAAGACACACGGCGTCGAGGTGATCTATCCGGTCCACCCCCGCGCTCGCGAACGGATCGAGGCCTTCGGTATCGACGTTCCCGACCCGATCCGGACGATCGAACCGCTGGGCTACCTCGACTTCCTGCGGCTCTCGGTGGCGGCAGACCTGATCCTGACCGATTCCGGCGGCGTCCAGGAGGAGGCGTGTATCCTCGGCGTCCCGTGTGTGACGATGCGGGACAACACCGAACGCCCGGAGACCACGGACGTCGGAGCGAACCAGCTCAGTTCGTCCGACCCGAATCGGATCGTGATCACCGCGACGGAAATGCTGCTGCGAGACGGGGAGTGGGAGAACCCGTTCGGGGACGGCGATGCTGCCGAACGGATCCTCCAGGCGCTGCCGCTCGACGCCGAGGTCAGGGAGGTTGCACGATGAGTTCGATCTGTGTGCACGGGCTTGGATACATCGGGCTCCCCACTGCTGCGATGCTGGCCACGCACGGTCACAAAGTGTACGGGTACGATACGGATAGGGCCCACATTGCTGAGCTCCGAGACGGCGAGGTCGGACTCGACGAACCGGGACTGGAAACGCTCGTCGCTCGGGCGGTCGAGTCCGGACGGTTGCGGATCGTCGACGAGGCGCCGGCCGCGGCGTATCATATGATCTGTGTTCCGACGCCGTTCGACGAGGAGCGGCGTGAAGCCAATCTGGATTACGTCGCCGACGCCGCGCGGACAGTCGGAGCAGTACTGAGAGCGGGAGATACGGTCGTCCTGGAATCGACCGTGCCTCCGGGAACGACAGAGGGACGCGTCCGTCGGATCGTGGAGGACGAGTCGGGACTGACCGCCGGTCGTGACTTCGGACTGGCCCACTGTCCGGAGACGGTCCTCCCGGGGAACGTCGTCGCCGAACTCCGGGAGAACGACCGGATCGTCGGCGGTATCGACGACCGGTCCGCGACGGCGGCGGCAGAGCTCTACGAGTCGTTCGTCGACGGCGAGATTCGCACGGCGGCGGATCCGACGACCGCGGAGTTCGTGAAACTGATCCAGAACACCGCCCGCGACGTCGAGATCGCCCTCGCGAACGAGGTTGCCCGTATCGCACACGACTATGGTATCGACTCGCGGGAGGCGATCTCGATGGCCAACGCGCATCCGCGAGTCGAGATCCTCGATCCGGGCCCAGGCGTGGGCGGCCACTGCCTCCCGATCGACCCGTGGTTCCTGGGCGTCGGCTCCGACTCGCTCGACCTCGTCCCGACCGCGCGGGCGGTGAACGACGGGATGACCGGGTTCGTCGTCGAACTCCTCGAGGAGTTGCTCTCCGGCCTCGACGGGAAGCGAGTTGCCGTGTTCGGCGTCGCCTACAAGGGGAACGTCGGCGACACCAGAATGAGCCCCGGCCTCAGGCTGGCCCAGGAGTTACAACACGGGCAGAAGCCGGCGACGCCAGCGACGGACGGCGGAACGCCCGACACGCCCGGCGTCGCGATTCACGACCCACACGTCGTGGATCCGACGTTACAACTCCTGGACGCCGAGGAGGCAGTGAAAGACGCCCACGGGATCGTGATCACCGCCGATCACGACGAGTTCGGCGCACTCAACCCCGTCCGACTGCGGGAGTTGATGGCGGAACCGAATGTCATCGATACGAAGGGCGTAGTCGATCCCGACCAGTGGCGAGACGCCGGATTCGAACTCCGGCGGGTGTGATTCCTGCTCCTTCCCCGGTGATGGCTTGGGCGGCTTGGTGAGTGGCGAGGATCACGTGTTAGCTTCCGAGGTCGGTTTGCTCGCGCACGTCGTCGTAGGCGAAGGGTTGTACGTCGCTTTTGGTGTTGCAGACGTTCCACGCCATATTCGTGGCGGTTTGGCAACCACGCATCCACTCAGAGATGGTTTCTTCAAGCAACTCGCGTTGCTCGTCACCTACCGAGAGGCGAGTGATTGCCATCCGACGCACTTAGTCGTCGGAGACGGTGGAGTTGTGGGCCGTGCCAGTGCGGCCCCGGACCGAGATAGCGGGCTTCATCTACCCTCGCGGTGGGTGCGTATCCTTACCTCGGACTCGGTACCACAGCCGACGGGACGCACCGCGGTAGGTGTTTCGGCTCGGAATATCTCTCAGTAGCCACTGCCTTCGTGAAAGACGGAGTAGTACACGACTGCCCGTGCCCTCACATCGCCGATCGGTCGGTCGCGTCGCGGTCGACGGGAGTTTCAGAGAGTCATCGATGCGCCGTCTTCGAGGGCGTTCGGCCAGTAAGGTTTCGTTACTAGCCCGGTAGGAAGATCCAATTAGATACTCTGAGCGGCGAATGGCGACGAACTCGCCGCCGTCGTTCACACCTGATCTGATAATCGAACCGGAAAGTCACGAGTTCGTGAATATATCATAAAAGAAATACTTATGTGGTGTAGGGTTACACTACTAATTGCGGTGGCACACAGGCTGGCACGCAGCGACGGACCCGGGAGTGGTAGTCACTTGACCGACAACCGGGGATAGCCGGGGCAAGTGGACGGTTCACGGGCGGGGCTGGCTCAAGTTCTCAGGGGCCGCTCTTGCGTCACTACTTCTCGGCGGCGCCGCGAGCAGCGCCGCAGTCGGGGGCGACGAGACGACCGTCCACTGGACGAACTTCAGCGAGGCACAGCGCCGACTGTCTTGAACCCCCAAGACTCCGGCGCGAAGGAGGACGGCTCCACGGACGAACGGGATGCGATCCAGTCAGCGATAGACGCGGCAGGAGCCGGTGACGAGGTGTACTTCCGCGACGAGCGAGGCGTACGCCGTCGTGCGATCGGATGCGTATATCAGTTGCCAACACCACGATATCACGTAGCGGGAGGAGTTTCTTCGGATACCGCCATTCCGGCGAGTTGCCCAGCCTCGAGCATCTCTTCGAGTGGATTTCCCTCGATGTCGAGTGGCAGGTGAACCCGTCCTCGCTGTCGGGCGGACTCCCAACTGGCGAAGATCAGCTCTGTTCCGCGGAGGACACGCCGACCGGAGAAGAGAGGCTCCGTTCCGTTCTGCAACGACGAAACGAGGTGTTCGATGGCCTGTTCGTAGTGATTCGGGGGCAGTGAGGGAGAAGGGACGAACGGAAGCCGACTCGTGACCTTCTCAAGCCCGAGAAGAATCAGGCCGGGCGTCGGGCTGTAGACGCTCTCGCCGGTGTCGATTGCGTCCCACCCACCGTCCGTGCGGATTCGCAGCGCTGGACCGTCTTCGGGTTGGATCTCGATCACGCCCTCGTCGCCGACGATTCGGAGGTACGCGTCGACGACGGTGTCACCGTCCTCGGCCGTCGAGGCGAACCCGATCGTGCCGTCGGCGTACCGCCATCGAGCGATGGCCCGCGTCTCGTTGAGCGCCCCGAACCAGCGGTTCTCGTAGGCGCAGTCGATCCCAGCAAGAACCCACTCCGCGCGCGCGCCGTCGACGAAGTGATCACAGAGGTCGAAGAGGTGCGAGCCGGCGTCGAAGAGGTTCACCTCCGACCACTCCAGCCGTCTGAGTTCCCCGATCTCGCCGTCGTCAAGCAGCTGCTTCGCACGCTGAACCGGCTCCGACAGCCGTCGCTGGTGATCGATCGTTAACTGGACGTCCTCCGCTTCGCACGTTTCGACCATCCGCTTGCAGTCGCCCCACGTGGTTGCCATCGGCTTCTCGCAGTGGACGGCGTCGACGGAGGGCGTCGTGGCGCTGTCAACGACGAGGTCCGCGTGAGCTGCCGGCGGAACACAGACGCTCACGACGTCCGGCTCGACCTCTTCGAGCATCGATTCGTGGTCCTCGTAGACCGCTGTGAGGTCGTGGTGGTCGGCGAAGGCTCGGGCGTTCTCGGGGACGATGTCCGCGCAGGCGACGAGCGAACACGAGTCGAGTCGCTGATAGCCGGCGGCGTGTCGGTACGCCATCGCATATCCATCGCGGTCCTTCGTCTCGGGATCGGCTCCCGTCCCGATTATCGCGACACGGTATGTCATAGTCGGCCGATCACCGGGCTGAAAGAATAGTATGCGTCTACTAATCTCCATTCCAGCGCGTTTATCCCGACACGACAGACTCCAAACAGCGCGAGCCCCCGTACTACGACGCCCACTGCCGCTCCAGGACGATATCGTGGTTCAGAACGCGAACGATGTTCTCGACCTGCTCCGTCAACGAGACCGTCTTTTCCTCGCTGTCGGACCGGACGATTCCGACTCCTTCCAGTTTCGGAACGTGTGTCTGGTACAGCGAGACATAGAACCCGTTTCGCCACGTCGTCCTCGACCGATTCTCCCGTCTCGTCGGCAGCAGTATCTCAGGCCATAGTTCGGAAATCAGCAGTGCCGCCACGCTGATAGAGCTGAGAGAGGACCCGATCGGAGCCCTTCACCGCTCGCGGCCACAGCCTCCGCGTTCAGCGAGCAGACCGTCTTCGCGAATCGATCCGACCCCGACTCCGCGCAGGAGGCGGTCCGCTCCCGTTCCGGCGGGTGCCGGGGCTCCCGGAGGGAAGAGGTCGTGCAGTTTGTGACCGATTACGCAGCCGATCGCACGTTCGAGAGTGCGTGATTGTGAGTTCGTCGATCAGACTGCCGCGGTATCGCGCGTTTCACCAAGATACCCTCTGACGTCCCGGAATCGATCCCAGCCAGTCGGACGCATTCGAGCCCTCACGACGGCCCCTCGTGACCCGAAGTCGACTCGCTCGCTTCGAGGTCGCGCAGGTCCGGGTGATCCTCGATCGGGAGATCGGGGTCCTCACCGTGTGCGATCGCACGGCGGGTCTCCATCCACTGCGCGTGCCGTACCAGGAACGTCACGGGGATCTCGTCGAGACCGAGCGTACGCGCGAGATAGTACCGGTGCTTCCCGCTCACGAGAAGCAGTTCGCCGTCCCGCCCGATGTCAACGACGATCTCGTGTTCCATATGCCGAAGAAATCGCATCTCACGCTGGGCCGGTGGCAGCAGTTCCCGGTAACTGAGACAGCCGTGGCGACGCATACTTCGATAGATCTCTTCGAGGCGGCGGCACCGCGCGAAGACGTCCTCCCGCGAAGAGCAGTCGCGCCAGACGGAGTCACGCCCGTCATCGAGGTACTCGAGAACCCGTTGGATAAACCTCGTTTCCGCCCAGGGACGGCCGTCGACGAAGTGGGACTCGATCGCCCGATACAACAGTCCCTCCTCGATCGGGTTCGCGTAGAATAGGTCCATCGGCGGGCCGCCGTGTGACGGAGTTTCGTCGTACGGCTGGCGATCCCACTCGCCGCTTTCGACCCGTCCGAACGACTCGTGCCGATCGTACCAAGGCGGGTACACTCGGGGAGTGAACCGGCGGATCCGTCGCGGGTCGACGCACTCGATTTTGAATTGATCGGGAGCGGCCACAGGATCGGCGAAATCCGTCGGTGACAAGCGTCGAAAGACGGTCGGTGCAGTGGCCCAGTAGAGTGATCTGGTGAGCCGTCCGCTGGTCGGCGGGTCGAACACGAGCCTCTCGAGAACAGCTTCCGCACAGCGACGGAGGGTATCCGATGGCTCATCAGGAGAGACGATCGCCAACAGCACTAAGTCCGCTGTCGTTCCCACCCGGTTTAATTATAGAGAGTCAAACTCCACGTGAATAACGGTTCAACATCGTAAGGATGATACTATCCGTCCATCCGGTCTCGGGAACTGGTTAAGATGTGTTTACTGAAGTACGCGAGGGCGTTGTCGGCCAACTATGCCGCTGGTCCCCCGAGCACTGACTATCGCACGGGAAGACGGCGTGAGGACACTGTTCCGGAAGGGACGCGCCCACGGTCTGTCGGTGATTGGAGCGACGCTTGCTGACGGGGTCCAACGATTGAACCGAATCAGGTACCGGGCGACGGGCGGTGAAACCCGGATCACGGACGCGGACTGGGACGACCTGATCCTCCTTGACGGGTGTCGATACGACCAGTTCGAACGACTCCACACGCTCGGCGGCGACGTGGAGTCACGGGTCTCGGTTGGGTCGGCGACGCCTGAGTTCCTCGAGCGGACGTTCGCAAACGAGACCTGTTTCGACACCGTGTACGTCACGGCCAACCCGATGTATCGACACGTCGGTCTCGATGATGTCTTCCACGCGGTGATCGACGTTTGGCGGTCAGACTGGGACGAAGAGCGAAAGACTGTCTGGCCCGAGGCGATGGTCGAGGCAACGCACGAAGCCCACCAGACGTATCCGAACAAGCGCGTCCTCACCCACTTTATGCAGCCACACTACCCGTTCCTCGGGGAGACGGGGCGAGAAATCGCTCACTCCGGGTTCGAGTGGTCGAAGCGTCTGGTAGGGGACGGCGAATCCTCCCGGGACGACCCGACCGTCTGGACCCTCGCGTCCGCCGGCCGGATCGACGAAGACACCGTCCGGGTCGCCTACGACGAGAACCTGCAATTAGTGATGCCACACGTCGCAGAGCTCGTCGACTCGACCGACGGCCGGACCATCGTCACCGCAGACCACGGGAATCTGATCGGCGAGCGGATCGCCCCCCTCGACGGGAGGCGGTACGGCCACCCGCGGGAAACGTACATCGACGGCCTCCGGAAGGTACCGAGGCTCGTTATCGAAGGAACGCGCCGTCGCCAGATCGAAGCGGAGCCGCCCGGGGAGGAAGCCGAGATCGACCGGTCTACGGTGCGAGACCGGTTCGCCGACTTCGGGTATCTGGATCCGTGACGACGGTAGCCCGTTCGAGTGGCTCCCGGCCGGTCAGTCCTGCCGATACCAGACATCGACGTGGCAGTCAGGACCGTACGATTTTCCGACGATATCGAGCGAACCGTCGCCGGTGACGTCGACCGCCTTCGCTTCGTGAGTCGCGACACCGCGATCGATCTCAACGCGCTCGAATCCCACATCGGTATTCCGGTAGATGAACATCCGTGGGGTCTCCTTGCCGTCCAGGCCCATCTCGGCGACGAGCAGGTCGGGTCGGCCGTCGCCGTCGAAGTCCTCGATCTGGATCGTGTGTGGATTATACAGGTCGTCATCGAGTGTCGTCACGGACCAATCCGGCGGATCGAACACCCCGACACGACCCCGTCGATCGCCTTGGAACGGGAGGTCACCCTCGGTTAAGACGATCTCTATATCGTCGTCATCGTCGAGATCTGCGACGCCGACCCGCGTCCACTCCCAGTCGTCGCCAATGCGTTCGCGGTCCCAGTCGTCCACGGATCCGTTCCGCCGAAACACGTTCGGTCCAGCGACGAGTTCGGTGGTCCCGTCGTGGTCGAGATCGATCGCGGCGACACCCTCGACGTTCAGGCCCTCGGCGATCACGTGTCGGTGATCGTCGGGCCAGGGGGAGACAGAGGGGTCCTCGGGAACGTCGTAGTAGCAGACCGTCTCGCTCTGCTGCGAGAGGACGACGACTTCCGGGTCGCCATCGTCGTCGATATCGACGATTGCCGTGTCGTGGTACTTCCGGAAATCGTCGGTGATCAACCGACGGGTCCAAGTCTGTCGCGGATTAGACGGGATCTCGAACCAGTAGAGGTCGGTCCCCGCGTTCTGGCCAGCGACGAGTTCGAGGTTCCCATCGCCGTCGAGATCACCGACCGATCCACCGACCGAGAGGTCGGGGATCTGGGCGACGTCGTGGCGCTCCCAGCCAGGATTCTCGTACCAGAACACGTTGGATTCGAGACGTTTGATCGCCGTCCCGACGATCGGCAGGTATCGGAGTATGATCTGTTTGCCGAACACGTTCACCGGCTTCTTCGCGCCCATCCCGCCGACGAGTACGTCAGGCCGTCCGTTACCGGTGAGGTCGGGTGTAAGACAGAATCCGAGTCGACCGCAGGGAGGATCATCGTCGATGCATTCGTGTTGGAATTCCATACAGGAATTTCGAATCGTCCGGTCAAGAGTAAACGTACCTTAAACGAGATCCGGATCACTCGATCCGTTCCATCCATCTCCCAGCTTGCCGTCGAGTTCGGGATCATCCCCCGGTACCAGAGCGAAACGGCGGCGTCTGAGCGTTCAAAAGTCCATAACAATGCCCCTAGTCTGTCTCACCGCTTGTATGGCAGCCGAAAACACGACCGGACGGTGGCGATGACCGATCCCGACGACGACCGGATCTCAGTGCTAATGTGCCCGGATTACCGGGACTCGAACCCGTATCAGTCCGAACTGATCGAGGCGTTAGCGACCCACGGCGTCGACGTCACGGCAACGAAGGGGGGGTGGGCGTTTCCGCTCCTCGCGGGCGTCCGTCGTCACGGGGTGCCAGATGTTCTCCATCTCCACTGGCTCCACCGCTTCGTCATCACCGAACGCCGGTTTTCTGCCGTATTCACCGTGCTGCTCGGCGTGAGGCTGTGTTTCGAGCTTGTCCTGTTGCGGGCCCTCGGGGTCCGGATCGTCTGG
Organism: Halobellus marinus; assembly: GCF_032113415.1. Lineage (NCBI taxonomy): Archaea > Methanobacteriati > Methanobacteriota > Halobacteria > Halobacteriales > Haloferacaceae > Halobellus > Halobellus marinus. The sequence continues at coordinate 107,170 of NZ_CP134947.1, forward strand.
ACCGTCCACAACCTCCTGGATCACGAACGGACAACCCCGCACAGCGAACTCGTGATCAGACACGCAGTCGCGCGGCTCGTCGACAGACTCGTCGTCCACTGCGAAGCGGCGGCCACGTTGGTTGGGAGGACGTATCGACTTCCCGAACGAGTCTCCGAACGCATCCGCGTCGTCGCCCACGGTAACTTCGAGGACGTCTACGAGAACGACGTGTCGCGGTCGACGGCCCGCGAGCGACTCGACCTCTCGTCCGACATCCCGGTCGTTGCCTTCTTCGGGCTGATACGGCCCTACAAGAACGTCCCGGCGCTGATCGAGACGTTCAAACGCGTTCCCGGTGATGCGAGGCTCCTCGTCGTCGGCAACCCCTGGAACGAAGACGTGGCGAACCGCGTACGCGCGGCCAGCGCCGACGACGATCGGGTACGCACAGTTCTCGAATACGTTCCCGAAGACGAGATCCAGGTGTATATGCGCGCTACGGACGCGGTGGTACTCCCTTTCGAGTCGGTGCTCACCTCCGGCAGCGCGGTCCTCGCGATGACTTTCGGCCGCGCCGTCGTGGCGCCGATGATGGGGTGCCTTCCCGGACTGGTCGGATCCGAAGGCGGATATCTGTATGATCCCGAAGACCCCGACGGGCTCCGTGTCGCGCTTCGGAAAGCGATCGACGACCGCGAGCAGCTACGAGAGATGGGACGACGGAACCGGAAGGAAGCGCAGGAGTTCGACTGGGACCGAATCGCCGAACGGACGCGGGACGTGTACACGCTCGAAGCGGGGCGAGAGTGTCGTTGTTGATACTGGGGGCTGTCAGTCTATGAATGACGGATATCACGCGTCGGATCTACGTCCGACCAAAGGGAGTCAGTGTCTACACGAAGAACACCGAGAAGGAACAGCCTAACGAAGTTCATACCCGTCTAAGCGACGGTCACAGGGAACGCTGCACGTCGACCTCACGTCTCGCACTGAAGTCGAATCCGGCGTCGACGCCGATTCGTCAAGCAGTCTGTCCGACGAGGGATCGTCGAGGCGAGCGGTCGAGCAAGACGACAGCAACTGAGATCACAGATGATTGAGAACTCATCCAATCGAATACTCTCGCGGGATGTTGTCGCGGTGCTCGTCTACACCGCAGCAGTCGTATGGCTCCATTGGATCGGACTCCCGTCGCCGATCCGGCTCGTTCTTCTCGCCCCGGTATTGCTGTTCCTGCCCGGGTTTACCCTCAGTACGGTGCTTTTCCCGGGACAACCGACCGAAGACGGGGCGACAACGGACGACGAAATTTCGCGGCTCGGTCTCGTCGAGCGTGCCGCAATCTCCGTGGGAATAAGTGTGGGGCTGCTTCCGCTGTTCGCGTTCGGTTTCGACGTTGTTCTCGGACGGGTAGTCGGCCCAATAATCGTCGTCACGGGCGTCTTTTCAGCGGTAATGGCCCTGATCGGAGGGTATCGACGGTCGCAGTTATCCGAGCGTGACCGCTTCGAGATTCCGATCGAGACGTGGTTCGGGGAGATCAGTACGGCGGGCGATTCGACGGAGACTGCTGTGGTCAACATCGTACTCGCGGTCAGCGTGCTGCTGGCCATCGGAGCGGTCGGGGTAGCCTTTGCCGTCCCCCAGGATGGTGCGACGTTCACCGACTTCGCCGTCGGAAGCGATCAAAACGGCGAGTTCGTCACCGACAACTACCCGGACGACCTCGCAGTCGGCGAGACCGCCGATATGGCTGTTCTCATCGAGAACAACGAGGGTGAACCGACTGAGTACTCCGTCGTGGCGCGCTTCGAGCGAGTTCAAAACGGCTCGGTAACGGCCGTCGAGGATGCCGGTGAGTTCACGGTGACCGTCGAGTCGGGCGAGACTGTTATCCAGAGTCACAGCGTGACCCGATCGATGACGGGTGAGGACGTTCGACTCCGGTTTTTCCTTTACCGTGGTGAACCCCCGACCGATCTGGGAGGTGCTGACACCGCGTACCGATCGGTTCACGTCTGGGTAGATGTCGAATGAGCGGACGACACTGGACCGGATTTCTGGCCACCTCAGACATCCATCGTGGAGTGCAGTAGAGCTACCGACGGACGTCCACCGGACGCCGAGTCCTGACCAGCCGACGCCTTATACGGTTGTACATACCTGTGAGTAGATAGTCGACACTCGCTATGCCGAAATCAGCCACAAACGCACGTCCGACCGTCTCTGACGTTGTTGGTCGCGATCGTGAGGTCGTCCATAACCAAGTACGTATGATTGTTTGAACCAGGCAAGCCGCAGGGCGAGCACATCCTGCGGGAGACCGCGACAACGAAGAACTATGTATCGAAGCTATCCACGAGACGCGAGACGACAATCCGAACCGATTCCCACCAACAGCATCCTCTCCGTCGGTGCGAACGAACGGATCTCCAGCGTATGGACTCTGAGATGACCGGGACAAACGTATGGCTCGATCTGATAAGTCCGTCACATCCGTTCCTTTTTGCGGGCCTACTGGACGGTATGTCGGACATCACGTTCCGGACGACCGTCCGAAAGAAGACGGAGACCGTTGACCTCGCCCGTGAGGGCGGGTTCGATTTTGAGATCCTGGGTCGTGATTTCGAGAACGTCGCCCTGCGGACGGCGGCCGTTCCGCTTCGCACCATCCAAGCTAGCGTGCAGGCACCGACCGCAGACGTGTCGTTGTCCGCCCGGAACGCGATGTGTGTGCTAGCGTCGCGAGCACGGGGGATTCCATCAATTCACTTCACCGACAACGACATCACGGCGTACGTTGATGCACCGCTCGTCGAGCGGGCGTTCTGTCGGTTCAGGTCGGCCGCAACCCACCACGTCGTGCCGTCAGCGTTTCGGACCTCGGAGCTGACACGATGGGGGACGGATCCGGAGCAGATCCACACGTACGACGGCTACAAGGAGGATATCTACGTTGCGGACTTCGAGCCCGATGAGTCGTTCACCGAGAGGTTGCCCTTCGAGACCTTCGTCGTGCTCCGTCCCGAGGCGCTGGGTGCGGCCTACGTCGACGAGGAGGTGTCGCTCGTTCCCCAGCTGCTGGAAGCGCTCACAGCGGCAGGGGCCAATATCGTGTACCTCCCGCGCAGGCCCGGAGACCGACCGCACGCGGACTCCTACCCGGACGACCGCGTGTACGTCCCCGACGGTGCCCTTGACGGCCTCCAGCTCGCCTGGCATTCGGACGGCGTCCTGACCGGGTCGGGAACGATGGCACGGGAAGCGGCCTGTATGGGGAAGCCGGCCGTCTCTTTCTTCCCCGGGCCGCTGCTATCTGTCGACCGATCGATGGTCGAGGACGGACTGATCGTTCACTCCCGTGACCCCGACGAGATTACCTCGCATCTGGCATCCGTCAGAACCACGGACCGGATGCCGGACCGGGATCGATGCTTCCAAGTCCGCGAGGAGGCGTCCTCGCTCGTGCGGGCGTTGATCGAGAACCCTGAGAACCCGGCGCTCGGCTCGAATCCGGAGCCTATCGAAAACCCGAGTCTGAGCCAGGCGGAGTGATTTGACGGACGTAACTATGTGTAGATATTATCATCTAAGGTGCCGGAGTCGGTCATAACGTTGCGTCCGACAGTACGAAGATCCGGTAGGATATGACTAACTATGCGAACGGCGAAGCCGTGAGCAGAAGGAGACTCTGCGCTACCGCTTTAGTTGAACTCCGACACGGGGCGACGATCGGAGGAAACAGCTCTATAACTTACTGATGCCGATCCAAGACACGACTAAATGGGTCAGGATGTACATAGCACGGACGATGACGCCGATCGATCGCGAGCGCGGCCGGCGGGCAGGACGAACGCGGACGGGGCTAATGCATCGGGATGGGAGAGTCCGGTATCAGCGGACAGGAGCCGAAAAGACACCGGGTTCCTCACGGATGACGTGGTTGGGGAAGCTGAACGCAACGGAGTCGACGTTCAAGATGGCCCCGAGGTCGCGGGCTACGATACGGTGGCCGTCTGTCGAAACGCCCTCACGTGGGCCCGCGAACGTGACTACGCCGGCTACGACCCGTATGACGGACTGAACAGTCCGATCCTTTCGGCTATCTCCCGACACTGGCTGCTCCGACTGTTGTCGATCCACGGCGTCCAGAAGTTCCCGCTGAACCTCAGATCGTACCTTGGCATCCCCGAGCAACGAAACCCCAAGGGGATCGGATTGTTCGCCAGCGCGTACCTGAACGAGTACGAACGGACGGGCGAGGATGCCGCCCTTGAGGAGGCTGAACGGCTGCTGGATTGGCTTGCGGATAACAGATCACCTGCCTTCGACCGCTCGTCGTGGGGATACAACTTCGACTGGCAGAACTCGACGAAGTTCTTCCTCCCGGCGACCCACCCGTGCGGGGTCGTGACCGTGTTCTGTGCCCGGCCCTTCCTCCGTCACTACGACCTCACAGGCTTCGATCGGTCGCTTGCGGTGGCTCACGATGCAGCCACATTCCTCATCGAAGATATCGGGACGGAGTTTGTCGACGGCTACGAGGTGCTCACGTACACACCGTACGACTCGTACGTGGCGGTTAATGCGAACGCTCTCGCGGCTGACCTCCTCTGGCGGGTGGGGAAGCGGCTCGACGACGAGACACTTCTCAGCCGCGCCCGGGAGCTGTTTTCGTTCGTCGTCGACGCTCAGACCGAGGTGGGCGGCTGGCACTACTCGGTCCCGGCGTCGGATTCGCATTTGGGGTACGACAACTTCCATACGGGATTCGTACTCGAGAGTCTCAGCCGGTACGCCCGGGAGCAGGATGTCGACCACCCAGCCCGAGAGGCGTACGAGCGGGGAATGCGATTCCACCGCGAAAACCACTTCGAGTCCGATGGTGCGCCGAAGTTCGAGGACGACCAGTCCCGACCGTACGACGTGCACGCCGCAGCACAGGCGCTCGTCACGTTCACTCGCCGCGACGATCCGGAGGACGCTGCACTCGCCAGTCGCGTCCTCAAGTGGACGCTGGACCGACTGTACGACCCCGAGGGATACTTTTACCGCCGGATCGGGCGGTTTGTGACCGACGAGACGCCGTACATTCGGTGGAACCAGGCGTGGATGTGTCTGGCGCTGTCGGCGTTCCTCAAACAGGAGCACGGAGTCGATCCGAACCAACTGTAAGGAGGTGCCCTGTGTCGCAGCGCCCGGCGTGAGAGAGACCCGTGGTCTCGGACCGACCACCGCAACGGAAGTCGGGCGTGACCGTGTGCCCGTTATAGTGCTTCCCGGTCAAATCCGCCGTCTAATCGCCTTGTGAGTGGATTAGGACGCTTCTAACAATCCCTTTTGACCCACAGGTCGAACTGATGAGCGATCGTCTGGGGTCATCCAATACGGGCTCGGCCGGCATCTGGCGCAGGCTGATTCTCGCGATCGGCTTCGCCGCCGTCGCAATCGGCACGGTCGTCGCGTGGCAGACGCCGGCGACGGGGTACGAAGTATCTATTTACGCGGCGACGCCAACACCGTTTTGGATCGGTGTCTCGATCGGCTTCCTCGCTGCGGCCGTCGTCACCCTGGAGTCGTGTCACGACAGAGTAGCGGGGTTAGCGGTGGGGCTAGGCTGGTTAACTACCGTCTCTATCGGATCCTTACCGGTTATCCGTAGCTACCGATTTTACGGTCGCGCGGACTCGATGAGCCATCTCGGATGGGCAGTTGAGCTGTTGGCGGGGCGTATGCGGTTCGGAGACCTGTTCTACCCGGGCGGACACAGCACGGCCGCATTGCTGGCGGATACGATGGGGATCCCAATTGAGCGGGGGGTGCTCCTGTTCGCCGCGTTGTACTTTGCGCTGTACGCGCTGTTCATCCCGCTGATCGCGAAGGCGATTTTCAATACTGACCGGACGACCGTGATCGCCGCGTTCTCCGGATTTATGGTGTTGCCGATCAACCAGATCGGCAACGGACTGTTCTTTCACACGTACTCGATGGCGACGTTTTTTTTCCCCGTGTTTCTGTACGCGCTGGTGGAACACCTCAAGAGCAGCAGAGGAGGAGACTCACTCTTCGATCTCATTGGCAGGTGGAATATCTTGCTCGCGATGCTGGGGATCACGCTCATTTTTACGCATCCGCAATTGGCGTTGAATGTCGTTATCCTTCTTGGAACCCTGGTAGTATTACATCTGTTATTGCGTAAGCGTCACAACCAGTTTATTTCGGATCTTCGGCCCGTCTACGGCGTGTTCGTTCTTCTGACTCTCTGTTGGGTAGCGTGGGTCACCCAGTTCGAGATGGTATTTATCGTCGGAGAGCGGGTGCTCGTATCGACGTCCGAGGTGATCCTCGGCACTGCCCAGACTGGTGGGTCGGTAGAGGCCCAGTACGAATCGGCGCGCGCGGTTGAAGCGACGTTACCCGAACTGTTCGTGAAGCTGTTTTTAGTACCGACCGTGTACCTCGTGTTAGCGTTCTCGATGGTCGTGTTCACGCTCTGGCATCAGTTTACGAACACCGATCAGGGAACTCGATTGATGGACGATGACTCTTTAAGTCGGTCGGTCGTTGGCTATTTCGGATTTTCGGGACTCGTCCTCGGTCCGTTCTTTTTAGCACACTTTATGGGTCCGATCTCGCACCTCTTCTTTAGACACTATGGGTTCGGGATGATGTTCGCTATCGTTCTCGGAGCCGCGATGATCCACCACATCGGACCGCTGATCCCAACTAGGGGATGGCGGCGGGCAGCCAAACCTGTCGCGGCCGTCCTTCTCGCTGTCGCGCTGACGCTGTCACTTTTGACCGTCTTCGCCTCACCCTACATCTACAACGCCTCACATCACGTGAGCGATCAACACATAGACGGCTACGACACCGCGATCACCTACAGGGCCGAGGATATTAAGTGGAGCGGAATCCGGAACGGCCCAGGTCGGGAGTTCGACGTGCTGGTCCCAGGACCGGTGCTGTATGACCGCCCGGACGTGACTCGGGGTAATTCCACATACAACGACGAAGAGCTTCGAGTCCTCCTTTTGGGGGGGAACGAGGAAGCCAAATACCTGCCGGTATCGGAGGCTGACGTGGACCGCGAGGTGATCGCATACCGGGAGGTACGGTACTCGACAGAGTTGCTCGGATCGATCGGTAGTCGATCGGGTGTTCACCACGTACAGGACAATGGCGAGTTCGATCTGTACTACGTCACACCGCGAAACTCCGAAAGTGGGCCCGCAGAGAACGAGGCTTGAATGCCGGGGCTGAAGCTCGGAGGTGTGAAGGATGGCATCGTCTATGTCACTCAAGGACAGTCGGCCGGGACATGGAGCCGGAGTCGCGGATTCGAACGACTCGGATCGATGCCTGGTTCCGACGTTGTCGCACGACTCTTCGACGTCCCAGCCGTCGGCCGCCTGCTCGGTCGCCTCACGGGATTCGTCACGACGACGAACCTGTGGCCGATCGGCGACGATCGGCTGCTGGCGACGGTCGGGGACGAACTGTTTTGCTCGACCGATCGAGGGCAGTCGTGGCGTCTCGTCCACCGGTTGCCGGGGTCTTCCGGACCGATGGGTGTGCTTCCAACTGCCGTCTGCCAGCACGAGAATCGTATCTATCTCGCCGAGTATCCCCTCGGGGACGAAACGGCGAAAGTCATCGTCAGCGACGACGGACGAAAGTGGTCGACGTACGTGAGCCGCTCCGACGTGCGTCACTTCCACGGCGTGTTTCACGATCCCTACACCGATACACTCTGGGGAACTACGGGAGATACGAACGAGGAGAGCACGATCGGGCGGTTCGTCGATGGCGAGTACCATCCCGTCGGGAGAGGGAGTCAGACCTGGCGGGCCGTCGATCTCGCGTTTACCCCGGAGTCGGTACTCTGGGGAATGGACTGCTCGTACGCTCCGCGAATCGAGATACTCCGGCTTTCACGGGACGACATTCCCTCGGGGTCGGCTGACCCGCGTGCCAGCCAACCTACCCCGGAAGTAGTCGGGGCGGTCGATGGCCCGGTGTTCTACGCGGAGACTATCCACTCGGGGGGAACGACGTGGGTAGTGTTCTCAACCGCGGCGACGACGGGGACGGACAGCACCGGTCCGGAGACCAGCGAAATCGGCTCGGATTCAGTCAGGGTGGTCGCCGCCTCCGAGCGGACCGGTTACGAGCGGTGGCACCAACTTGCTGCCGTCGAGAGATCGACAACGCTTGGTGCGGTTATTCCGGCGATTCCGACGGCGAACGCGTACGCGTTTTTGTCGTCCAGTCCGGATGAGCGTCTACTTATCAATCCGTACAACACGAAGCGGAACCACGGAGAGGTGCTCGTCCGTGAGCCCTCATCATTCGAGGAAGCCCCGCAACTGTCCACAGTCATCAGTGGGTCGGGTAGCCAGTTCGTAAAATGATTACTTCTGCGGAGACTCGCCCGAGACAGTCGCCAGGTTCTCGGTAGCACGAGACCGCTTTGCTACTCCGTCAACGGATTCTCACAGGAACCATCGACGCTGATGTTTCGGACGTCGCCGTCGCTATCGGTTAATTTGACTGACTCCCCAGCAACGTTGATGTTCGAATTTTCAACGAGGATATCTTTACAGTTGTTGAAGTGAATTCCGTCTAAACTCCCGTTTGGAGCCTCTATACAACAGTTCGAGATCGTAGACCCGTCACGACCGGCTTCGATTTCACATACGGATCTTTCGGTCTGTTCGTCTGACGTGACTTTCACGTCGAGGTTTTCCAGAGTGACCCCCCGTGGTCTTATGGCATTCGGTTTCGCAGACTGGACCCAGAAGGTCTGGGCTTTTGTCTCGTTTATAATCCGGCAATTCTGCATCGTGAAGCCGCTGGGATTCGAGTATCCCGTATTCGTGACCCGGACTACACCCCAAAGGACTGCTTCATCTCCGATTACTCCGGAAATATCGTAATACTCGATATCACAATCACGAATTGTCGGTCCGCGGCGGCCGCCGTAACTGTCGATGTGAATCCCCATAGCGTGATATGGATGTGACTGTGGATCATCCCCCGTGGATTTCAAGCGTGAGTGGTCTTGAACGATACGTGCTCCCTCAATAAGAGAGTCTTTCGTAGGATGGTTGCCATTGTCGATTCGTATGCTCGACACGTCGTTGTTCAAGAAGGTCCCTCCATCAACAGTCACGATACCAGGGTTGTTGATGGATCGTATTGCATTGTGTCCGCATTGCTCGAAGTGAACGTCCTCAAGACGGAGTTCGCCGATATGGCTCGGAGTGTGACGCATAAACGTTGTTCCGGGTGTCGTTTCAGTGGCGGATTCGTGGCCCCCCATAAATGTGCCTTCTCGTCCCATAGTAACCCGACGTGCGATGTTCACGCCGTCGGATGTCGCGCCATACTCCCTATTGACGTTCATACGTAAGAGTGATCCGTATGATACATTTTGTGGTGGAACAAATCCGAGCCATTCGAGGTCGGCGGCGATACCGTTGTCGTTGGCGTCCAGCAGAACGGAGACGGAGGTACGCTTGTCGTCGGTCAGCTGGATGGAGAAGTTGGCCAGGAGGATGTCCTCTCCACCCTTCTGATACACGAACCAGAATCCCTCCTGGTCAGCAGCGTTCGGGAAGTGGAACTGGACGTCTCTGTGTGACTCGCCGACTCCCACGAGGCCGAACCGTGACGGGTTGTGTGGTGGATCGACCGGTGGCTCCTCAGCGACGGTGTAGTCGCCGGGAGGAAAGTCGATGCGGGTCCCCGTCTCGAAGGCTTCGTTCAACGCATCGTCGATGGGCTCCTCGCCGGACGGATCCATTCCGAGGTCCTCGACCGCGTTCACAATGCGGTCGAACTCGATGTCGTACGCGTCGGGATCGAACCCGCCCAAGTCGTAGCCGGGTCCCGGGGTTTCCGTGCTAACGTCACCGGGGGTGTCAGTGGACGTGACTTCCGAATCGTCCGGAGTAGTACAGCCACTGACCGTAACAAATCCAGCAGTAATACCACTGAGGACTGCTCTCCGACTCAACCGCGTCATCTTTCTTCCGATAGGCACGGCCAGTATATTGTTAGCGTTCTCCTTCCGGGTAAGCAGAGAATTAACTAACTTGTTACCTGCTGATTGCGCGTACAGTGTCGATGATCGAGGACCCGAGCGACGAGGAGCCGCCTCTAGTGAGCGTTGTTCTGCCGACACACGACCGCCCCGAGTATCTCAAGCGGGCAGTTCAGAGCGTGTGCAATCAAACGTATCCGTCGATCGAACTACTCGTGATCGACGATCGATCGCCCGAACCCGCACACGAGACACTCAGCGACGTGAACGTCGACCTGATCTCGTCTATGCGATGCGTTCGACACGAAAAAAATCGAGGCGCGAACGCGGCCCGAAACACCGGTATCCGTGAGGCCAATGGCGAGTTCATCGCGTTCCTGGACGACGACGACCGATGGTTACAAGAAAAGGTCAGCAGACAGGTCGACCGGTTCAAAAGAGGTCCAGATGATTTAGGAGTGGTCACCGTTGGGAGTCGGATCACCGACGAGAACGGAACTCAGCTCGGAGTGAAGCGGTCCTCGATCGAGGGAGACGCAATCGGCCCACTCCTGCACGGCGGGATCGTCGGATCATTCTCGCGGGTGATGGTCCGGGCAGAGGCAGTCTTGCGTGCGGGATTGCTCGACGAGTCGTTCCCGAGTTGGCAGGACCGAGAGTGGTACTTCCGACTCGCGAAACACTATACGTTCGCCTCGGAAAGGGAGGTCCTCGTAGAGCGGCGGCTCGACGCCGGTGATCGGATCAGCGATGACTTCGAACAGAAGCGCGACGTTTCCTACCCGAAGTTCATCGAAAAACACCGTTCTTTCGCCGCGGAACAGGGGCCGCTCGCCGAACGCCGATTCATCGCTGGGCTCTCGAGGACACTCGGCTTTTCCGGCCTCTCAAACGGGTACTATCGGGACGCGATGAAGTATCTCCTCGTCGCGCTCTGGTACTATCCGTTCGATCCGAGAACGTACCTGTACCTCTGTCTGGCCCTGGGTGGACCATTCACATTCGAACCGGCGAGCCGGATCAAGCGGATACTAAGCGGCGTGATACCGAGCGGGAAACCGTAACGAACTTCGAAAAGGACCACTGAAAAATAGCGGCCAGTGTCAGAATCTGTCGGGCTCGAACGGCACATTCCCTCTATCGGGAGGGAAATTCGCACGGACGGCAGTCGTTCGAACTGCGCCCTACACAGATCGGCCGGAACGACGGCTTCCAAACCCGATCTGAGGAGTGATCACTCCTCGTCGAATCGGAGTTCGGCGGTCCCCTGGATCCGCATCATCGTCACGTCGCCGTCGAAGCGGTATCCGTCGACGTCATCGGACACCGATCCAATAACCATCCCGTCGCTGATAGTGTCCTCGGCCTCAGCGGAGCCGAGATCCGGCGACTTGTGGAGGCTTCCCGAGACGGCGAACTGGTAGGAGGTCTCTCCTTCCGCCCCGTCGACGGTGAGCCAGTTCCCGAGGAACGGGTCCGTGTCGGTCCCGAGTAGGTTGGCGTCGACCTGTCTGTCGTCGAGGTAGACCCCCGCCTCGCCGTCCAGCGAAAACTCGGTCACTTCGCCGTCGAAGCGGAACGAGGCGGTACCCGAAGACAGTTCACCAGCGACCTCGGTGCCGGAGATCGCGTCGACGCACTCCGATCCACAGTCCGGTGCAGCCACGATCTCACCGTCGACGGCGAAATCGTAGGTGGACGTCGTTCCGGTGCCGACGATCCGCAGGGAGTGTTCGTAAACACTGTCGACGACCTCCTCGCGGGATATTTCGGTGCCGTCTCGCTCGAACTGCATATCGTCGCCGGCAGTGAAACTCCGGATCGCACCGGTGTAGTCGAACGCGTCGACGCCGGAACGGATCGCGCCGGCGACGCGGACAGTCCCGTCGTCGAGCGCTTCAACCGTGCTGACGGTGCCGTACTCGCTCAGTTCGGTGTTCTCGCGGGCATCGCCATCGACAATGAACTCGTACTCCGAGAGGGTGTCGAAGTCGATGCCGTCGATCACGAACGAGGTCCACTCGCTGTCAGACGTGTCCGTTCCGTCGGTCGAGTCGTCAGTCGAATCGCCCGAAGTGGAGTCGTCGGTCGAATCGTCCGCGTCGACGACCTCGTCTCTGGCGATCGGCTCTCCGTTTCGCTCGAAGTCGATATCGTCGCCAGCGGTGTAGCTTACGATCCCGCCGGTGTAGTCGAACGCGTCGACACCGGAACGGACTGCGCCAGCGACGCGGGTACCGCCATCGTCGAGCGATTCGATCGTATTGACGGTATCGTACTCGCTCAGTTCCGTATTTTCACGGGCGTCGCCGTCCACGATGAACTCATACTCCGAGACAGTGTCGAAGTCGATGCCGTCGACCGCAAACGAGGCCCACTCGGTGTCCGAAGTGTCGGTTCCGTCGGTCGAATCGTCCGTATCGGATTCGCTGTTAGTCGAATCGGTGTCGGTTGAATCGTCCGTCGAGTCGTCGGTGATGCCCGTGTCGTCACACGTTCCGTCGTAGGTAATGTTTCGAACCATCCCGTTGGTATCTGTCAACTGGATAGCCTCGCCGGTGACGTTGACGTTTGAGTCTTCAACGACGACATCGTCACACCCTCTGAACTCTATTCCATCGACATCACCGTTAGATGCGTGGAAACACGAGCCTGTGATTCGGGATCCGTCCCACCCAGAATCCACATAGATCATCCGCGGACCTTGACTGGTCGTGCTGTTGCCGAAGCTGAACTGGATGTTTTCGAATACGTTTTCACTATTGGTGGCCCCTTGCTGTTTCTCCTGTATCCAGATGTTCGGTGCGGAGGTCTCGTTGTGGATACGTGTATTCTTGATTGTAATTGGGCCGGGATTCGATATTCCGGTTTTTGTTATCCGGATAACACCCCACAAGTAGTTCTCAGTATCAGTTGCTGCAGAGATGTCCAAATACTCGATATTGCAGTCACGAACAGTTGGACCATCGTATCCCTGGTAACTATCCCCCAATATGGCCAAACAGTGATACGGGTGTGAATCGGCCGCAGAGCCAGTTGTTTTCAACCGAGTGTGATCTTGGATTATATCACAGTTTTCAACCACCGAATCCTTGGTGGGGTGATTGCCGTTGTGGACGCGAACGGATGCAAGGTCGCAATTCAAAAACGTGGAATCAGAAATCCAGACAACGCCATCGCCTCGAATAGACCTGATAGTGTTGTGTCCACACTGCTCCATCCAGCAGTCTTCAAACCTCATTTCGCCCGTGTGTCCAGAATAAGCAAGGACAAACGTAGTTCCGGGATTATCGGCTGTGTCAGCCGCGTGACCACCCATAAACGTACCATCACGGCCCATCTTCACCCGTCGAGCAAGATTCACACCGCCCTCTGAACTTACGTCCATCCGTAGCAACTGCCCATAAGAATGAGCATTAGAAGGGACGAAACCGAGCCATTCGACGTCAATGATATTTCCATTGTCGCTTGTCTCCATCATTACCGAGATGGCGGTCAGTTCATCAGACGATTGCTGGATGGAGAGATTCTCCATCAAGAAATTCTCTCCACCCGTCTGCTTGAAGAACCACCACCCCGTCCCCGAAGTGTCTGCGTTCGGGAACGTAAACTCGACATCGGTGTGTGAATCACCGAGACCCCGCATACCGAAATTACTCTTGTGGTCATTCCAGAGCAGTTCGGAATCAACACGATACGTTCCCTCCGGGAACTCGATGAGCGTCCCGGTCTCGTATGCACTGCTTAACGCATCGTCGACCGACTCGTTACCGTTCGGATCCATACCGAGATCATCGACCGCATCCAGCACACGGTCGAATTGGATTCCGTGCCGCTCGGCAGCGGCCGAGCCTAATCCGGATGATCCGAGAACCGCGCCTGCCGTCACCGCGCTCAGCTTCACGTAATCGCGCCTGTTCAGCAACCGTCCGGCGGTATCTTCGTCCGATTCCTCGACTTGGGTGAACCCGTCGCTATCGACGTCTTCACCTACCAGCTTGCGTGCCATGCGGGTAGTAGTAACTACCTAACCCGGATAAATATATCGTTAATTATATATTCATTGTTTCGTGAATGTCACAGAATATTATAAGATCGCACTGTAGTGTTCAATAAAATAATAACTTGGCGGGGCACTCAGACAGCGGCTATCCAAGCTGTGAATCCCGAGTTAATCGCATCTTAACGTAGATATAGTCGGTAGATTGGCGGGTCGGGGTGCGGTTACGACGATGAGATCCACCAATAGAGCCACCGACCCACGCATACAGAACAGTTCTGTCGGGTTCCGCGACGACAAACGGAATTGAGACGTTGTACGCGTGTGGTGCGAGCGATCGTCGTCTGTCCCCCCAGAGCAATCAGAGCAGCAGTGCGTACAACAGAGACAGAGGCGGAATTAGCCACATCGTAACGATGACTGATCGCACGCAAATCTCGGACGATGGCGACGACTGACAGAGTCTATCGATCTGACGAATGGCGGAACGGTTTCATTCCCGGCGCAGACCCGGACCAGACCGATTCTGAGGACGAGCGGGACATCGAACGGGTGCTGGCCGTGTACGGACCGACGAACGTCGGGAAAATCGAGCGGCACATAAAACCCTTAGCCGATGTCGTCGACGCGACAACGCTCGTCTGCACCCGTCCCGATCCGGACGTTACCGGGATCAGGCAGCTCGCTCCACCCTCGACAGGCGTCCGTCTTCTAGACATCGTATTGCTGTCTCTGCTCACCGCAGTCGAGTCGGTCAGGGGAGACTACGACGCCGTCGTGTCCGTGTCCCTCTTCCCGCACGGTTGTCTCGGACTCCTCGCCGCTCGATTGAACGGGATCCCATCCCATCTCGGAATTATCGGGTACGACATCGACGTACACGCCCGCGCGTGGTACGGTCGCCCGGTCCGGTGGCTCATCCGTCGATTCGACGCGGTGACGGTTCCCGGACCCACGCACAGACGCAGACTCCACCAGTTGGTTGGCGTCCCTCGGGATCGGACTGCAATCCTCGCGAACCCGGTCGATATCGATCGGTTCCCTCGAGAGGACGACGTCGAGCGACCGTATGACCTGCTCTGGGTCGGTCGGTTGACGGTCGAAAAGCGTCCGGTGCTGTTTGTCGACGTGGTCGCGGCGATCGCCGAACGGAATCCCTCGGTACGGGCGGTTATCATCGGAGACGGTCCGCTCTCGGCCGCCGTTGAAGAACGAATCGCACACCACGGACTCGGGGACGTGATCGACACGCCAGGCTGGATCGACGACCCGGCCCCGTGGTATACGGACGCGTCGGTATTCGTACTGACATCGGAACGCGACGCGCTCCCGTTAACACTGATCGAAGCGATGGCCAGCGGAACCGTTCCGGTAGCGCCCGCCGTCGGTAACGTCGCTGATCTCCTCGTCGACGACTGGAACGGCCAGGTCGTCAGCCCGGCGACTATCGAAGGGTTCTCGAAGGCTATCGAGGGACTGCTGGGGAATTCGGAGCGGCGGGCTCGGCTCGGGGCGAACGCTCGGGGCGTTCGAAACCGGTTCACCGCCGCCGACGCCACCGAGGATTGGAGACACGTTATGCGTATTCTCGCCCGATCTGGTCGAGGGTGACCGCATCAACGAGTCCATAACGAAGCCAACACCGGCACTCCACGCACGCATGAAGAACCCCGACGTCCTGTTCGTGATTCTCGACTCTGTTCGCCGGGACCGTGTCTCCGCATACGGGCACGACCGCCCAACAACCCCGAACCTCGACCAACTCGCGTCGGAGGCGACGCTGTTCGAGAACGCGTACACGCCAGCGCCCTGGACGTTACCTTCGCACTGCTCGATGTTCACCGGCCTGTTTCCCAGCGAGCACAGCATCACGAACGGCTTCTCCGACCAGTCGTTGCGGCTCCCGGAACCGATTGAGACGCTCACAGAACGGTTTTCGGCCGACGGATACCGGACCGCCGGATTCTCAAACAACCCTTGGGTCGGATCGCTATCCGGACTCGACAGAGGGTTCGACGAGTACGTGGAGTGGGATCTCGAGATCGGGGTCGACGGCGACACCGACATCTCGACGACGCGAGACCGGCTGTACTCAGCGGCACACGGGCTGCTCGCTCAGGCCGCCCGCCAGCCCGTGTTCCTGCTCAAACGACGGTTGTTCACGTCGAACCTCGTTGACCGGGCGACCAGGTGGCTGCGGGCGACCGCTCGCGACGAACCGCCGGCGTTCACCTTCTTGAACCTAATGGAGGCACACAGCCCCTACTTCCCCCCGAAGGACGCCTTCGAGGCGCTTGACCTCTCAGCGCCGGGACCGATCGAGCCACGGCTGTTGAACACGAAACTCCTCGCGTACGTCCTCGGCCGGAGCGACCTGCCGCCGGAACGACGCGAACGGGTACTCGAGTTCTACGACGCGAGTCTCCGGTATCAGGACCGGAAACTCGGCCAGTTGCTGTCGGTTCTGAAAGAAACTGGGAAGTACGACGACACGCTCGTGGTGATCGTTGCCGATCACGGCAAGACCCTCGGAGAACACGACCGCGACGGGACGCCCCCACACTCCACCCGAGGAGTCAACACGAATGTCCCACTCATCGTCAAACAGCCCGGTCAAGACACCCCGGAACGAGTGTCGGACCCCGCGGAACTGATCGGGCTCTTCGATCTCATCACCGATCCCGAACTGTCGCCGGTGGCGGCGTTGTGCAGGGAGGAGGGTGCCCTCGTAGAAGACTACGTGCCACACACCGGACGGACCAGCGAGCCGACCACACGGTGGCGGGTTCTCGCCGACGGCACGCACCGATACATCAGGGCCGAGGACGGCAGAGAGTTCCTGTTCGGCCCGGACGGAAGACAGCTTTCCGAAGACCAGGAGTCGCTACGGAACCAGTTCGCGGAGGCGCTAGAGAGCCGGGTGGCGAAACTCTCGGAGCGAGGAAACGAGGCCAAAAAGAACCCAGAGAAGCTCTCTCGGGGTATCGAGTCACAGTTGGAGGATCTCGGCTACCTGGAATGAACGGTACTTGAACGCCGACGTTACCAATTCAAACATTGTTGTGACTCCGAGCGGGTAGACCGTTCTGTTACGGGATCGCATCCCGGATCCGTTTCGGCACGTACGGGCCGATTCCGCTTCGGAACCGGGTGATAGCGCCCCGGTCGTTGTTTAGCCTGAACCAAAGCGGCCCCTCCAGATCGTGGATCCGGCCCATCTCGGCGTCCGTGAGTTCGAAGTCGAACACGCGGAGGTTCTCCTGAAGGCGATCGGGTGTCACGGTCTTCGGAATCGTGACCACGCCATCTTGTTGGACGAGCCACCGGATGGCGACCTGTGCCGCCGACTTCCCGTACCGTTCCCCGATCCGCGAGAGGGTTTCGTCCTCGACAGCGAGACCCTCAGCGAGCGGGCTATACGCTGTCAGCAACATATCGTTGTCGCGGCAGAACGAAAGCATCTCGTTCTGATGGAAGTACGGATTGTACTGAACCTGATTGGTCGTTATCGGGACTTCGGATGCGTCTATCGCCTGCTGGAGTTGCTCGATCGAGAAGTTGCTCACGCCGATATGGTCAATCTTCCCAGCCTCTACGAGTTCGGAGAGCGCTCCGAACACCTCCTCCATATCCCCGTCGTGGTGCCACCAGTGGATCAAGACGAGATCGATCCGGTCCGTCCCAAGCCGCTGAAGCGATCCTTCGACCGCCTCAATCAACCGTTCACGGGACAGGAACTCGGGATACCCCTTCACCTTGGTCGTGATGAAGACATCCTCTCTGTCGACCGTCGAGGCCTCGATTGCGCGGCCGACGGTAGCCTCGTTCTCGTACGCCATCGCCGTGTCGACGTGACGGTAGCCGATCTCGAGCGCCTTCACGACGGCGTTGAAACATTTGTACCCCCCGGTTCGGTAGGTTCCGAGTCCGAGAGATGGGATCGCGGTCACGGCGTCGTCTAACTTGTCTAGCGATTCGGGAGCCGATGTCACGCTCAGTTGGTTCGATTGCACTGTGAATCACACCGACGTGGTTGTCGGTTGGTTGGCCACAATTCCCGAGACGAGCGCCGATGCGTCGTCGCGTACACAAAACACACAGTGTCGACAGTTGTCTGATGATTCCAAACTCCGTCTCTGGAATCGTTTCAGCCTCATATGCCAGACAGGAGTGTCCCAAATATTGTTATATCAATCATAACTCCCGGTGAGAGTCAACCGAAATCAAGCGAGCATCGACGGTAAACGAAATCGATTGAATCGGTCTTATGCTGTATGTAACAGAATGACGCGCCGGGAACAGTGACCGCTGTCGCGACTCGCCGTCGATCGATCAGCCGGGACGTCCGGCGATCGATCGGATGTCGTCCTCGATCTGCCACGACGAGTACCGCGCCGAGAGGAGACGGATCACTGTGTAGACGATGATCACGGTAGGAATCAAGACGTCGAGTTCGACGAGGCCTCGAGTATCGTGCGTGACTGCCAGCGACCCGAGATCAGTGCGAGCCCGAAGAGCCCGAAGAGCCCGAAGAGCCCGAAGAGCCCGAACTACCGGGGCGCGAGTAGTCGCGCGAGAACGACCAACATCAGAACCTGCAGGAACCGACTCGAGTACTTGATCCCTTCAGCCCACACCCCACTCTGAACAGAGCGATCGAGCAACGCTCCGTTTGGAATAACGTGCCACCACGGTCCGGCAACCAACGCCGTCGCGGGTTACCTCGAAAATCAGGACGCAGAGCGGTCTCGAGCGCTTCTCACTGCGCGAAGTAGAGTTTCGCGTACTGGCCGTCGTTCTCGAGTAACGACTCGTGTTGTCCTCTCTCGACGATCGTTCCGTCCTTGACCGTGTAGATCCGATCGGCGTGATTGATAGTCGAGAGGCGGTGCGCGATGGCGAGAATCATATAGTCTCGATCCATCGACTCGATGCCGGCCTGGACTCGGCTCTCGATGTTCGTGTCGAGATCGCTCGTCGCCTCGTCGAGAACCAGGATGTCTGCGTCCTCCAACAGCGCGCGAGCCAGCGCGACGCGCTGCCGCTGTCCGCCCGAGAGGCGGACTCCATCGTCCCCGAGTTCGGTCTCGTACCCGTCCGAAAGGTCATCGAGGAACTCCGTGACCTGAGCGATCTCACAGACGCGCTCCAGTTCCTGTCGGGTCGCGTGTTGGTTCGCGATGCGGAGATTCTCCTCGAGGGTCGTGTTGAAAATGAAGGGGTCCTGTCGTACGTACGCCACCCGCGAGCGCCACTCATCGATATCGTACTCGCTCACCGGTCGGCCAGCCGCCGTTATTTGCCCCGAATCCGGTGTGTACAGTCTCGCGAGAAGCGAGGCGATGGTCGATTTTCCTGCCCCGGATTCGCCGACGAAAGCGATGAATTCGCCGTCATCCATCCGGAAGGAGACGTTTGAGAGTACCTCCTCGGACCCATCGTACGAGAAAGAAACGTTCTCGAACTCGACCGGAGAGGGGTCGTTTGGAACGGGTTCGTCCCCGCCCTCAATCTCCGGATTCTGTTTCAGGTTGTTGATGAATTCCTCGGTTCGGACGAGATGGGGGAGCATCCCTTCAAGCTGGTAGAAGCGCTTGTTCGTGCCGCTTACCGCTGGCCCGAGTTTGAACATCACGAACAGGAACGCTCCAAGCACGCCGAAAGACATACTCATAAACGCGAACGCTGCGTAGATCAACGCGAATATCAGCAGTGCGATCGAGAGGTTGTACGCGTTTCCGATCAGCGCCTCATTGCGTTTCACCCGGATCGAGGAGCCGACATACTGTTTCATCGCCTCGGAGAAATCGTTTCGCAACGTGGAATCGTATCTGAGCGTCTTCACCTCACGGATACCCTGCGTGCCAGCCTGGACAGCCCGCTGGATCCGCTCGTTGGCCTCGGCGACGCGATCCCCGATCGTGTAGGCTGATTCGATGGTGTTCCGCAGACCGAAGGTCAAGATACCGACGAGGCCCGCCGAGACGACCGTCAGGACTGGGGCGAGATACAGCGCGATTCCGAGGTACATTAGGATGATCATACTCCGCTGGAACACTCGGACAAACGCCTCGATCGCCTCTCCAGCCTTCTGTGCCTGTGTGACGATCGCGTTGAGGATGTCGTCGGACCCCTCGCGATCGAAGTAGGCGATCCGAGCATCCAGGGCGTTCACGAAGCCACGGGACTGGAGATCACGGACGTAGTGGGTCCGCAGGTACACGCGTGCCCACTCGGCTAGGAACGTAGACACGTACCGCACAGTGAGCACGACCCCGACGCCGACGACAATCGATCCGATCGTGAATGGCAGTCCGAGAAACTCGTAGGCACTGGCAAAGACACCAGCGATCCCGCCGTCGGGCGGTGCTCCCGATGACTGAGCGACCTCGATCAGCGGGACGATCAGCGTCACACCGATCCCTTCAAGCAGCGCGGTCAACACGCCGAACCCGACGATCGCAGCGGTGAACCGTGGCTTATACGACGCGATCAGATACAGGGCATCAAGCTTTTCTCGTAATCCCAAGTCATCCGACATCGTCTAAGCGTATCACCAAGCAGGTATTGTTAGTAAGAAGCTACTAACTCTGGATCTGTCGTCGTCCGTAAGTGAGGGCGTTCCGGAAGTCCTCGGCGGCGTTCCAGCCCGGACGCCCGAACAGCGACGCCGCAGCCCCGGCACCACATTTCAATTTCTTCGTCGGCCCGTTCGCGTGGTAGGCGGCTCGGAAGAAGTGAGAGACCGCTTTGGAGGACCAGAGCTCCTCCTCGAGCCAGTACACTGCCTGCCGCTGATGCCAATAGCAGAGGAGTTTCCGTCGAATAGACGGGTACTGGTCGTACAGTTCGCGCTGATGCTTGACGTTCTGTTTCACCTTCTCGAACCGTCTGGGTCCGGCCCACCGTTCGTTCGTATCCTGTCGGTAAACGGCGAGACACTCGTCGACATAGTCGGTCCGCGTTCGTCGAGCCAGCTCGATTTTCAGGTCGGTGTCACCCAGTTCGATTTCCAGGTCGTGGTCTTCGCCCATCCCCGCAAGCGGCAGACAATCGAGTAACACGTCTCGCTCTATCAGCGTCGAACCAGTCCACATCGGGAACGTCTGGAAGGCCAGCGCCTCCTCTAAGAACTCGCCAGAGACACTCGGTTTGGGGTAGTGTCGTTCGTCGCCCCTGATGACGCCGCAGTACGAGACCCCGACCTCCGGGTTCTCCCGAAGCACCTCGGCCGTCTTCGTCAGCTTTCCCTCGAGAAGTTCGTCGTCGTCGTCGAGGAACTGAACGTATTCGCCAGTCGACGCCTCGATCCCCGTCGTCAACGCCGCCTTCCAGCTGCCGTTTTCTTCGTGGATAATCCCCTCTGCCTCGTCGTACCGCTGTATCACTGGCTCGGCGTGCCCTTCCCCCGAGTCGTCCACGACGATCAGCTCGATGGGCTCGTAGTTCTGGCGGAGGACACTCTCGATCGCTTTCGGAAGGAGATCGTTCCGATAGTAGGTAGGAATGATAACTGAGATTGTTGGCGCCATATGCGACGCTTGGAGGACGAGTTAATTTGTTAATATGCACATAGTGTAATGTATGACAATTAGATGATATTCTGAACCCACCGGACCACTCGATCGATGGCAGCCGACGAGCGATCGGACCAGTACCATCGTTCGCGGTGCCGTCGCCGCCTTAGAGGTCGGATACGAGTTCAGTTGAATCCGTTAGGCCCCGTGACCGACCACGGCTCTAGCCGCTGTACGGTGTGCGGTATCTCAAGACAACCCGTGGTCTCCTGCCGATAGCTATTCGACGAGTTGACACACGCCGGTTCGGGAGGGTTGCCCACAGTTCGACGCAATGTTCGATCGCGTCGATTAATCAGCCCGCTTACATCCGATCGTACGCCAGACAGTGATCTTTACCAGCACGAGACCGGGACGTCCGTCGAGGATCCACAGTACCACACCGATGATGACCGATCCGATCTGCAACGCGATCACCGCCGTGACGTCCAGGGTGAGCAGTTGCGCGACATACTCACTCAACAGCGTTCGCACACCGTCGGTGAACGATCCACGATCGATGATGACTCGATTAGGGGCGACCGGCCACAAGACTGGCGCGAGATACACCATTTCGCGTGAAAGCGACACGGGAAGTACGTCTCCGACCAGATGGAGCAGATGGCCGATAGCGAACGCGATCCCTATCTGTTCACGTTGGTATCGTTTTCCGACCGCGATGATGAGGATTGATGCCGGAACGGCCACGAATACCGAATGTGCGGCCGCGTGTCCGCTCTCGAACACACCGAACTGCCAAGCGAGCGGCTTGTCGACGAGATCCGGAACCATCGATGCGAACACCAGCGCAACGACCGGCCAATCGTCGGGTCGTGATCGATACCGTCCCCTGAGATACAGCGAGTAAAACACGTAAGCGAACAAGGCGTGCTCCCAAGGCCACATTACTCGATGGAACCGCGTACGTGGGTTAGTTAGTAGCAGATTATCGCGATTCTAATCCTGCCAGGCCGACTGTCTCGAAGTCTCATCCGACGGCGGGACGACGGATCTGCCGTCAAGTGTGATTTCCGCTGTCGCCGTCAACGGTGAGAGCGCAGAGCCACAGTGAACACGTAATTAATACTGTCAGACGGAACTGTGTAGATATTCGGCGTCCTCAGTGCCGAAATCATCCACGAATGTACGTTCGAAAGTATGGGGTAGTCCTATCCATCGACCGGCTGACTGCGCTCGTTGACGACGATCCGGTTCTCGGCCGGTTCGGATCCTGCTTCCACCTGGCAGGCGGAACCCTACGCTGAGACCACGGAGGCGCCGGTGAATCTCGAACCGCCGGTGACCAGGACGCGTCGTGCTTCCATACACCGAACGTGGAGCGACAGTGGGTTTAGTAGCCGCCGCCTGGCAGATAACAGTCCGTGACCGGAAAACCGGGGTAGGGGTCGACCGTTTCGTCTCCCGGGGAACGGCAGAGACGTCGCTCACCGCAGAGAGTCGGGACCCGGATCGTGGTACACAGTTGCTGGCACACAAGCTGGTTTTCTCGATCAGGTCCCGACACAACGTACGTTATCAGCTGTTATCAAATTGACGGACGGCACACGCCACCCTGCGATGCAACAGGGAAGCTCCTGGCGAGATTACGCGGCCACTACCGCTATGATGGGGTTGCGGATGCGCACCCGCGTGACATTGTCCTTCGTGCCGCTTCGGCCGATGTGTATCGCGATGACAGTGGTTGGTTCGGAAACGAGCGCGAGCGCGTGGAGACCCGACGCCGACAAGATCGTGTGCCGTGTCCACTCCGACTCCCCATCGTGGTGGCCCGTTCCGGGGATCTCATACCAGAATAGATCATTTTCGAGGCGCCGGAACAACCGCCCGAGAATCGGGATGTGTCGGTCACCGAGAACAGGGAGGTCTTTCGCACCCCACGATCAGATCCGGGTACCCGTCGCCAGTCAAGTCGGTGGGTTGGCGAACGAAGAGCCGCCCACACGGCGGCGAATCGTCGACGGTGCAGTGCTCAAATCGCATTGTCCGAACGACCAGAACGGAACGGGTTCTGAGTATAAAGTGCCTATTAGACAGTTGTGATCGATTCTCAGATCGACCCATATGTCCTCTGTTATGAGTCAGAAGTCGCTTGATACGATCAAACTTCCGGACTGGTCCGCTCAAAGAGGTGGTTAACGAATTCGAGGAGGACATCGACCTCTCCCGCGAGAACACAAGGGGACACCACCGACTATCTCATCTAACTGGTCGGCGCCGGCAGACGGTGGCCGCTGGCGGGCTCGTTCGCGTACGTGCCCAACCTACCCACACCGTTTATAGAAGTTGAGAAGATCGGCGTTGATAAACAGAATCGATTTCCTCGGCTTCGCCCTTCTAATCCGTAGTATCAGCCGATTAAGTTGCTATTCAGCACGGCGGAATATTGCGGTTTGTTCGTGACACGTCGGCAGATCGGCCCGTCGAAATTTAACATATTTAATATATGATTTTGATGATACTACTAACTATTAAGTCATCGCCTACTGAAATAGGTGTTGTACATGTCAACCGATACCATAGGGAGGACGGGAGACACCGACGCGGAATCGACGGCTCGGGAGAAGAGCGATTTCTCGAACCAGCCGTCTCACGGGGATCCCCCAAAGGGGACTCAGGACACCGAGTCCGAATCCACCGACGAGACTGTCCCGCAAGGAGTCGTATTCGATATCCTTCGGAACGAGCGTCGTCGTCGCGTGCTGCAATACCTCGAGGAACGGGGCGGCCGTGCGACACTGGGGGAGATGGCCGAGCGATTGGCCGCGGTCGAGAACGACAAACCAGAGTCCCAGATCACCTCACAGGAGCGCAAGCGACTCTACGTCGGTCTCTACCAGTGCCATCTCCCCCGGATGGACGAATCCGGAGCCATCGAATTCGACGGCGATCGGGGGACCATCGAAACGACCGAACGCACGACGTCGTTTCTCGAACACCTGCCGAAGGACGATGCGGGCACCGACCACGACAGCCGCTGGATCGCGTACTACTTCACGATCGCGGCTGTCGGCGCAGGGCTGCTGATTCTGAATGTGGCCGGCGGTTTCGGAGGGATTGCGGGAGCGCAGATCCTATTGGGAGGCGTCGTTACCGCGGTCGGCCTCTGTTCGGCTCTGCACTGGTATACGACCGCGGGAGACGCAGCGTCCGAATCCGACGCGGCCTGATTTATAACGAGCGGAAGTCCACCCGTTCACCCACTGAGACGCTGATCGAGGGTACTTCGCTTCGTCTCTGTTCGGAGAATCATCCGTGCCGTCCGAGATCGATCGACGAAGCCGTGGAGATCCCACGTTCTTCTCGGCGATGGGTTACAGCACGGATCGGCCCACCCACACGACCCCGTCCCTTCGAAGCCGAGACGGGTCGAAAACGGCCTATCACGCCGTAAGAGGACCCTACTGAGTCCCATATGATCTGTTTCGCTTAGGTAGGAACATCCATCTGATCCGACATCGGTGTTTTGTCCGGTTAATTATATCATAACTAATATGACGCGGGCCGGAAAGCCTGGAACCGTTCCGGATAATGGATTGAACGTATCTGGTAACTATATGGATGTTACATCGATACCTTTCGTCTCTACCTAGAATAAAAACGTGGCTATTTGGTGAAAAACTCTTTTTCAGTAAGGGTAATCCTACCGAGTATGTCCGACCGAGAAAAACTAGACGGGGAATCAGTAAGAAAAGATTACCGGGGGCAACGCGGGATATCCGGCAACACTTACGACCGGCTGCATCTGGATGGTGACGCCTCAGTCCCGTTCGGAGAGTGACCCGGATGCGAACTACCCACTCCGTCCATTCCGGATCGGCTGCCGACCGTATCGGTGACACCGCTCGAGCGGCCCGATCTACCGTCACACGGTGGGGAGTGGGCCGATGACGCAGGACGCCGTCACCGAGGAGTGGCGCCAGCGGCCGGCCGACCCAGAATCCAACCAGGACCTCGGCTACCATCTCGACGACTGGGAGCGCATTCGGGCCCGGGATGCCGACGAGGAGAAGTACCTCTATCTCCCGGAGGACGAAGAACTGCTCCGTCAGGAGGCGTTCATCATCGTCCCTCCTGACGGCGTCTGCGATCTCGACGACCACAGATAGGGAAACGTCCCGATATCCGCCCGCAGCGGTCAGGCCGGAGCGACTGGGTCACCCAGCGGTCAGCACGGGCTACTGGATCGTTCGGCGTGACGAAACGAGTAAGCATCTCCCCTTCAAAGGGAATGTTATGGAGCCTCCAGCTGACCCAGCGACCGAGGCGGCGCAATACCAGTACGACGACGGGACGGTCGAGATCGTGTTCGCCGCCGAGGAGGGCCGAGTACTGACCGTTCGGGAGTATCCCGATGACGCAAGTTTCAAAACCGAGATCGAACCGGCGACGTACCTGGGTCGCCACTCCGGGATCGCCGATTTGCCGCCGGTCGAGGCCTTTACCTCCGGGGACGAAACCGACGACGGGCAGACAAACAGCTGAGACGACTTGGAAGGGATTACGACAGTCCTTATGCGTCCACGGCGTTAGTGTCTGTCGGGTCGGCGATCTCACGCAGTTGCCCGTATGCCGTCGCGAGCGCGGTGAGGTAGCTGAGGAGAGCGAATATGAGCTTTTCGGAAACCGATAGGGTCGACCACTCGCGGATCGAGCGCTTGAGGAACCCCGGCGCGGGTGGCAGGAAGGCCAAGGGGTTGAGCGCGTAGACGAGCGGAGAGCCGTACCGGTCTGGGTAGTGCCGCCGGAGCTGCGTCTTGCCGCGGCCGACCCGAACGGCCTTTCGCAACAGCGCGGCGAGACTGGTTCGCGTCGGGTGGTACATCCGTAGTTCCGGCCGGTACTCGACCTGGCGCCCGTCGTCGTGGACGCGGTTGCCAAACTCGAAGTCGCCACCCAGGCGCACCCGCGGATCAAACAGGCCCAGCTCTTCGAACACGGTCCGGCGTACGACCAGACAGCAGGACGGCGCGAACATTTGTTCCTGAATAAAGCGCTCGACGTGCAGGTCGTTGAGTCGGTTGTACTTCGCGATTATTCCCTCCTCTTCCTGGCTGAATAGCTCGACGTCACAAGCGAGGTATTCGGCATTCGAGGCGGCCATCGCCCGAGCAACCCCTTCGATCCACCGCGGGCCGACGATCATATCGGCGTCGATGAACGCCACGACGGGGCCGGACGTAGCGCGGATACCGCGGTTGCGGGCAGCGTAGGAACCCTGAGTCCCGTCTTCGATAACCAGCTCGATCGCCTCGAACGTCTCGCTGTACTCCTGGACCACGCTCGGCGTCCGATCGGTCGAACCGTCGTCAACCACGACGACTTCGTGGCGTGTACTGGAGTACGACTGTCGAACTAGGGAGTCGAGCGTCGCGCTGATCCCCGCCGGATCGTTGTAGACCGGCACGACGACCGAGACGAACGGCAGCTCCGACTCCGGCGCGGGGAAGTCCTCACTACTCCAGCCGGATGTAGCCGCGTTCACTGTCGAGAATGCGCGATCGGTACTCACTACCACAAAGGTTTCGTGGGAGTCTATATAGTTATACGAACCGTTCGATGTCCTGCGACGACGTCAGTGCGGTGGATGGACGAGTAAGAGGCTGATACTCTACATTCCAGTCACGCCCCGAGCGAGTGAGAATGTTTATAAACTGCAGTTATCGGCACCGGTCCCGATCCGGACGGGTCAGGCCAAAAGTGATAAGCGATGGGGTACCGATACGGGGATCCTACCGCGGAACGACGCGTGCGAGCTGGTGGCCTGTACCGAGATTGGTGTCGAAGACGGCCCGGGACTCCGGGTCCGGCAGGAGGACAGCAGCTGGTGGACGATCGACACCGGCGGGGAGAGGATTCACGGCTGGATCTCCCCGGGATACGTCGGCGCTGCGGTGCGGAAGCCCAAGGAGCGACTACCGGTGGTAGCACCCAAAGACAGGAGCGGCGAGGTGTTCATCGAGCGGGCGCTCGCGGGCGTCGTCGACGCGATCGTGACCGATCGGACGCCGGAATTGGCCGCCGAGACGGCACTTCGATCGATCGAGATCATCTTCACCAGCTGGGAGTCAGCGCGCCGGGGCGGGCGGGTCGATCTCCCACTGGAAATCGAGAACAACCCGCTGGCCGCGACGATCGAGGCAGGACAACTGGGGCCCGAGGAGCACGCGAACGACGGCGGAACTGACGCCGGTGGCGACGCCGACGAGCAGAGGGGCGCAGCCGACAATCGCGGGCGACAGTCGCTCTCACCCTGTCAGAGACAACTGGTTGAGGAGACTTCGCCCCGTGTTAAAGAGATTCAGTACAGACCTGTGTCCGACGATCAGCTATCCTCGAACTGCTCCCAGTAGCGCTTCCTGATCGTCTGCTGCTGCTCGTCGGTCAGGTTCTCGTACTCGCTGTCGTAGTCCTGGCGGGCCAGTTCATCCCAGGACTCGATCCGGTCGCCGGTCTGTGACTGGAACTGCGCGTCGAAGTCGGCCTCAATCTGCTGTTGGGTCTCGACGTCGATCGCGGAGAAGTTGAACTCGTCGCCGGCTTCCACGTTGAGGCCGTACCACTGCCGTGCGATCTCTTCCCGAGTCAGCACTTCAGTGACCACCAGCCCGTCCGCAAACGGCTGGCGCTCGTGAATCTCCTCGACCTGGGTCTGGGTCTCGCCACTAATCTCGTCGAAGTCGTAGCCGTACTTCGACTGAGTGATCTCGTCGAGCGACGCCGTGTCGACCTCGCCGCTCGTCCCACTGCTCGTCGTACTGTCGGTATCGTAGTCGGGCTCGTAGGCGGCGACCGCGGTCGCACTGTCGTCCTCGCTGTAGACTCCGTAGATGTGACTGCCGGACATCTGCCCCGGCTCGGCCGCCTCGGCGAGCTCGTCGTATTCGACGCTGAATTCGACGGTCGTCTCTTCTCCTGGATCGAGCGCGACAGACCGTTCGATGCCGTACGGTTCCGGCTCGTTGTCCCCGTTCAGATCAATCCGGAACTCGACGGACTGGTTGTCCTGGAGGTCACCAGTGTTGGCTATGGTCGCCTCGAACCGCCTGTCCTCTCCGATGTCCAGCGTCTGGGTTCCTGGGATTCCGCCCACCTCGAAGTGGCTATCCCGCACCCGCAACGGGACCGACGTGGTCTCGTTCGCCACCGTGAGGTCGGGCGAGTAGTTGCCGCGGTCAAGGGTACTCGTGTTCAGGGTGAACTGGAAGGTCTGTGAGTCCGCCCCGTCGAGCCGGATCGACTGCGTTTCCGCCTCACCGGTCTCGTTGGACGGGTCGAAGCTGAGCGTCGCTGCGCCCGACACGTCGCCCTCGTTCCGAACCGTCCCCGTGACGTTGATCTCCTCGCCACGGGTGACGTTCGCGGGAGCGTCGACCGCTTCGAACCGGAACGTCGCCGGCTGCAGCACCGTCAACGTTCCCTCGGTAGTCGTGTCCGGACCCGAAACTCGGTACGCGTAGATCCCCGGCCGGAGGTTTTCAGTCGGGACCGCTAGCGCCAGCTCCGTCTGTTCACCCGGAGCGACGACCGGGTCCGTCCTCACGACCATCTCAGTCTGGCCCCGCGGCCGGGATGAATTCCTGTCAAGCCGAAGTTCGATCGTCTGCATTCCCTGGAAGTCTCCCTGGTTACGGATCGTCGCCCTGACCGACGCCTCTTTGCCTCTGACGACCGTCGACGCGGTCGTATCCGTCGGGACGAGCCTCGGTGGGTCAAGGTTGACGGTCCCGTTCCTGCGAATGAACGGTTCGTTCCCGTCAGCTACAACGACCGCGTACGCGACCGTCCCCGACTGGACCGCTGCCGGAGCCACATCGAAAGACACAGTCTCGGTCGCGCCCGGCGGGATCGTCACCCTGCGTTCGGCAACTTCCGTTCGGGCGGTCCCGGTCTCGTTTCCGTCGATCAGCAACGTCACCGACCGGGTCTCGCTCGCCGTGCCGGTGTTGTTGAGAGTCGCACCCACTCTGAGGGCGGAGTCGGTTCCCTCGGTGGGAGTCGCCTCGGTCGCGTCGATACTCACCTGCTGTCCGCCGATGTCGAACCCGGTTACTACCGCCCCCGTGGCGGCCGTTACGCTGAGGCTTGCAACCAGCAAGATCGCTATTTTCGTGTTACCGAATTCCATAGGAGTGGGTTGCTCCCAGACTTATATTGTAACGATCTGTATAATTCCGCGGACAGCCCAGTTGTTGGCCGTCGTTTCACGACCTCTGTCCTGTCGGGCCTGCTGTCAGTCACGGCACTCGAACGGCGGTGGAGAGCAGCGCGTTCGGCCCTGTAGCTGTGCCAGATCGATACCGGCTGGAAACCGAGGAGTTGCCTCCCGGCGGCTCAGCTGCGATCGACGCCGCTCGTTCGAATCACCCAGCGGAATCGTCATCGTCGGGCGCAACAGCAGTACACGGACTCGTTATGCGTGATACTGCCGAATAGTACTGTTGCAGGCGAATCGTCACCGCGGGTGCTGGGAGTCGTTGCAGACTGATGGCCGACAGTGCAAATTGCCAGTCAGCGCCAAAAAGCGGTGGGTTTCCCGGGATAGTATCCCGGGGGGGTGGGGAGCGCGCCGGAATGGTGGGCAGGGGGGTATCCTCCGGCGCAGTTACCTCTTTTCCGCTCTCGCGTATTGTTATGAGCTCATTAACACGTGCGCAACGACGCACGGAACAGGTGCGGCCCGTTGAGGCGAGTCAGTTACCGACTCTTCGCTTCCAACCCGCCCCGTACCTGACCGTCAATCAGAATCCAAATTTATTACATTTTTAGGGCTGTAATCTGACCGCGGAGTTTATATAGACCACCGGTGTGCACCACAGGTTTTACCAGACTTCACTCGTGGCACGTTAAGAGCCGCGGAAACCGTCGGTCGAAACGCGATCGCCGTCTAAGCGTCGTTCAGGCGACGGGAGTCACTCGCAAGTAATCAGTTCATACCGGGAACAGCCAGTTAATAACAAATACCTCGGTGTCGACATCGATCCCCGACCGCGTGGCGACGCTGCATACCGGGGAAAACCCGTTCGAGAACAAACCCGGCCTATCGGCGCTAGTGACCGACTTGGTCGAGGACGGCCGGTTCCGGCCGACGATCGACGGCGAAGCGGCCGCCGCCAGTGCTCGCATTTACGTCATCACCGTTCCGACGCTCATCGACGAAGCGGCCGCCGCCAGTGCTCGCATTTACGTCATCACCGTTCCGACGCTCATCGACGAAGCGGCCGCCGCCAGTGCTCGCATTTACGTCATCACAGTTCCGACGCTCGTCGACGAAGCGGGGGCGCCTGACCTCTCGTATCTCCGGGCGGCGACGAGGACGGTCGCCCTGTTAGGAGTCACTTACCGTCCCGACGTCCCCGAGACCCGGGAGTCCCCGGCCATCGATATCGCCGAACGGCTGGCGGAACCCGGCGCAACGGTGCTCGCAACCGACCCGCTGGTCGACGACTCCCCGGAGATGCCCGGCGAGTTCATCTCTCTTGAGGCGCTCGAATCGCGCGAGATCGACGCCGCGATCCTGGTGACCGCCCACGAGGCGTACGAGGCGATAAACTCGGACGCCTTCGCGGCCGAGAGGAACGCCGCGTCGAACGGCGTGGATGGCGACGCCGTACCCGCCACGGACGGCAACCGGAGGGGTTCAGCGGAGCGACCATCCGATGAGCAGCCTGGAATCGTCGTGATCGACTGCCACCAGGCGCTAGACCTCTCCGGGACGCCTCACCGCCAGTACACCATCGGCAAGTGGATCGAATGATGTTCGCGGGAAGACGATCGGCAGCGGCGTCGCCGCCAGGTGGTACCTCATAATCGTGTCAGCACTGACGGCCGGCCGCGGTGTCAGGTCCATATCATCCGCCAGCCGGACGTTGGACCGCGAGCAGGGCCCGGCTTCGACCGCTCGTCCCCGACCGGAACGCCGTCCCCAGCGCTCCTGGCTAACGGGGTGGTGGCGGTGAGCGTCGTCGCGGCCACCGCCGCTCTCGGGGGGGGGCGCTGGTGGCGATCCAGAAGAATCCCGGCACGACCGATCTCCACCGACTCACCGAATCCGGCGATCAGCTCGTCCTCAGCGACCTCTCGGAGACGCTCCGGTTCGACGAGTCCGCAAACATCACAGTGGGAGTCACGAGCGACGAACATAAGTCGGTCGACGGCGGCGAACAAGATATGTATCTGTGGCTGGAGATAGAATCTGGTGCGACGGGATCCTCGAACTGATGTGGCCGTGGAGTCATCTAGCCGTCGGCTACGTCGCCTACTCGGCGTTCGAGCGACTCCGGGGGGCCGGAGCGCCGTCCCAGCGGAACGCCTTCGTCCTCGCGGTGGCGACACAGGTGCCGGATCTCGTCGACAAGCCGCTCGCCTGGCAGTTCGGAGTGATGGAAAGCGGCGTCGGCATCGCACACTCGCTTCTGGTCGGCGTGCCGATCGCCGTCCTCCTGGGCGCCTGGCTCTACCGACGTGGGCATCCCGGAGCCGGCGGGGCGATCGCAGTCGGTCACGTCACCCACGTTCTGGGCGACCTCCTGTTCGGCTGGCTGTTCGGCAAACCGCCGTTGCTTCCGGCGTTCCTGTGGCCGCTCCGGTCGACGGTAGAACCGGCATCGGCGTCAGCCGGCTTCGCCGACAGGGTCTGGGACCTCCTCCTGAACAGTCAGGAGCTTTTCGCCACGCCGACCGGGAGACAGTACTTCCTGCTCCAGGGCGTGCTACTGCTCGTTACCGTCGGCTTGTGGTTCAACGACGGGATGCCCGGACTCAAGCCGTGGCGACGCGCTGAAAAGCCATAGCGTCGACGGAAGAGCCGAACTCACAGGAAAATGGACAGCGAGGCGCGGTCTATCGTCGACGACGACCCGCGGGGCGCCGACGGAAGGCGACGGCAGATACCGGCCGCTGTACGCCTCCGGATAGTGACCCAGGGCTGCGACCGCTGCACGCTGCCGGATAGTGGCCCAGAGTTGCGACCGCTGTACGCCGACGGATAGTGATCCGGGGCGATAGATGCGGGAATTTATTTCTCCTCGAGGTAGTGGACCACTGCCAGTCCGGCCAATCCCAGAATCCAGATGAGGCCGATCACCGTCGTCCAGAACTCGCCGACGCCGGCTATCAGCGTGCTCGCGGCGTAGACGACCACGCCGGTGACCGCGAGCGCGAGATAGTACATTGCCCAGCGCCGGTCCTCCTCCTCGATATCCCCGTGGAGGTAGACATTGAGGTCGTCGGCTCGGTCGGTGAGCGTTATTTCGCCGCTGTCGCTGTCGTATTCGATGATCTCCGCGTCTTCAAGTGCAGGGATGTGCGTCTGGTACAGCGAGACCTGTACGCGCTTTCGTTGCTGGTCAGTGAGGTTCTCCGCGTCAGTCTCGTTCTCCCAGGCAGCCGTCTCTACCGATAGCTCCTGAAGGGTCACTGGGGTATCGACCCTGTTGAGGTACTGCAGGACGAACCGTCGTCTTGGATTGCTGAGGAGGCTGAAGAGGGTATCCTGGCTGAGTTCTTCGTCAGGTACGTTTGACATCTGGATGCTCTTGTGTTGGCGAAGGGTCGGTCCCGTACTGGTGCTACCCGACATTTTTTCTCCCTTGTCTTTGTTAAGAGTCGTATAGTAGCTTCCACTTCCCAGTTAGAGAGAGCAATAGATGGAATTTCCTCGCCTGCAGAGTGCGACCGTCCGCCAAGAATCGGTGGCTCGTACTTTCGAGGCGCGAGATATCGAAATACATCCGGGTGCCCTTCTCCGGTCCGTGAGTCGACAGCGGCGTTACAGCTCGGGAATCGGGAGACTCCGCGGGGGTAAGCGCGGTCCACCCGATGCCAAGACGGCGACCAGATCGTTGCGTTCGTACGTCTTCACCCACCCCAATCGCGCACTATCGAGGGACCGGCCGAACGATGGTTGCAAGCGCTACTGTGCCCGACGGCTCGTTCAATAAGGTTTGCTTACCGGGAGCAGTCGGGCGGTTTGATCAGTTTCCGTTCGAGTCGTTCGTTCGTGTAACTGGTCGGCCGATAACCGTGAAACATCGACTCGTATATCCGCGAGGCGCACCTCCCGACAGTATCACCAACGATGTCTAACGAGGCGGACGACACTGATGAGTGGGACGAGATCGGATTTGTCATCAGTTCTAAATATCGGATCGCGGTACTCGAGACGCTCGCGACCGGTCCGTCGATACCGTCGAGTATCGCTGCCGAGACGGGGCTCCCGATCACCCACGTCTCCAGGGCGCTTCGGGCACTCCGTGAACGGTCGCTGGTCGAACTCCTGGTATCGAAGCAAAAAAAGAAGGGTCGGATCTACGGGATGACAGAGCGCGGGCAACAGCTCTGGAAACGGATCGAAGCCGAGGGACTGATCGACTGATGCGAATACTATTGTACTCGTCGTCGCCGGGACCGGAGAGTACAACCACGAGGGTACCGGAGAGCACGACCACGGGACGGTCCGTGTGAGTGCTGCCATCGCCCGGTCGCTCCCGGGGATCACTGCTCGACAGTCGCGGCTGCGGTGCCAGTGCGGAAACTTTCCTCGGAGAAGTCGGTGACGAGCCCCGCATACAGCGCGAGGAGGTCCTCGATGATCCCATCCCACGCGTAGGAGGCCTCGACCGGGCGGCGGCTCACCCGTCCCATCCGCTCGATCTTCGCGGGATCGGAGAGCAGCCGGTCGAGCTCCGCCGTCAGTTCGTCCACGTCTCCGGGAGGGACGACCGCTCCGTTCCGATCGTCCACGACTGACGGGATTGCCCCCACGTCTGTCGAAACGATCGCGTTGGCGCCGGCCATCGCCTCCAGCACCGCGATGGGAAGTCCCTCCGCGTAGGTCGGAAGGACGTAGACGTTGGCCTCGCTCAACAGTTCGCGTTTGCGTGCTTCCGGAACGAACCCGACGTACTCCACCTCGTCGTGCGTCGACGCCAGCGCTTCGGCGTGTTCGGAGAGCGGTCCGGCCCCGGCGATCGTCGCCCGGAACTCGACCCCGGCAGTTCGGAGCCGATCGATCGCCCGGGTCAGTTCGACGATCCCCTTGCGTTCGATGTGGTTGGAGACGAAGACGAGGTGCGGTGGATGGGCCGACGGGTCCGGAACGTACTCCGTAGGGTCGATCGCGTTGGGGAGCACGACCAGTTTCTCCGCAGGCGCACGCACAACGAGGGCGTCGCGCCAGTATTCCGAAAGAACCACGATCGCGTCGCTTGCACCAAAGACCGCACTTTGCAGTGCTGCGAGGGGGCGGGAGGCGTCCGCAACGTACTCGTCGAACGACGAGCCGTGGACGTGCAGGACGACCGGCCGGTCCCCTCTCGGTTCAGGCGGTCGAGTCGTCCTGTGACAACCCCGAGAACCACGCCGGACGCGAGCAGCGCGAAGACGGCCTCGATGCCGAACAGTTTCGCGAACATCTCCCAGATGCTCACGCCGATGGTCTCCGCGGATTCGGTCTGACTTTCGACCCGTGGCGTGGTTCCGGCCGTCCCCTCGATGAACCCGATCACCGACTCCACCATCGTGTTCGCCGTCCTGACGAAGGCTTCGTTGTGCGTCTGCACCCAGGCGATGAAGATTACCAACAGTACCGCCGCCTGCAGGACGAGGGCGCGGTGTGCTGCGAGGGACTCCCCAGGGCGATAGCGCCGATACACCAACTGCACGACCGCGATGCTACCGAGGAGAATCAGAACGTTCAGCGCCACCTGCGGGTGGAAAAGTACCAGTGCGAGCGACAAAAGCGGCAGCAGGTAACTCGTCGGTACCACCTCGATTGAGCCGAGTTTGAAGCCCACCGATTCACGGTGGGTGCTCGCCCTTGCGCTGGCAGTGCGACCCCCGTCGCTCAGGCGAGCCCCGATGGCCGCTCTCGACTCGTCATCGAGCAGGTGTGTGAACGCCACGTAGAGAAGGAAGGGGACGAAAAGCATCGCCATCGAGTACGTGTGGAAGTGCAGGTGCGTGCTGACGTTGTTGATCGGAAGCAGGAGGAATCCCGAGAACGCGCCGATGGCAAGCGCCCGACGGTCCGGGAAGATGAACCACACGCACAGTGGCACGCAGATGAAAAAGAGCAGGATGTAGAGCAACACGACGAACATCATCGCCCGCGGGACCTCCGTCCCGGCGACCTTCGAGAGACTCACCGACAGCAGGTGGCTGCCGGGGTAGAACAGGTCCAGTGGGTCGCCGCCGACGTTGATTTCCCGCGCCCAGCCCAGGTGGACGAGCGAGTCCGCACGGCCGTAGAAGTAATACCCTCGAATCAGCGGCAGTCCTGCCACGGCGACAGCGGACATCCCGCCGAGCAGCAGGGGGCGGGAGCCGTCCGTCGTCACGCAGCGACACCCCGACAGCGGCCGCCGTTGCGATAGCCAGCGCGACCCAGAACTCAAGCGGTGTCGCCGCGTAGATCGACACCTCGTAGCTGCTCGCCGGCGAATCCTACGCGACGACGACGCCCGCTGCAAGCGAGAGGTAGCCAACTGCGAGCGCCAGTTTACCGGCGAACACACCACCAGTATTCCGGACTCGCTTCATCCACGATCTCCTCTCTGTCGGCCGGACTGACTGGCACCCCCAGCAGGGTGTCGCCGCTGTTCGCGTCCGTTAGTGTTCACGCCCGGTTTGACTTCGCTTATGGGCTTTGTTATACATCGATTACCGTCCGCTGCGTGGCGATGATCCATTACCGTCCGCTGCGTGGCGATGATCCTGGCGGGTACCCCGAATTCGGCACTCGACTCAGGCACCGCGTGGGTATCCAGTTCATACTTATACAGCCGTCTGGTCTTGCTAAACCTGCAATGAAACGAACACGACTCCTGCTGCTTGTCGGTATTGTTATCGGGATCACCGTTGCGCTCAAAAAGCGTCGTCGGGGAACTGAGTCGGGGTGAGGATCGGTTTCGAACACAGCGGACCCCCGTGAACCGAATAACAACTGCAACTGAGTACTCATATTGGCTGTTGTAACTTTTTACCGCTGCTCGCCACCATCGTGCCGGCGAGCGCCGAGAAGAGACGACAACAGTCAGTATCAGCACCCGCGCTTCGTCGTGCGATCGTGTGATCGGAGACGTGCAAACGCTACGATCGGGACAGCCCGTTGATCCGGTGTAATTGCGTTTTTCGTTGCGCTAACCGAAAATCGCAACCTCACAGCAGATCGGCTGTTCCGCCCCGTCCGAAGAAGTACAGACCTCTTATACAGGTCTTAATTGGATTAGTAATATATTAACAGACTGTTAAACAAATGCAGAGGGGCGTAACAGCGGGCGAGCGGTTGGATCCCGTCGCAGTCAGCGAGATAGTAGTCCAAATCGTCCGAGCGATACGATCGTAAATCGGACTGAGTTGCAATCGCGGCATAAAGAAGCTTTTATAAATATACCATATCAAGCTGGTCCCAATGACCGAGAAAGGCTGGCGCTCGTTTGACCGTCCGGATATCGAAATTGACCGCGACAAACAAGTCCGGGTTTTTCGAGCTGACGATCCCGAGCAAGGCGTTTCTACCGATATCGTTCTCGCCGTCGCAGAGCTATCGGGGTCAGATCCCACCGAACTGCGACCGTTGAACGACGTCATCGACGCCGACGCCCTAGACAGTTTGTTCTCTCGAAAGCACCCGGGCAGCG
The DNA here is from genome assembly GCF_032113415.1 of Halobellus marinus. NCBI lineage: Archaea > Methanobacteriati > Methanobacteriota > Halobacteria > Halobacteriales > Haloferacaceae > Halobellus > Halobellus marinus. The sequence continues at coordinate 144,415 of NZ_CP134947.1, forward strand.
AGAACGACCGGGTATCGTTCAACTACCAGGGCTACCGGGTCACGGCCTATCGAGACGGGGAGATTATGCTCCAGCCGCGAGAACGGAGAGACGCATAGTATTCCCCGGTAACTCCGAGACCCGGGCGTCACCGACTCGCCCGAGTATTCTACGTGACCCGCCCCCTTGTTCGACCTCCGGCGCGAATTGGACCCCTTTACTACAGGGAAGCCCACGTAAACACCGGATTACTCCACAATCTTCCGGGAGTCACCAGTGTCCCGTCAGTCCGAAGATTCGGCCCGAGACGACTCCTCGTTGGCCTCTGTCGGGACCAGGATGTCCGGATCTTGCGCGTACCACGGTGTCTCATTGAATTCCTTGATTCGTTCTATGTCTTCGTCTGACAACCCGACCATACTATACAATGGCCCCTGATTACCATAGTTACACTCCTTATACCCGTATTTAAGAGTGTTATAACGGCTTTTGTAGCAGTACTGTACTATTATTAATTATAATAAGTTACGTTTACCACCGGAGGGGTACGGACGATCGCACTCTTTGTATTCGGGTTCGGCTACGCGTCGCCAGTCGAAACAACGCGTTGAATCTACTGTAAAAACCGCAGTACGTGTTACTCGTTTAATCAAGTATAAAAGAGTATTAAAAAAGCGGTGTGTTTTGCTTATGCCTCACGAATATAAACCTGTGAAACAATCAGACCGAATTACTTCTTTCGATACGCTGGTAGATGCGTTAGCAAGCGTTCAGCGACGCAAACTGCTGATTGCTCTACTAGAGCACAATCCACAGGACGATTCACCAGTTGTGCTCGCCGATTCTGAAGAGGAAGCTGATTCCGTTGAGCGTCTGGTGACGATGCGGCACGTCCATTTACCGAAGCTGGTTGATTACGGGTTATCGAGTGGAGCGAGGACAGCCACGAAGTCACCAAAGGGCTGAATTTCGACGAGATCAGACCGCTGCTCGAACTCCTCAACGATCACGAAGACGAACTGCCGCCGGGCTGGCTGTAGGTGCTCGGGACTGTCATCCGAGACGATATCCGAACACCGCGTAGGGAGAGACGCTCGCCTCCCCCGTGGGGCAGCAATCTGACGTCACCGTGGTCGCAAAAAAGGAGGCAAGATCTCCGAGTCGGCGCGGCGCGATCGAGCGCGATTACGACGAAATCACGACGGCGGCGGTCACCTGAGCAGACGCAGGACGAGCGCACCGATGACGACGATTCCGATCGCGAGGGCCGGTGCGGAAATCTCTGATATCGGAGAGAGGCCTGTCTTCACGGACTGTTCGCCCGGAGTCGACCCACCGATTTCGGCCCGCTCCTCGTCGCTCGTCCCGTCACTGGTGTCGCCGGAGTCAGCGTCCCCGCTGTCGTCGGACTCTGTGTGTCCGATGTCGCCGGAATCAGCGTCGTCGCTGTCGTCGTTACCGTGTGCTGGTCCGACCGTATTGTCGCCGCTCGTCTCGCCGTCTGTCGGCCGTGGCGCGGTCCGGTCATCCGACGAGGATTCGGACACGTCGTTCACAGCGATCGTCGGGCGATCGACGGTGCCGACGGAGTACGCCGTGCCGTCTTCGTCGCCGAGCACGCTGAGGTCCACGTCGACGGACGTCCGTCCGGGCTCTTCCCCGCGGAGGACGACAGTGGCGACGATGACGTGTCCGACGTCCTCAGTGTCGGCGAGTACGGCACTCAGTCCGACGCCGTCGGCGCGGTCGGTGATCCGCTTGAGATCGGGATTCCCGTGAAGCGTCACACTCTCGACCGACGCCACGTCCGGATTCGAGAGAGAGACCGTTGCGTTGAGCGCGCCGACGCCGCCGTCCGCGTCCACGACGACGACCTCGACGGTCGTCGCCTCTCCCGGAGCGAGGGCGTCGCGATCGGCCACAACCCCGATGTCCGTCGTGCCGGCGGCGGCTGCGCCCCCGACGGTCGACGCGAACAGGACAGCGAGGGTGAGCAGACACACCACAGCGCGGACACCGGACTGAGTGCGGAAAGCCATAGTCCCGATCAGGCGACCTCCTTGTTGTAGAGCGCTTGGACGTCCAGGATGTCGAACTCGCCGTCGCCGTTGAAGTCGAACGCGTCCGGCGACCCCTGGACGGTCGCGCTGTCGCGCTCGGTGAACAGCAGTTGGACATCGAGTTCGTCGACAGTACCGTCGCCGTTGACGTCCTCGTAGACGCCGTCGTCGTCGGGGTCCTTGGCGGGCTGGTCGGCGCCGCCGACCACGAGTTCGGAGACGGTGAGCGTGGCGGGATTCGTCCCGGTCACCTCGTACGGAGCGCCGCTCTCGGTCCCGAGGTTCGAGACCGCCACGGTGACATCGCTTTCGCCATCGGCAGTGCCCTGGACGGTGACAGTTCCGATCGGCGCGTTTCCGGAGTCCGCCGTGTCGATCAGAGCAGCCTCGATAGTGGCCGTGGAGCCGTCGGACGCGATCTGGACGTCCGTGAGTTCCATATTCGAGGCTCCTGCGAGTTCAACGTCGCTGATGGACGCCACGTTCGAGTCCTCCACCGCGATCGTCATCGCGTACGCGCCGACACCGCCGTCGACATCGTCGACAATCAGGTCGAACGTCGTCGATCCGTCCACTCCGACGAGTTCCTCGCTCGGCGAGAGGCTGACCTCGGTAGGCGGAGCGTCTGCTGGCGGCTCCTCCTCCGCGGCCGCGACAGTGATCGTCGTTCCAGCCGTGGCCTCGACGAACTCGTCGGTGGACGGGTCGATAGCCGAACCGTCCGCGGTGATGGTGTAGTCGTCAGCGGCGGTGTCGGCCGGCACCTGCACCGTGTAGGTGACGTCGTACTCGCCGCCCGAGAGCCACACCCACTCGTTCGTGGACGGCTTAAACGTCACCGGCCCCTCGGCCGACTGGCTCGTGATCGTCCAGCCGTCCGGCAGCGTGACGTCGAGCGCCGGTGCGTTCGTTCCGGTCGCATCGATCGTCGCATCGATCGTCATCGTCTCGTCCGGAGCGACGACGTCGGACTGGGCGGTCTGTCCGACCGAGAGGCCGACAGTGGCCGGTGGTTCGTCGCCCGGCGGGTCCGCCTCGTCGGTGTCCTCGACAGTGACCGTCACGTCGTCGGTGGCAGTCTCCTCGCCGTCAGAGACTTCGACCTCGAAGGTGAGCGTCTCGTCAGCGTCGACGTCGGGTGCCGTGAACGACGGTGTCGCAGACGAGGCGTCCGCAAGCGTGAGGTCCGGTCCGTCGGTCTGCGTCCAGTCGTACGACAGGTCGTCGCCGTCGAGGTCGCTGGATCCGGTCGCGTCAAGCGTGACCGAATCACCCTCTTCGACAGTCTGATCCAGGCCGGCGACGGCCGTCGGAGGCTGGTTTTCCGACTCGTCGGCAGCTGCGACGCTCACCGTCGTCTGGGCCGCGTTCTCGACGAACTCGTCGGTCGACGGGTCGATGGCGGACGCCACCGCCTCGACGACGCCGTCGCCGGTCGAGGCGTCAACCGGCACCTGCACCGTGTAGGTGACGTCGTACTCGCCGCCCGAGAGCCACACCCACTCGTTCGTCGACGATTTGTAGGTGGCGGGCCCATCGGCCGACTGGCTCGTGATCGTCCAGCCGTCCGGCAGCGTGACCGCTAGCGCAGGGGCGTTGTATCCGGTCGCGTTGACCGTCGTCTCGACGGTGATCGTCTCGCCTGGTGCGACGGTCCCGCCGCCCGCGGACTGTTGGATGCCGACAGTTCCGTCGGGCTGGGGGATGGCTGCGACCGGCGCGAAGGCCGACAGCAGGACCGCTAGTGCCACGGCGAGAACGCCGAGGCGCGTCGTGAGTGATGTGTCAGTTGGTTTCATCAGTTACTACCTCCGCCTGTTGAGCCGACCGGCTCGTCTTCGGCCCACATATCGATCAGCTGTTGCATCTGCTGGGTCGAGATGGTCTCACCGCCGGTTTCTGGCACCGGCTCGTCCTCGACCCAGAGGTCGATCGCCTGCTGAATCTCCTGGGTCCCGATCGCGGAATCGTCGCCGGCGTCGTTCAGACTGGCGACGGCTTCAGTGACCGACATCGGGTCGGGTTCGGGCGTCGTTTCCGGGGCAGTGACGGCCTGGCTCGTCGAGTCGGTCGCAGCGTCGTCGTCAGTCACCGTGAGCGTGATCTGGTAGTCACCCGCCGTCGACGGCGTGAACGACGCCGTCTCACCGGTCATCGTCATCGGCCCTGAGCCAGCGGACATCGCGGTGACCGAGACATCGTCGACGTGCCAGTAGTCACCGCCCGCGATCGAGGCGCCCTGCTGGCGGAACCGGATCTGCAGTCCGTCGTGCAGCGCGTCGTCGTCGAGCGTCAGCGTCTGCGTGATCTCGGCGCCGGGTTCGACGCTGTCCTCCACGCGGTCGGCCTCGACCCAGTTACCCGCATCGTTGAGGTACTCCACGACCATATCCTCGCCCGCGCCGGCGTCGGGATTCTCGCTGAACTCCTCGGATCCCTTCTGAATCCAGTAGGAGACCTCAACGGCGTCAGCGTCGCTCGCGTCGAGTTCGTCCGACACGACCGCGCCCTCGCCGCCGAGGTGGTACGCCGAGTAACTCCCCGAGTTCGACGTGGCGTCGCTCACGCCGGCGTCGGCGGAGTCCTCTATGGCGTCGTGACTCCAGCCAGCAGCCGAGAGCGAGCCCTCCTCGAAGTCCGAATCGAGGAGCGTCTCTTCGGTCTCGCCACCCGGCGGAGTGATCGTCCACGCGTAGCTGTCGATCGATCCGTCGGGATCGACCGAGTCGCCCGCGTCGAGGGTCACCTGCTCGCCGACCGCGGGGTCAGCGGGCGAGGCGTCGAACGCGGCCGTCGGATCCTGGTTCGGCGGCTCCTCGACGGTGAGCTGGAAGCTCTCGGTGGTCGTGGTGGTGCCGTCGTCGGCCGTCACCTCGACCGTGTACGTGCCTGCATCGTCCGACTCGGGAGCGATGGTGAGCTCGCTGTTCGAGAGGCTCACGAAGTCGGGACCGCTGACCGACAGCGACACCGCGTCGCCGTCGGGATCGTCAGCGCTGACCGGGACGGTCGCCGAGTCGCCCTCGGTCACCGTCTGGTCGGAAATCGCGTCGATCGTGGGCGGACTGTTCTCGCCGAGTTCCAGCACCACGTAGTCCGAGATCGGACCCGTGTCACCGTCGGGTTCTTCGACCCAGGCGGTGAAGTAGTTCAGACCGCTCTCCTCCACGTTGTCGGCGTCAGTCAGCGTGACGTCGACCGTGGCCTCACCGTTCTGGTCGGTCGTGACCGTGTAGTACTCGACGTTGACCGCGTTGTTGGCCTCGTAGTCCTCGATGTCGTAACCGACGGGGACGTTGTTGAGGTTCAGCTCGCCCTCGACGCGCAGCAGCGTCACCTCCGCGTTCGCGGGCGCGCCGCTGATGGTGACGGTCTGGTCGGCCGAGGTGACCGTCGCGGCGGAGTGCCGGTCCGAGAGGCCGACGTCCGAGAGCGAGACGCCCTCGACGCCGATCGACGGCTGTGACTCGTCGGTGTCTTCCGTCACCGTCGCCATCGCGCCGCCGGCGCTGCCGTCGCCGACGACGGTCGATTCGATCGGGGCGCTACCCGAGTCGACGGAGACGGTCATTCCGGTGGTCTCCAGACCGGAGACCGGACCGGCGGCCTGCGAGCCCAGATCAGTCGAGCTGATGCTCGTCGGATCCATATCGATCGAGAACGACATCGTCTCGCCCGGCTCGAAGTCGGACACCGTGACCACGAGGGTGTCGTAGCCAGCCGAGTTGTTTACGCCGTTGTGGAAGTTGGTGTACTCGACGTTCTGGACGGTGACGTCGCCGCCGTCGAGGGTGAACTCCTTACCGACGTCGTCACCGGCGGTGTTGTACGGGTCGAACACCATATCCGGCAGCATCGTCTCGCTCGTGTCCAGCGTGATTGTCTGGATGTTCGTGTTGCCGGTGTTGGTGACCGCGTAGGAGCCGCCGTTGTAGGTGGACGCTTCGACCCCGCTATCGGGGGTGACGGCTACCTCGGCGCTCGTCACGTCGGGCGTCGGGTCCTCGCTCGGTGCCTCCTCGACGGTGAGCTGGAACGACTCGGTGGTCGTGGTGGTGCCGTCGTCGGCCGTCACCTCGACCGTGTACGTGCCCGCCTGGCCCTCCTGGGGCGAGATGGTGAGCTCGCTGTTCGAGAGGCTCACGAAGTCGGGGCCGCTGACCGACAGCGACACCGTATCGCCGTCGGGATCGTCAGCGCTGACCGGGACGGTCGCCGAGTCGCCCTCGGTCACCGTCTGATCGGTAATCGCGTCGATCGTGGGCGCCTGGTTCGCGGGCTGGGTCGGCTGGACGGTCACGCTCACCGAGTCGGTGTCGGTACCGCCGTTGCCGTCCGCGACCTCGACCTGGAAGCTGAGCGTCGTCTCGCTGTCGACGCTGGGCGCGGTGAACGTTGGCGTCGCCGTGTCGGCTCCCGAGAGGCTCACCGAGGTCCCCGCGTCGTCGGCAACCGACCACGAGTAAGTCAGCGAGTCGCCGTCCGGATCGCTGGAGTCGGAGGCGTCGAGCGTCACGGTGTCGCCTTCATCGACCGTCTGATCATCGCCCGCGTCCGCGGTGGGCGCAGCGTTGGTCTCCTGAGGCTCGACCGTGATGGTCGTCGTGTCGGTAGTGCTCTCGCCGCTATCCGATGCCGCCGTCACCGAGACGTCGTAATCACCGGAGGTGGCGTCCTCGGGGACACTGATCGTGTACGTGACAGTGTCGGATCCCGAAACGCCGCTCTGACCGCCGAACCAGAGCCAACCGTCAGGTCCGGTGATGAAGCTGTCTCCGGGGTTTCTACTGGTCACCTCCCAGCCGTCGGGGGTATCGGTCTGGAGTCCGATACTCGGTGTGGTGATCTGTGAGTCATCGACGCTCACGTCCGTCGTGTACGTGATCGTATCGCCGGGGTTGACTGTCGTACTGTCCGCCTGTTGTGTGACGGTGATGCCGTCTACCGCCGCGACCATCCCGATCGGTGAAAGCACCGACAGGACGAGCATAAGCGCGGCGAGCGCGGCTACCGTCCGAGCGAATCGTTTCTGAGCGTTTTTCATAGCTGATTGCTGTTTTGTCGACTGTGTTCGTGCTGCTCGGGTCGCGTGAGGTCGGTCAGCACACTCGCGCCCCGAGGTCCCGCGACCGGGAGCTGGGAGGTCCTCTGACCGTGTCGCGTCCGCAGACCGCCGGGACTCGCCCCGACCGCCGCGATTCGGTCTCGGTGGTTACCCCCGAAGGGCACCGGTCGGTGATCGGCGACGAGATGCCGCGTCGTCCGGCCGTCATCGGCCCGCAGGCACGCGTCGCTGACGGGGCCGGCCTCGGTAGCCGACTCCGGGAGTCCATCGACGGCGGATGCGGGATTCTGATTCTCGTTCATCGGCCTAGATGTCACTACTGCGAGCTGCTGTCCGACGATTCGAGGATCTCGATGGCGCGGATCTCTGGGTTCTCGGCCGCGCCCTCCTCGAAGGCGACCGCGATCGTGCCGTCGCCGTCGTCGGTGACGGTGAAGTTCTTCACCGTCCCCGTCTCGTGGCCGACGTCGGCCACCGGATCGTACTGCGTCAGGACCTGCTGGCCCTCGATGGAGACGTTGAACTGCCGGTTGCCGGGTTCGCTGGTCTCGGAGTAGGAGTTACCGACGTAGAGCCGGACCTCGACCTGCTGACCCGAGTCGACGTCGAACTCCCACGTCATCTCCCCGTAGCGCTCGCAGTTCCACACGCCGTCGGGCGTGCTCGACGGAACGTTCGGGGTCGTCGAGGTGATCTCTCCGATGCAGGTGTTGCCAACGGCGTCGGAGCTCCCTACGGATGCGAGATACGGCGAACTCGTATCGACGACGCCGGTCCAGTCGGGACCGTCGTCCGTCGCGGAGACGGTCGTGCCCTCGCCCGCGTTCACGCGGTGAAGAACCTCCTGGGTCGACGCGGCGCTCGATTCGTAGTCGAGGATGATCGTGTTAGAGGCCTGTCCGGTGTCGCCGTCGCCGTCCTCCACAGCCGCGAGGAAGTAGTTCAGGTTCGACTCGGCGAGGCTCACCGGCACGGTGGCCTGGCCGTTCGAGTCGAGCGTGACCGTCTGGTAGCTCACCGACTGAGCGTTGTCGGCCTCGAAGGCTTCGACGTCGTAGCCGTCAGTCGGGGGCTCGCTGGCCTCGACGTGGATGAGTTCCACCGTACCGTCCGCGGGGCCGCTGAGGCTGAGCGCCTGGGAGCTGTCGTCGACCGAGGCGGCCTCGTGACCGGCGAAATCGGTCGACTGCAGGCTGACGCCCTCCACGCCGAGCGTCGGCGCATCGGGCACGTCCGCGTCCGCAGTCGCCTGGGCACCCCCGTCGCTGCCGTCACCGAACAGGTCAGTCGTCTGCGTCGAGCCGTCCGCGTACTCGACCGACGTCGTGCTGCCGGCGATTTCCAGCCCCGAGATGGAGCCCGCGCCGCCGGTCGTCGAAGCATCCTTGATCGTCGTCGGGTCCATATCGATGGACATCGAGACCGACTCGCCGGGATCGAAGTCGGTGAACTCGACGGTCATCACGTCGTACCCCTCGGCGTTATCCTCGCCGTTGTGGGGCTGACTGAACACGTCGTCGTCGGCAGTGGAGACCACACCGACGCCGTCGCCAGTCTGGCTGTCGACGCTGAGCTGCTTTGCTGTCGCGTCGCCGGCCGTGCCGTCCGGGTCGAACACCGCGTCGGGGAGCAGGCTCTCGCTGGCGTCGAACGTGACCGACGTGATCTGCTCGTCGCCGGTGTTCTCGATCTCGAAGGAGCCACTGCTGTACGTGCTGGTGTCGATGCCGCTGTCCGGGGTGACCGAGATATCGGCGGCAGCCACGGCGGTGTCGTCACCGCCACCGTCCGCGGGTTCCGCGGGTTCGACCTCGATGGCCGACACCTTCGCGTTGTCCTCGATGCTGCTGAACTCGACGTTCAGTTCGCCGTCTGTGACCTCCACGGTGACGGTCTCGGTGACGGCGGCGTGCGCACCTCCGGCTTCCGCGTAGATGTCGTACGTGGAGAGGACCTGTTCGCCCTCGACGGAGGTGTTGAACAGGCGGTCACCTTCGCCGCCGTCGTTCGCCACGCCCTGGTAGAGTTCGACGAAGTGCAGGGTGACCTCGTAGGTGCCGTTCTTCAGTGGCACGTCGTAGCTGAAGTCGCCGTACCGCTCGGTGTAATACAGCTCGTCGTCCTCGGTGTTCGCGATCTCGGGATTCGAGGGCGTTCCGAACTGCCCGGTCGTGAACGTCTCGCCGCCCGTGAAATTGGTGTCCGCCTGGAACTCCGTACCGTCCGCGGCGGTGTAGGCGTCGCCGCCGGCGTTCACGGCGAAGGCGGTCTCGCCGTCAGCGGGTTCGTCGTCGCCGGCGCTCGCCTCGTATTTCAGGACGACCACGTTCGAGTCGAGGCCGGTGTCGGTACCGGGCTCGCCGTGGGTCGCCACGAAGTAGTTGTAGCCGCCGACTGCGGTCGTGTTGAGGAGCGTGACGGGCACCTCGGCCTCGCCGTTCGAGTCGAGCGTGACCGTCTGGTAGTCGACGTTCTCGACCTTGTTGGCCTCGTAGGCCTCGACGTCGTAGCCGGGCGTGCCGTCGTACTCGGGGACGTTGTCGAGTTCGAGTTCGGCCTCGGCGTGCAGCAGCGTGACCGTCTCGTCGGGCTCGCCGGTGATCGTCACGGTCTGGTTGGCCTCGCTCACAGTGGCCGCGCTGTGGTGATCGCGGAGCGCACCGTCGACGAGATCGACGTTCTGCACGCCGATATCCGGTGCCTGTGCGATCGATTTGTCGAGCGTCGCCTGTGCGCCGCCCGCGCTGCCGTCACCGAACAGGTGTGCCTCCTGGACGTCGCCGCCATCGTACTCGACGCTCACTGTCGAGCGGGCGAGTTCGAGCCCGGAGACTGGCCCCGCTTCCTGGGAAGAGATGGTCGAGTTCTTGATACTCGTCGGATCGTTGTCCGCCGAGAACGACACCGACTCGCCGGGATCGAAGTCGGTGAACTCGACGGTCAACACCTCGTACCCGTCGGAACCGTTCACGCCGTTGTGCGGCTGGCTGAACACGTCGTCGTCCGCCGTACTCACGACGCCGACGCCGTCACCGGACTCCGAGTCGATGACGAGGCCCTTCGCGGCCTGGTCGCCGGCCGTCCCGTCGGGATCGAACACCATATCCGGCATCGCCGAAGACGAGAGGTCGAAAGTGACCGACGCGATCTGCTGGTCGCCGGTGTTCTCGACGGTGAACGAGCTGCCGCCGTAGGTGCTCGCCTCGGTGCCGCTGTCGGGCGTGATCCCGATCTGTGCCGAGCCGACGGCCGCACCTGACTCCTCGACGGTGAGCTGGAAGCTCTCCGTCGTCTGGTCGGTGCCGTCGTCGGCCTGAACCGTGACGGTGTACGGCGAGTCAGTGGCGTCGCCCGACTGCGGGGCGATGGTTATCTCGCCGTTCGAGAGGCTCACGAAGTCGGGGCCGCTCACCGACAGCGACACCGCGTCGCCGTCGGGATCGTCAGCGTTGACCGGAACGGTCGCCGAGTCGCCCTCGGTCACCGTCTGGTCGGAAATCGCGTCGATCGTGGGCGCGGTGTCGTCGCCGCCGTCGCTGACGGTCTCGCCGTTCGACCACAGACTGATCAGCTGCTGAACCTCCGAGAGGGAGATGGTCTCCCCGCCGGTGTTCGGCACTTCCGCGCCGTTCGACCACCAGTTGATGGCCGTCTGGATCTCCTGTAGACTGATCGTCGAGTCGTCGCCGTCACCGGCGCTCGCGACCGCCTCCTCGACGGTCATCTCGTCGGCGGGCTGTTCGTCGACGGCGACGATCTCTATCGCCGAGATCTTCGGGTTCTCCGCCTCGTGGAGGAACGTCACGTTGATGTCATCGTCCGAGGGCGTCACCTCGAAGGACTCCATCACGCCGACGTCGTGGCCGTACTGGTTGTGGAGGTTGTAGTCATCGAGGACGGTCTGTCCCTCGAGGACCACGTCGAACTCCCGCGGTCCCTCACTCTCGAGGGTGGCGCCCTCCTCCAGGTAGATCTCCGCGAAGTACAGTCGGACCTCGTAGGTCTGATCGGACTGCGCGGGGAAGTGCCACTGCATCTCGGGGGCGTCGCCCGAACTACCGGTCGTGGCGTTGGGGTCCCAGCGCTCGGTCTGGAACAGGGAGGATGGCGCGCTCGATGGGACGGAGTCGTCGAGCGTAATCGCGTCGTCCGTGCTGTAGGTGTCACTGCCGCTCTCGTCGGCGTTGGTGAACTGCGAGGGGTCGTTCAACGTGTCGGTCGACCAGGCGGGGCCGTCCTCGATCGCGGCGAGTTCGGACCCGCCGGCGTTGACGCGGTAGACGATCTCGCCGTCGGTCGGCTGAGTCGCCTCCGTGTTCTCAACCGTGACGTTCACCGTGTCGGTAGCGGAGTCGGTCCCGTCGGAGACGGTCACCTCGAAGGCGAGCGTCTCGTCGGCGTCGACGTCGGGCGCGGTGAACGTCGGCGTCGCCGTGTCGGCGCCCGAGAGGTCGACCGACGAACCGGCCGTCTGGGTCCACGAGTAGCTCAGTGAGTCGCCGTCCGAATCGTTAGACTCGGAGGCATCGAGCGTGACCTGCTGACCCTCGTCGACCGCCTGGTCGGCGCCCGCGTCGGCAACGGGGGGCTGGTTCTCGGGCGGGGTCACGTACTCGACGCCGATGTTCGTCCACGTCGCGTCGAACGTCGAAGTCGCGCCGTTCGACGTCGAGATGATGCCAACCGCGGGCGCAACGCCGTCGGAGGTGTCGAGCCAGCTCGCCGGCATCGCGACGGTTCCGACCTCGGTGGTCGTCCCGTCGACTTCGTACTCGGCCGTGACCGCGACCTCGTCGACGCCGTTGTCGGGCGCCGGATCGGTCGTCGGGTCGACCGTCATCCGAAGGGTGACGTCGTTACCCGTGACCGCGCTTTCGTCGGTCATCTGCCCGTCGAACGAGTCGTCGACTTCCTTCGCGAACTCGACGCCGCCATCGCCACCGTTGGCCGCGGCGACGAGCTTGACGTAGTTCGACTGGTCGCCGGGGCCGATGAACAGCCCGGCGGACTGGTAGTCCTCGGGATTCTCCGGGAAGGAGGCAACCGTCGTCTCGACCGTGAACGGCTCGTCCGGCGGGTCGACGCCGAACTGGAACGCGTACTGCTGCGTGTTCGTGGTCGAGTAGGCGTCACCCTGGGGGACGTTCTCGACCGTCAGGACCTCGGCGGCGCCACCGACGGTCATCTGCGTCTGGTCGTAGAGGGCCTGGTAGTCCTCTCCGTTCGTCATCAGGCCCGTCCAGCCCTGGCCGTTCTCGCCGAACAGGCTCAGCTCCGAGAGGTCGTGCTGGACGGGAAGAGTCGTGTCGAGCCCGTTGTCCGGATCGACCGCGAACGGATCCTCGGTGTCGTCGAGCCCGTCGTTGTCGTCGTCGGGGTCGAGCTCGTTCGGATTGCCGTCGTCGTCGAAGTCGGCCGGCGTGGAGGCCGACGAACAGGGGTCGGTCCCCACGGCAAGTTCGTCGCCGTTAGTGTAGCCGTCACCGTCCGCGTCGCCCGACGGGTCCAGGGTGTCGGGATCGCACTGCTCGCCGGCGTCACCGTCGCCGTAGTCGACCGGCTCGAAGACAGTGACGTCGTTCCCGCCGTGGTTGGCGATCCACACGGTTCCCGGGAAGACCTCGTCGTCGTCCTGGGCCGCGATTCCGAGCGGACCGTCGGTGTTCGCGATGGTCTCGACGTTCGTGACGGTTTCACCGTCGGCGCTCAGTTCGACCCGCTTGATGCTCCCGTAGAGTTCGACCTGCAGGAGGTCGCCCTCCATAGCGCCGCCGAAGTTCGAGGCGGTGTACTGCGCCATTCCGCCGGTCGGCCCGAAGAGGACCTTGTCGCCGTTCCCGAACTCCATCGTGTTCGCGCTACCGGCAGGGGCGCCCGGGTCGGGCGACCCGCTCGTCGGCGGGATGTAATCGGCTTGACGGGAGTCAACCATACTCGACGGAACCGGGGAGTTCGACCCGGTGACGTCAAATCTCATCGTCCCATTCGCGTAGTAGATGTCCGCCTGCGTCGGGTTCGCGCGGATGGGGGCTGCGTGGCCGGCGTAGTCGCCCTCGTCGGGCGCGATGAGTTGGTCGCTCGTCGTGTAGCTCCCGTCCTCGTTGGGATGGTTAGTCACGTCCGAGGCGTCGGCCACGATGTTGCCGTCCGCGTCAGCCGGCTGGCCGCCCCAGCCGCCGTTCGGACCGTGGTCGCTGACGAAGAGCTGGCCGCTCTCTGCGAGGACCAGGTCGTAGGGGTTCCGGTAGCCGGGCGAGTAGATCTGTACCGGACCGCCCTCGACGAGCTTCGCCTGATTGATGCCGTCGTTACCGCCGAACGGCAGGTCGCCGCCCTGGATGGTCGGCAGGGCGTACAGGTAGTCGAGGTCGGGGTACTCGCTTTTGTGGGTCTGCAGACTTTTCTCCTGGTAATTGTTCTCGATCTGCGCCAGGTCGATCTCGAGGATAGCCGCCGACAGTGCGTACTCCGGCGTGTGACCGAAGTTGTCGCTCGGCGCACCTTTGTTGGTGTGGCCGCCCTGGGCAACGTAGAGCGTGTCGCCGTCGGGAGACAAGTCGAGGCCGTTCGTCGCGTGGTTCTCCTCGGACCGCGGCAGCCCGAGCACCATCACGTCGTGCTCGACATCGCTCGTCTGGAGCGTGTCGTCACTTCCGGGAGTGACGGTCAGCCGCGAGATGGCCCCGGAGTTGGTGTCCGTGTCGTCGTCGTCCTGACCCACGTCGATCTCGGGGTCACTCGAGGAGACGTAGACAACGGGCTGGGAGGCAGTGCCCCCAACGGTCAGGCCGGTGATCTGTCGGTTGTTCTCGCTTGAGTCGATGTTCCCCAAGTCGTCGTGGTTCGGGATGTCCTGAATGACGTCGATCGCGACCTCGTTTGTGACTTCGTAGCTGTTGTCACCGGTCCGGGTGACGTTCAGCGCGTACACCATCCCGCCCTGCGTCGAGACGTAGACCCGGCCGTCGGGCCCGAACTCGATGGCCGTCGGGTTACCGGCGCTGAACCCTTCCAGTGTGCTCTTCTCGAAGGAGGGATCAACCGAACTCGCGCCTTCGCCCGAGAGATTCACCGTCAGCGGGGAGTTCGATCCGGAGTGGCTGATATCGAGCGACGCGCTCAGGGAGTCGGCGCTGGACGGCGAGAAGGTCAGGGGAATACCGGCAGATTCGCCGGGCGCGAGTGTCGTCTGCGAGGGCGCCCCCGCGGAGAACGCGTCGTCGCCGGAGACGGAGAGACCTTCGAGAGTGATATCTGAGTCGCCGTCATCACCGAGGTTCGTCACCGTAACTGTCTTGGTCTCGGTGTCGCCGACGATCACGCTCCCGAAGTCAACGCTCGACGGGCCGTCGAGCGTGTCCGGCTCGGGTTCGGACTGGACGATCTCGATGGCCGAGATCTTCGCGTTGTCGATCTCGGTCGTCAAGTCGACGTCGATCGTGCCGTCCGAGGGCGTCACGGTGACCGACTTCATCGTGCCGACGTCGTGACCGACGTCGGCGTAGATGTCGTAGTCGTTCAGGACCGTCTCTCCCTCGACGGCGACGTCGAAGGAGCGTTGATCCGGGGACTCCGCGTAGGTTTCAGCGAAGTACAGTCGGACCTCGTACGCCTGACCGGACGTGACTTCGAAGTCCCACTGTTGGTCGCCGTACAGTTCGCTCTGGAACACATCAGACGGTGTGCCTGGCGGAACGGTACCGTCGAGAGTGATCGAATCACCCGTGTTGTACGTCGACGGATTCCCACTCACGGTGACGCCGCTCGTGGAGCCCGGTGGTGTCCAGTCGGGACCGTCGTCGGTGGACTGGACTGTAGTATCGTGTCCGTTCACCCGATACAGTACGTTTTCGCCTGTCTGTGCCTGCGCGGTGTTGGCTCCGACCGCTATCGAGGCCACCCCCATCGAGGTGACCATCAACAGTGAGAACAGCAGTGCGAGAGCCTTCGTCGATAGTGTTGCTGACATTGTTTGAGCGTCCGTCAGGTGACGGGGGCCGGGTCGCGTCCCACTGCAGGGCCGAACCGACGAAATATAGATGCGTAATCATATTCTATTGTAACACGGCTCATGACCTCGGTATTATCCTTTTAACACCCATTTAGCGGATATTACAGACGTAGCATATACTCGGTGACAAGCGGACTGAATCGTGACCCGGCCCAGAGACGGGGCGACAGCATCCGCACCTCGATTGGTTCACGCGCGAGAAAGTACCACTGAACAGCTGTAGCGTTTGCAACCGATTGCTCGTTCGATCGGACGCCGTCGGACGATCGGATGAGCGAAGACACACAAACGCTACTATATCGAGACCGTGACGACCCGGCCGTCGGAATACCCAGCCCTACCGAGAAGACAACGGTCAGGGCAAGCGTCGGTTTTGAACGGGCAGCCCACTGCCGACTGATACTGGTAACTCTCGTCTCTTCCCGCCGAGGGCCGCCACCAGGGGTGACGCTCGGCGGGAAACAGTGAGAGTAAGCATTGGAGTCTACCGCCGAATAAGGCGGTTCATACTTTTGGGGGTGTTCCGGTGAGGGGCGAGTATGAAGGCAGTCATCCTCGCGGCGGGGAAGGAAACCCGACTCAGACTTCTGACCGACGATACGCCGAAGGCCCTGGTCGAAGTGGCCGGGCGACCGTTGCTGGATCACGTCTTCGAGCAGCTATAGTAGCGTTCGCAACTGATTGCTCATCCGATCGCTCGCAGTCGTGCGATCGGATGAGCGAAGACTTGCGAACGCTACTATAGTCGGACTCGGCATCTCGGAATTCGTCGTCGTCGGCTACCGAAAACAGCAGATCATCGAGCGGTACGAGGACGAATTCCGAGGGGTGCCGATCACGTACGCCCACCAGCGCGAGCAGCTCGGCCTCGCACACGCGCTCCTGCAGGCCGAGCCCTACGTCGACGAGGACTTCGCGTTGATGCTCGGAGACAACATCTTCCGCGCGAATCTCTGGGACGTCGTCGAGCGCCAGCGCCGTGGGGACGTGGATGCCGCCTTCCTGGTCGAGGAAGTTCTGCACTCGGAGGCCGGGCGCTACGGGGTCTGGGAGACCAACGGCCGCGGTGAGATCGTCGAGGTGGTCGAGAAGCCCGACGATCCGCCGTCGAATCTGGTTATGACCGGGTTTTACACCTTCTCATCGGCGATCTTCCACGCCTGCCACCTCGTCCAGCCTTCCGATCGCGGCGAGTACGAACTCCCGGACACCATCGATCTACCGCTCGAATCCGGTCGGACCATCGAGACGATTCCGATGAACGGCTGGCGGGTCGACGTCGGGTATCCCGAGGACCGCGACCGCGCCAGTCGCCGACTGCGAGCCGACGACGGTGGGTCGTCCGTCAGAAGCGGGGGGCCCACCTCCGACTGAGACCGAGTGGTGGAGTCAGTTACAACAGTCATTATGAGTGCCTCGACATTATGAGTGCCTCAACCGAACAGGAGTGCTCACCGGCGTTGCTTCCGCCGTTATCGCTCTCGGGGACGTCGTACGCTCCCAGGGGCAGGGTGAAAGGGATCCGGCCGGGCCGGACAGTCGTGGTAACGGAAGCACGATTCCACCGGACGGCGTGGGCTTGTAACACCGACCGAAGACACGCTGGCCTGGTCGGCGTAACTCCCCGCTCGCGCTGTCGCTCCGAGTAGGAGGTGTATAATAACGTACTGGACCTCCCATTGGGAGAGTAGATGAAACGGGTAGCCTCGGCCGCGATTTCACCGCTCACCCGAGCGATCCGACAGCCCGACGTTTCGGCGGATTCGCGGCCACCTGTGGGTCCAAATCTGTGTCGGAGTCACGGTTCGATCTTGTGTCGAAGTCACGGTTCGATCTCGTGTCGGGGGAACCATCGATGATCGACCGGCGCATCTTCTCGATCGCGGTCGTGGTCTGTTGTCTCCTCGCGATGGTGAGCCTCTCGGCGTCACTGGAGTCGACCGTCGAGACGTCCCCCGGGGAGGCGATCGAATTGGATTTCGCGTCACTTCCGCTGAGTGTCGGGCAGGCCTCGGAGTTGAAACAGTCCTACCACTCAGGGAGCTCTAGTGAAGACCAGGAGGCTACCAGTGCGTCGCGTTCGACCGAGCCCGAAAGTGAAGCCGAGCGCTCTGGTGGAACCAGTGAGGCCGAACGTTCGGGCGAGACCAGTGAGAACGAGCGCTCCGGCGAGGCTGATAAGAACGAGTTGACCGGGGGAGACAGGAGGGCCGACCCCGACCAGGGGTTGCTGGCGAAACTCGCGGCATTCCTGTCTGCTCTGGATTCGTCGTGGCTGTGGCTGGTGGTGGTCGTCGGCGTCCTGCTCTCGGTCTCCCAGCGCAAACGCATCCTCGCGTGGGTGAAACGTCACCTAGACGGTCGCTTGTCGACGGCCGACGATCCGGCTCCCGGCCCGGATGACGACCGACCGTTCCACCCACCGGAGAATGTCGTCGAACGGTCGTGGCTCGAGTTGCTCTCGTGGGCCGACATCGAGCCCGATCCGAGCGCGACACCACGGGAGACCGCCGCGGAACTGGTCGGTGCCGGTCTGGATCGCCGCGCAGTGAGGGAACTCACGGAACTATTCGAGGAGACTCGCTACGGCGACGAGCCGGTTACGACCACGCGTGCAGACCGCGCGCTCAGGTGCCTCCGACGATGTCGACGGCAGGAGGGGACAGCGGAATGAGCGGATCAATTCGGGGAGAGAGGGCGGATTCGCCGAATGTGGTGCAGGTCGCAGTCGGCACGGCAGGGCTCCTCACACTGCTTGCTGCCTTCACACTCGTCGACGGCACTGCCGAGGCGCTGGCAGCGACGTTGCGCACGACATTCGGCAGCGATTACCTGCTGGCTGCCGTGCTCAGTGGGTGCGCGTTCCTGTTTGCCGCCGCGACGTTCGCCTCGAGCGCAGAGGCCGGATACCAGGCCACGATGCCCGAGGTCGAGCGCCCGACGCCGGTCCCGACGCCCGGCGAGAGGTTCGATCAGCGACTCGCCGGGTGGCACGGCCTGGTTCCCGTCGTGACGCCGACCGCGCGAGCGGCCACGATCCGGCGGCTTCGCCGGACCGCAGTTCGCACCATCGTCACTGCCGAGGGCTGTCGCCCGGCCGATGCAGAGCGACGTGTCGCGGAGGGTTCGTGGACAGACGACCCCGTCGCGGCCGGGCTGCTGGAACGGGACGCCGGACCGCCGCCCATAGCGATCCGGCTAGTCGCGCTCCGGCGGAGGGAGACCTGGCTCGCCTACGCCGCTGACCGGACGGTCGATGCCATCGTCGCCCGTCGAAACGGAGTGACGGGGCAGTGAGGACGTAAATGCCCGACTCGTATCCGACCGACCGCTGGCTGGGGATTCTTGTCGTCACGCTCGGGACGGGCGGGTTCGGGTTGCTCGCGAAGCGGCCGTCCCTGCTCCTGGTGGCGGCGCTGGGTGTGGTGTTCGCGGCCTATCCACGGGTGTCTTCACCGCCGGAGCCAGACCTCCACCTGGAGCGGCACGTCAGCGATGACTCGCTGACCCACGGTGAGTCCTTCGAGGTGACGACCACCGTCCGGAACGTGGGGGACGGGGGGATACCGGATCTCCGCATCATCGACGGTCTCCCGCCGGCGCTCCCGGTCGTCGAGGGGACCCCACGCCACGGCACCGCCCTCCGAGCCGGCGAGACAGCGTCATTCTCCTACGTCGTCGAGGCTAGACGGGGAAAGCACCGATTCGAGCCCGCGACGGTGGTGGCACGCGATATCAGCGGCGGTCACGAGGTGGAGCTCAAGGTGGACGCCGGGACGGAAACAGCCGTAGACTGCACAGCGAGCGTCGCGCAAGCCCCGCTCCGCGCGCAGACGACGGACGCCACCGGGCGGATCGCCGCCGATCACGGAGGAAACGGGACCGAGTTCTATCAGACGCGGGCCTACCGCCGCGGCGATCCAATCAACCGCGTCGACTGGAAGCGCTACGCCCAGATCGGCGAGTTACGGACCGTCGAGTTCCGAGCCGAGCGGGCGGCGACGGTCGTTCTCGTCGTGGATGCCAGACCGGCGGCCTACCGAGGGGCGAACGGCGAGCCACACGCGGTCGACTACAGTATCGCCGCAGCACGAGAACTGGTGGACACGATGCTGGCGAACCGGAACCGGGTGGGAATCGCTGGCTTCGGCCGGGATGTTCCCTGGCTTTCGCCGGGCACCGGCCGCGACCATCGGATGCGCGCACTGGTTCTCCTTTCGCAACACGCCACCTTTCAGTCCCGACCCCCCACTGGATCCGTCCCGGAACTCGCAGAGCAGGCCGCCCAGTTGCGCGCGCAGCTTCCCGAGGACGCACAGGTGCTCTTGCTCTCGCCGCTTTTGGACGATGAGCTCCCGGAGACGATCCGCCTGTTCGACGCTCGCGGTCACGCCGTCAGCGTCATCTCTCCCGACGTCACGACGTCCGCCGGCTCCGGTGAGACGCTGGCGGCCATCGAGCGCACCGACCGGCTCGGTCGCCTGCGCGCGGCAGGCATTCCCGTCGTCGACTGGTCGCCGGAGCGATCCCTCGCGGCGACACTCCAGGACACGCCGGAGCTGTTCGACAAATGACCGTGAGAGAAGCGACCTTCAGACCGGCTATGCCGAGTGCGGCCGTGGCCGTCGCGCTCGTAGTCGGGGTGGTGGTATCGCTCGGCGCTCGCGAGGCGGTTCTCACCACGCTGGCCGTCCAGGGCGGCGGCCTGGCGGCGGTTGGGGTCGGCATCGCGAGCCGACGTCGCGGCCACCGGACACTTGGAACGGCGCTCGCAGTCGCCGGTGTGGGCGCTATCGTCGGGGGACTCACGCTGTTCGTCGATGAGCCACGCGCGCTCAGTTACACGCTCCGGTTCCTCCCAGGACTGATCGGCGTTCCACTACTCGTGGGGACGCTGTTACCAGTGAGGGCGAACGGCTCGCGTCTCGTGTGCAAACTCGGTACTGGCGGGGTGTTTCTGACGGTCGTGCTCTCGGGGCTCTTCCGTGCGGTCGGTGAGTTACACCTGCTGCTCGTCGCAGTGGCCACGATCGTCGCCTGGGACGCCGCCGACAACGCTGTCAGCATCGGCGAACACCTCGGGCGGGCGGCGACAGCTTGGCGACTGCAGGCGATTCATACGACCGGCAGCGCGATGGTCGGCCTGGCGGGAGTCGCCGGCATCTATCTCGTGCGCCGCATCGCGGTGAGCGACCTGTCGCTGGCCGCATTCGCGCTGTTGTTCGTCGCGCTTTTGCTGTTCCTCGCGGCGATTCGTGGGTAGCACAGCGACACCAGCGCACCTCCTCGTGGACGTTCTTCGGAACGAGAGTCGTCACTGTGGGCACGAGAATCGGTGTGATAGTCCTCATCTGATCGGAACGAGAGTCGTCATTCTGTCGACGTGATAATCGCTGTTCTGGGTCGGGAATCCCGACAAACGAGCACGCTGCCGATCTTAATCGGTCGGTCGCTGAGTCTCGTATCCGACGCTCGGGACCGGGAGGTCCGCGAGGAGGTCGTCCACGAGATCGCGTTCCTCGGTGCCTTCGACCGTAGCCTCTGCCGTGAGTCCGAGGCGATGGGTCATCACGGGCTCTGCGACGGCCTTGACGTCGTCGGGGGTGGCATACTCGCGACCTGCCAGTGCCGCCCAACCACGGACGATCTCGAACAGTTTCTGGCAGCCCCGTGGAGAGACACCCACCTCGACGCGGGCGTCGTCCCGAGTCGCTCGAACGAGGTCCACGATATACCGCTTGAGGTCGTCGTGAACGCGGACGTCCTCGGGAACACGCTGGAGGGCGCGAACCGTCTCGCGTTCGAGTACCTGCGATGCCGACGGCGTGGACTGTTCGCGTGTCTCCCGACGGTTTAGCAGTTCTAGCTCCCCCGCAGCGTCGGGATACCCCAGGCTGCTTTTCACCAGGAAACGGTCCTTCTGTGCCTCCGGCAGCCGAAAGGTTCCCTCCCCCTGCTCGACGGGGTTTTGCGTCGCGATGACGAAGAACGGGTCCGGGAGGTCGTGTGTCGTCCCGTCCATCGAGACCTGTCCTTCTTCCATCGCCTCCAACAGCGCCGCCTGAGTCTTGGGCGATGCCCGATTGATTTCGTCGGCGAGAATCACGTTTGCGAAGATTGGACCCTCCTTGAACTCGAACTCGCGGGTCTTCTCGTTGAAGATGTAGGTCCCGGTTACGTCGGCGGGGAGCAGATCCGGCGTGAATTGGATGCGACCGAACGACAGCCCCAGCGCGGTCGCAAAGGCTCGTGCTGTCAGCGTCTTGCCGGTCCCGGGCACGTCCTCCAGAAGCACGTGCCCGCGCGAGACGACACCGGTCAGGATCACCCGGAGGACGCGCTCTTCGACGACCACCACGTCCGACAGTTCTGCCAGCACCTCTCCGGCGAGTTTCTCGGCCTTACCCACGTCCATACCAGTCTCTCAGGGAGGCCGGTCTTTGTTATGGAACGGTTACATCGGCGACTGGAAGGGAGATCGGTGGCCGACATCAAAAAAAGTCGGTGGCCGACACCGTGAGAAGGTCATCAGTGTCGCGGTCCGGTGTGATCGTCGTTTAGCTCGCAGCGGACGACCTCTGAACGTTTCGTCGACGGCAACGAGAGTGTTCAGCAAGTGGAATGTTCGACACGATTGCGCGACAGGGTGCGGTCGGACGAGCAATGAGTCGCAAACGTTACTCCAGTAGGTCACTGCTGCCAATCCGCATTTGTTTGTTGGTGTAGGTATGGAGTAGCGAGAATACGAAGATAGTCACGACGAACAGTGCAGCTACCATCACCACAGACACCTCGGCAAACGGGCCGAAGGCGAAGTGGACGCAAACGAGGAGCGTTGCAAAAGCGATCGAGATGGCCGTATAGTAGAGACTCCACGGAACGTCGTATCCAGAAACCACGTCGAGGTAGATGTCGAGGTCCGCTGCCTGTTCCGATAGCTCTACCGTGCCTTTTCGTTTGTCGAACCGAACGACTCCCTTATCAGCCATCTTTGGGAGGTGAAACTGACGCAAGGCTGTGTAGGCATTCTTGCGCTCGGTGGACCGAACCTCTTCAAGAGGTTTGCTATTCTCCCGGCTCGCGATCTGTTCGGCGAGCTCCCCGAGTTCGGCCGGCCCCTGTTTTCGTTTCAGGTGATGTAGGACGTACCGACGCCGATTCGAGCTGAGCATCTCGAATATCTCGTTCTGTGAGAGCTGTCGACGTTCAGATTTACTACCCACATCGGTCTCAGGGCCGGGGGTTTCTTCATCACCGCTTTGACCCTGTGTGGGTCTCGTTTTGCTCATTCTTCTCCAACTGCATACTTTCGGGCATTAGTTATACCACGCATGCCGTCGCAAGTGAACTCGAATCCGTATGACGAATATACGGGAAGTAAGCCCGTCGAAAGCCAGGGACCCGTTCCGAGAGTGGCGTTTCGTGCTTGGGCCTCCGCTGAAACGCAGTAGCCGGTTGATAACGGCACTGCCATCAACAACCAGAGGAGATGACACGAATTAGGTGCCGCTTACAGTCTCCGAATGCGGTGACTGACGGTGGTTACGGCTATTCGGGTGACATTTTCCAGATGGCGTTTTCAAGATTATTGTCGGGAAACAATCACGGCTGCGTAGATCGTCCGTGCTGTAATTGACGTCGATTCCGGGATTTTCAATTCCTCTTTGAGCGGGTCTCTAACACCGCTTGAGGATCTTCTGGGTGTATTCGACTCATTTCTATCAGCGTACAACAATGTGGATAGCAGAAAATGCTGGAGATGTCGCACCTGGCGGATACAACCAACACAAGCCGGGTGCCGGTTCGCAGACTACTGCGGGAGAAAACTATGAGCGACAAAGAATTCAGCCTGTCGCGCCGCAAAGCGCTGGCAAGTTTGGGAAGTATCGGTGCGGCAACCGCACTCGGTGGTATCGGGACGTACGCGCAATTTAGCGACACGGAAGAGTCCTCGTTTACGTTCACGGCTGGTGGCGTGGACGGGACTATCGACTTCTCTGCGAGCTACAACGGCGACGATGTTAGCTCGGGTAGTAGCGCAGTTGTCCCGAATACGTCCGAGAAGATCGTCAGCGAAAACGAGGCGGGACTCGGTCTGAGTTTTAACGATGTGAAGCCGGGCGACTACGGGAGTATCCTGTTCGAGCTCACTGTCGAAAACAACCCTGCGTGGGTTGCGTCGTGTGTCAGCGTTGCGAGTGATACCGACGGTGAAGTCTACGAGCCCGAGCTCGAAGCCGAACAGTCCGCTGAGACCGGTAGTGTTCCGAACGCAGATGTCGGCAATATGGCGGAGACAGACGGCGAGCTCCCCGAAAATACGTGGATCATCCCGTTCTACGACAGTGACTTCAGTAGTACGTTCTTCGATTCGGACGGTCCGGATCTGAGCGGATACAAGAGTGAGGGCGCTACGTCATCGGCGTTCTGGTCAAACTCGGAAGGCACGTACGCGGCATCGCCGCCCCGGACAGACGGATACCTTCAGCCGCGCACCATCGCGGACGTGGTTAGCTCGCCCGGCTCGGTCCACACGCGGCAATGGAACGGGAACAGCGGCATCAGCGATCAGATCGATGCTCCGGACGGAGCGTCTGTCGGAAACGGCTGTGTTATGCTCGACGGTGGTCTGACGGCTGGCCAGGATTCGTCTGACAATAGTCGGTACGTTCAGCCGCTTCAGCCAGGCGACACGATGTACTTCGGCTACGACTGGCACATTCCGTTCGAGACTGGAAACGTCGTGCAGGGTGACTCGATGGAAGTTCACCTTCCGTTCAAGTTCCTTCAGACGCGTCACACGTCGACGCCGGAGTTCGGAACGTACTCGCCTGGCGACAACACGCCGAGCTAACCAATGAACTACAGCAGGGCGCTAAAGCGAGTGGGTGCGTTCGCCCTGCTTCTCGTAGTGGCTTCGTTCGCCCTTCAAGCCTTTCCGGGGCTTGTTGGGGCCGACTACGCTTTTACAGTTTTATCGGGAAGTATGGAGCCAGCGATCGGGACCGGTTCAGTTGTGTTCGTCGCGGAGGTGCCAGCTGACCAGGTTCAAGAGCAAGACGTTATCACGTACCGCGATGATGGTGGTTATCTGATAACTCACCGTGTAATCGAGAAGCATCAAGCCGATGATTCGCTACGGTTCGTAACCAAAGGTGATGCTAACGATGCTCCTGACGGTGAGCCGGTATATCGGGGTGATCTTGTTGGAACTGTGCTGTTCAGTATCCCGTTCATCGGATACGTGGTCGCCTTCGGCAACACGACCGCGGGATATCTGATTCTGGTACTGCTCCCGGTTATGCTCTTCATATTCAACGAGATATGGGAGTTGTGGAGGGCAGGAACACGGAAGGAGGAACACTCATGAGTGAGAACAATACGATGACGCGACGGAAGCTCCTCGGGGGGATGGCCCTCGTCGGGGCAGCCAGCGCCAGCGCAGGCGCCGGCACGTACGCGTACATCAGCGACAGCGGGGAAGCAAAGTTTAGCTTCCAAGCGGGAAGTATCGTGCTGAAAATAAGCCCGGAGACGGTAGGCTTCACCTCAGACGCCGGCACGTCCGGAAACCAGGATGACGGCGACGAGATGACCAAGGAGATACAACTCTCGAACCGTGGGACGCTCGACGCGGACGTCCTCGAACTCTCGAGTCTCGGGTTGTCGGGCCCACAGGATTTGAGAGAGGGAGCGATGGTAACGACGTTCGAGTTCGACGCGCCCAAAGGGTCAAAATTCGACCTCCCGACAGGTCAATCACTGGCCCAGTTGCAGTCGTCGATAGAGAACTCACCGATTGCACTCGATAACGGCGAAATGGAACCGGTTCTTGAGCCGATGGGTGATGCTGGAACCCTGACGATCGGGATCACCTACGACTACGAGGTCGTCACGACGAACGGGGGGATGCTTGAGGTCGACTTCGGGTTCACGGCGAGCCAGTGATTATGGCTCGGCCGATTTTCGTGACCTATTGCAATCGACGCATCTACTCAAGCGGACGGGGCTCCGAGGAAATCAACCCAGGAGCAAACAGATTGGAGGTCGATCATCGAGTGAGCGTTCCCAGGCGTCCGGTGCTGTTAGTCGACCGCGGGCGATGCTATAGCGACCACCCCTCTACCGTCGGCTAGATACCCTGCGTACGCTGGAGGTGGTTCCACGTTTCTCGCGCCCGTTGGCCCTCTAGAGACCTATTTCGGCCTATACGTGCAGTCTGTTCCTGACGGGCATCGAGTATACGATCTCGAATTCGGGTGAAGCGGCGAGCGAGGAGATTCTGCGTGGCGCGGAGATCGCGACGTTCGCCGACGAGAAGCGCGAACTGACGATTGGAATCGAATTCGACTACTCGAACATCGATGGAAACGGCAGATTTACCCTCACAGCCAAACCCGCCTTCTCTATCGAACAGTAGACACATCCGTGATTTTTTCAGTCGGTAGTCACCGAGCACGTTGCTAGCGAACGAGAATACCTCACGAGGTTTGGGTATACTGGCGCGCGATGCGGTCGAACCGTATGATTCGTCGTACGACGGAACAGAACTCATCCGAGCCGTCGAACGTGCCTATTCGCCGTCGGGAGTGCCCTGTTCCCGGTGGAAGTGGAAATAGTCGGTGATCCGTCGAGTGCTCGCCAACTCCCGTATGCCGGAACTGACTGCGGTTCCAAGCAGGGAGAGTATTTAACCAACAAAACCTGTGCTGAGATGAACCGTTGGTCAAGACTGGGCGAGTTTGACTTGCCTGATGGAACGAAACAGAGTCGCCGGGTCGACACACACCCCTCTATCGATGTGTTCCGGTGAAGTACTCCGGGTGGGTGAGTCTCGAGAGGACCAGAGGAAACGGTCTGTGGAACGTGAGGTAACAGACACACCCCTCTATCGATGTGTTCGAATGGGATGAGTACAATGGGGAAGGATCCACTGGATAGGACTTGATGTCAGAAGTGGACAACAAAACTGCGATTTCGTCGAGGAACTGCGGTTATAGGCGATGTGAACTGCGGTTATAGCGAATATGAACAGCGATTATAGGCGATAAGACAATTGGAAGAAGGAAAAAGAGGAAAAATAAATCTGACTGAATTTAGCCGACAGAATGCGGATGAGAAAACACATCGAACACATCGATAGAGGGGTGTGTGAGTGTGCTTTCTAGTAGGAGACTAGTAGAAGACTAGTAGAAGACTAGAAAGAGAAAGAAAAAGAGAAAGAAAAAGAAGCTATAGAACAGTGTTAGAGACCGTCCAAAGTGGATATAGACCTTCTATTCGCGGATAGCAGTCGATTCGACATCGACCAATTCGTCATCAACGACGACGTTATGCTGTCAGTACACCCCCCTACGGTTACAGCTCGAACACATCGATAGAGGGGTGTGTCTGTCTCCGTTCCGACCCCCGATCGTAGCAAACACTTCGTTAGCCGTCCTGGAAAACTTGCCCAGATACGACCTCAGAGCGCTGGAAACCCCGCTAATACCGTTTGAATACGTGAATTACACATCGATAGGGGTGGGGAACGTTTTTATTCCCGGCTCGTGTGGTCGCTCGTATGGATACTCACGAATCCGACGCTTCCGGTACCGACCCGGAGTCGTCGGAGAATGAGACCACGACGGGGGCGGACCTCTCCTCGGGTACCCCCGAATCGGATCCGTCCTCGGCATCCACAGTTCAATCGTCGTCTGAAACAACAGCGGATACTGACGAGGCGTCAGAGTCGCAGTCCATCGAGGATATGCTGCTCGAGTTCGACGAGCAGGACGGCCTCATCCGTGACCGGTCTCTCCTCGATCCGAACTACGTCGTCGAGGAGGACCGAATCGTCGGTCGCGACGAACAACTTCAGAAGGTCACGAAGATGCTCCGAGTCGCGCTCGGGGACAACCGGCCGCCGAATCTCTTCCTCTACGGTCCGTCCGGGACTGGGAAGTCGCTCATCACGAAAGCAGTCTGTAAGAACATCAGTCGCATCTGTGACTCCCGGGACATCCAGTTCGGCACGATCGAGGTCAACTGTCAGGACCTCGATACGCTCGGCGTCGCTGTCTACGAACTCGCCCAGCAGGCCGCCGACGAGGCAGGCGTCGACGTCGAAGTTCCGAAACACGGCGTGGCGACGAAAGAGAAATGGGACGAACTCTACCGTATTGTCAACGGGAACTTCGATTCTGTCGTGTTCGTCCTCGACGAACTGGATATGCTCGTCGGCCGTAGGGACAAACAGGACCCTGCGTTCTCGCGATTACTCTACCAGTTGTCGCGAGCTGGCGCCGCCGACGACCTCACCGCATACATCTCCGTGGTAGCCATCTCGAACGACACGAAGATGATGGAATCCGTCGGGAGTCGCGCACTGAGTTCGTTCACACCCGAGGACGTCCATTTCGACGACTACGATGCGAACCAACTGCAGGCCATCCTCCGCCGTCGCCAGGACGCCTTCCACGACGGCGTCGTCGAGGATGAAGTCATCCCACTGGCAGCAGCGTTTGCAGCCCAAACACACGGTGATGCACGGAAGGCGATCGATCTGATGCGCGTCGCCGGTGAACTCGCGGAGCGAGAGGGCAACGAGCGTGTTCGCGAAGAACACGTTCGGCAAGCCCAGGATCGTGTCGAAAAGAATCGTGTTCTCGAAGTCGTCCGTGGCATCAGTACACAGAAAAAACTCTGTTTGTACGCCACGGCGGCTGTCGCAGCCGAAACCGAAGATGGTACCGCTCGGAGCACTACCGGCTACAGGGTGTATCAGTATCTGACCGATTCGATCGACGCAGACCAGTACCAGCAGGAGTCGTACGTGAACAAAATGAAGGAACTGACGACGTACTCGCTGGTCGACTTCGAGCGTCGGAGTCACGGCCCAAGTTCCGGGATGTTTCTCGAGTTCCAGTTCGGCGAACGACCGGAAACCATCTTAGAGACGTTGAGCGAGGATGCCCGTATTGGGATGGTCTCGGAGTCCGAAGTCGAGTCGGTCGTGAAGGCACAGGTTCGGAACGAGGCTTGAGCCACACTCACCTCTCTCCGGATCGGGACCCTGTACCCTCCTCTATCGATATGTATACGGGAACGACTCACACGAACTGGACACTCCCCCATTTTCTCGGGCACCGATCGAGCCGTCGGTTCCAATCACTGCCTGAGAACACACCTCTATCGAAGTGTATTCCCAACATAGAATTCCCAAACCCGCCGAGGTCAACTGATATACGGAATTTTGTATATCCATCTGTCAAGCAAGCTGCAAGGATCTTTCGAGCACACACACCTCTATCGATGTGTTTCGGGGTTTTGATCGGAGAGACACCCTCCACTATCGATGTGTTTTGATGACCTGCTCGGAGAGCAACACCCCGTTATCGATGTGGTCGTATTCGTCGTAAGGAGTATGTTAGGGAACACTTGAGATCGCCGTAAAGCGGTTCCTATACGCTGTCGGTCGACCTGTGGAGCGTTCCCCATATTTTTTCATCGTCGGGCTTCCTCACTCACTACGTTCGCTGTGGGAACCTCTCTCGAAAAAACTGGATCAAAAAAGCAGCGGCGAAGCCGAACGCGAACGACTACACGAGGGCAGGCATCTGTGTCTTCCTGTCGCGTTCGACTGCGTCGAGTTCCCACGCTTTTCGAAAAGGAACCACGGGAAGCCGCTGCTGTCACTCGATTCGTCTTCTAACTAAAGACGAATGACATTGTGACAAGCGTCTCACAGCACTCTCACGCAAAAATTAAACTCATCTCGTACACGGCGTGTTGACTCCGTAATTGGATACCTCGCGTTCTCACTCGTCCTGATTGACTGGTCCATTATCCTGAGAAGATGTCCGGGACTGGGGCTGGGATCTGAGGTATTGCCTATGCGGTTCGGTCCTGCGTCGCAAAGAGGGGAGTCAGCCGACGCGTTCCCCGCGTTCCCGCTCGGTGGCGACTGATCGGTATCCTGCCGCGTATGCGAGTACCCCGATCGCAGCAACCACGAGGCCCCACGGAACGTATCGTAGCACGAGCGACACGCTCACGAGACTCATTCCCGTATGTGGTGCAAGTGCGAATACCACTGGAATGGGCGAGAGCAGGAGCCCGGTGATGAACGCGATCCGAAGCGGTGTCCTCCACCGGCGTGTGATCGCAAGCGGGAGGAAGCACAGTGGCGGCAGCACCAGACTCACCAACCCGTACGTCGTGTCGTACCCGGCCGCGCCCGCCGCTGCTACGGGAAAGAGCAGCCACTGTCCGGCGAGAACCGTCGCTGTCGGCCACAGAAGCAGCCGCGTCACTGCGTCTATCGACTCTGTTGTGTCCGTCTCCCCTTTGAGGAGACGTCTTGTCAGTAGTATCTGGCCGACGACGAGCGGCCCACCCAGAATGAGTGCCGGCCCGGCACCCGTCGCCGCGACGACGTAGATCAGATAGAACAGGAAATCACCCAGTTGCTCAGTCACCGGGCCAGAAACGCCAACGAGTGTCTCGATGGTCGCTGCAGTAAGGCCGACAGCGGCCAACGGTCCGCCCACGAGCGCGATCAGCCGCAACCGCGAGAGTCCGGCCAGCCGGGAGCCGAACCGCCACAGGAGCGCGAGAACCGCGGCGAGAATTGCGAAGGGAGCGACGGCAGCACTCAGGTCCTGTGCCTTCAGTTGGGCGACGTCGATTCCGATTCCCAGCGTCGTCGCAACACTACTGATGACACCGTCGTCCGGTGCGAAAACGACGTGACTCCGAACGCCGAGGGGGTCGTACTGCTGGTCGCTTCCCTCCCACGTGACGACATCACCGTCGGACGTCGCATCGGCTGGGGCGTGCGACACGACCGTTCCCGGCGGACCGCGCATCGTCATCGAGTCTGCTGCGAGGTAGAACCACCGCGCCTCGCCACCGTGCCAGTAGAAGAAATCGACCACGTAGACGCCACCCGCGCTTTCGTGGGCCATATCGGGCACCTCGTACTCGACGAGCAGTGTATCCCCATTCATCGACGCC
The DNA here is from genome assembly GCF_032113415.1 of Halobellus marinus. Classification (NCBI taxonomy): domain Archaea; kingdom Methanobacteriati; phylum Methanobacteriota; class Halobacteria; order Halobacteriales; family Haloferacaceae; genus Halobellus; species Halobellus marinus. The sequence continues at coordinate 174,527 of NZ_CP134947.1, forward strand.
GTGAGCGACTTCGGCTCCTCTACTGCGACGTATCCACGTTCGTACACACGCTGGACAACCCGATCGCGGAGCGACTGGTCCTCTCTGAGTGTCTCGACACCAGCACCGGTGAGAGTGACCCGTGCCGTCCAGTGCCCCGTTCCGGATTGATCGATCTGGATGGTGAGCGAACTCTCTGTCACGCCGATAGCGACACCGTTCTCGTCGGCAGTGTCCACGAGCGTATCGCTACAGACACCACAGACCGCCTGTGGCGGCGGTCGACCACTGACCGGAGATCCGACCGCCGAAAGTAGAATAATGCCGACTAACGCAGCAACGAACAGGACGCGTAATCCAGCACCTCTGTCGACTTGCTCTGTGATCACGGGCGCTCAGTACAGAGTCGAGTACTGCCGTTCATAAGAATCACCCTGGTTGGGAGAGCCTTCCCACTCGAGGGTAAACAACGCTTGATATGGTCGCTAACGAACAACAGTTCGTTCACCAGACGTTGCTGTCCCTGCTGACTCTACGTCACCAGCAGGGACGCAAACCTACGAGGAACTACAACAAGTCGTCCGGAACGACGGGCTGATCTCACGCGATCAGGCCGCTGGACTCTGGTGGTCCGACATCGACCTATGTAGACGATTGGGGCGAAATCGCTCCTGTGGGACAATCTGCTCCGAATCGTGGCGATGGCGGGGCGGACTGGTGAGCGATTGCGGCGTTTCTCGTGCTCGCGTTCGGCTGGTCCTGGGTGCCGAAGGCACTGGCGGGTCTCGGTGTACTGGACGGCGTGCCCGTCCTACCGGAACTCGGTGCATTCGGCCCGACCGTCGCAGCCTTCGTACTCGTCGCTACCGTCGCCGGCCTCGCTATCGGCCTCGTCTGGGCTGTCTGGCACCTCCCGCTGTGCTACATTCCCAGTCAGACCATCTACTACAACATCCCTCTGTTCGGCTTCTTCGTCTCCACTGCCTTCCTGTCGGTCCTCCATACGTGGCTGTACAACAACACCAACCGCAGCCTCCTGCCCGCCCTCCTCTTTCACACGGCGTTCAACTGGGCGAACGGGATGTTCCCGGTGCTCGAATCTGACCCCGCGAGCCTCACACTCTTGGTGATGCTCGCGGCGGCGACCGTCGCTGTCGTCGCCTACTGGGGGCCGTCGACGCTGTCGCGGCCGCGCTCCCGCTCCGACGCAACCGTCTGACCGCTGCGATCCCCCACTCGTTCACCAGGAGCGAAACGCCGCTATCAGACAGTTCTCACCCGCCGTCGTGACACTCGCCGCCCTCTGACTGGTCTTCGGTGCTACATAGTAGCGTTTGCAAGTCTTCGCTCACGCGATCGCACGCAGTCGTGTGTTCGGATGAAAATCAGTTGCGAACGCTACGATATAGTAGCGTTTGCAAGTCTTCACTCACACGATCGCACGCAGTCGTGCGATCGGATGTGCAATCAGTTGCAAACGCTACTATAGCTCTCTGCTATCCTCTCGCGTCCGATGCCGGGCTTCGGGGGCATACACATACGAACGAATCGGCCGCGCAGCCGATGAAAAAACGAACGAATCGACCGCGCAGCCGATGAATTATAACTACCGACAATAGTGGAACATATATGAGTGAAGGAGACACGCTTATAAACGCGGTTATCGGCGCAGTCGTTACAGTTGTGCTGTCGTTCACCGGGTTTTCCCCGATCCTGGGCGGTATGGTCGCCGGCTACCTCCAGCGGGGAGACCGTGCCGACGGCAGCCGTGTCGGTGCGATCTCCGGTGCGATCGCGGCCCTCCCGTTTCTCTTGCTGTTTTTCGTGTTCGGAGGGTTCTTGTTCACGGGTTCTATGATGGGCGAGGGTATGGGGGTGCCTGGTGGATTTTTTGTGTTGCTTCTGTTCGGATTCGTGTTTGCTCTCATCTGGAGTGTCGGACTGAGCGCTCTCGGGGGCTATCTCGGCGTGTATATTGCTACTGAAACCGACGTGAGTGGCGGATAACCGCGGTCGTGATAGCCCCCGCGTGATCAAGAAGGACACCGGGTTCCGTCGTGGACTGACCTGCAGACAGCCAAAGGATGGGTCGAAGTACGGATGACCGCCACAGACGAATGGTGGGCGGGCTGTTTCGCCCTCGCGCCGATGTGGCCGAGGCGAAGGTTCAATGACAATGCTTACGCTCGTCTCTTCCCGCCGAGCGCCGTCAGCGGGGGCGGTGATCGGTGGTAACAAGTGAGAGTTATCATTATGAATGAACCGCTAAACCGAATACGAGAGCGATGCGGTCACCTCGAACCGACAACGAAGATCCGACCGGCCCCGACGCCAAGTCCGCTGGAACGCGACGGCAGGTCCTGCGATCTTTGGCTGGGCTCGGAGTGGCGGGCGTCCTCGCCGGCGGTGGGTGGCTGTGGCGTACCCAGTCTCTGCACGCCCAACGTGACCGCACCAGCCTCGGCGGTCAGCCACAAACCGAGCCTCGCGTCACCGGGCCGAACGCGCAGCGCGTTCCATCGGATCGATACCAGACCGAACTCGACGCGTTCAGTGACCGCTGGAATCAGACCGGACTCCAGGCGTCCATCCGCTTGGGCGACGGCACCGGCTGGCACGGCGTCGCCGGACACGCCGACCACGATCGGCAGCGACCGCTCGGCGCAGCCCACCACCTCTACATCGGGAGCGTCACCAAACTTTTCACGGCCACACTTGTCCTGCGATCTGTCCAACGCGGCGTGCTCTCACTCTCAGATCCGATCGATACCTGGATCGACCTGCACGAAGGCGATGGAATCACCGTTCGAATGCTCCTCAATCACACGAGCGGCATCCCGAACTACACCGAAGATCCCTGGTTCATCGCCCGGTACTTCGGCCGCCCAACGAAACGATGGACGCCCACCGAACTCGTCGACATCATCCGCGGAGACAGCCTTCGCTTCCACCCCGGCATCAGTCACGAGTACTCGAACTCGAACTACATCCTTCTCGGAATCATCCTCGAACGCGCGACCGGAACCGCGTACGGCGATCTCCTCAGGCGGCTCGTTCGGAACGAACTCGGGTACGACAACACGTACTACCGTGGGTATCCCGCGAGTGTACCAATAGCGAACGCCTACGACGAATCGATCTTCAAAACCGGCCGACGTAACCTGACGGGGTTCCGCACATCACTCGAAACAGGCGCGTACGCCGCTGGCGGCATCCTCTCGACGGCCCCGGACGTCGCCGGAGTTGTGAACGACCTCTTCGACGGTGCCATCCTCGACGAATCAACCCTCGACGCGATGCTGACGTTCGTCGACGCACCTGACGAGGACGTCACGACTCAGGAAGAGTACGGTCTCGGCCTCAGACACCTCCGCATCGACGGTGAAGACCTGTACGGACACACTGGCACCATCCCAGGATACTCCGCGGTGGCATTGCATCACGCAGATCCCGAATACACGATCGCGGTCCTCAGCAACGTCTCCTCGATCGACCAGGCAGGAATCTACGGTGCTCTCCAACGTATCACTCTCGAGGAATACTACTGATCCCGGTCACAGAGATGCAAGGCAGAACCCACGACTGCAGTCGTGAGTAGCTGATCAACGATAGCCGAGCAACCGAAGGCCGTTCAGGGAGACGAGCACCGTCGAGCCCTCGTGCCCGACCACGGCAAGGGGAAGCGGAATCCCTCGGATGAGGATCGTGCCGACCATCAGTGCGATCGCGCCGAACGCGATTGCGAGATTGACGGTGAGCGTCCGGCGGGTCTTGCGACCGAGGCCGAGCACGTAGGGAATCTTGCTGAGATCGTCGCCCATCAGTACCACGTCGGCAGTGTCGAGGGCGACATCGGTTCCAGCGCCGCCCATCGCAATCCCGAGTGTCGCGGTCGCCAGCGCCGGCGCATCGTTGATGCCGTCGCCGACCATCGCCACGTTCTCGTGCTGCTCGACCAGGTCTTCGACAGTTGCTACTTTCTCCTCCGGTAATAGTTCGGCCTGCACTTCGTCGATACCGACCTCGTCGGCGATCCGCTCGGCAACGCGCTGGTTATCGCCCGTCAGCATAATGATGTGCTCTACGCCGAGTTCGCGGAGGTCGTCGATCATCTCGGCAGCGCCGGGACGGACCGTGTCGGTGAACGCGAGCCACCCTAACACGGTGACCCCGTCGCCGTCCTCCCGGGCGACGATGACGCTCGTTTTCCCCGCTGCCTCCAGCGTCTGGAGGCGGTCGAGGGCGGGTTCGAGCCCCGCGATCGCTTCATCTTCGAGGACGGTCCCGAAGTAACTCCGATTGCCGATGTGGATGGTGTTGGCTTCGACATCGGCGCGGACTCCTTTCCCCGCAACTGACTGAAACCGCTGTGCGTCGGGAACGTCGAGTGACCGCTCTTCTGCCTTCGCCACGGTCGCACGAGCGAGATGATGTTCCGAGCGGGCCTGTACTGCGGCCGCGAGCGAGAGCAGCTCGTTGTCGGTCAGTGTCTCGTCTGCTGCATCCTCTCGGACGAAGACGTCCGTCAACTGTGTATCGCCCCGCGTGAGCGTTCCTGTCTTGTCGAACGCGACCGCATCGATGTTCGCTGCCGCCTCGACGTGTTCGCCACCCTTGAACAGGACGCCCTGCCTGCCGCCGGAGGCGATCGCCGAGAGGACCGCCGCGGGCGTCGAGATGATGACCGCACACGGCGAGGCAGCGACCATGAGCGTCATCGCGCGGTAGAACGTACTGGTGAACTCGCTCCCGAGCGCGAGCGGCACAGCGATCGCCGCGATCGTGAGTGCGAACACGCCGAGGACGTACGGCTGTTCGAGGCGGTCGATGAGCCGCTGTGTCGGCGCCTTTTCGCTCTGTGCGCGTTCGACCATATGGATGAGACGGCTGATCGCTGACTCGTGGGCCTGCCGCGTGACCTCGATTTCGAGACTTCCGCTCTCGTTGATGGTCCCGCCGAACACCTCGTCGCCGGGCTCCTTCGGTACGGGCACAGATTCGCCGGTGAGCGAGGCCTGATCGACCGTCCCCTCGCCGGACGTGACGACGCCGTCAAGCGGGATTTTGTCCCCCGGGCGGACGACGAAGACGTCACCGACGGCGACGTCGTCGACCGGGACGGTGACTTCCTCCCCGTCGCGTAGCACCTGAGCTTCGTCCGGCCGCATCTCGACGAGGGACTTGATCGCCCGGCGGGAGCGTCCGATCGCGTAGTGTTGCAGCGTATTCGAAAGCGAGAACAGAAACAGGAGCATCGCGCCCTCGAACGGGGCACCAATCGAGAGCGCACCGAGCGCAGCGACGATCATCAGGAGGTCGATGTCGACGGCGCCGTGGCGGAGCGTCTCGACCGCTCCCTTGAGGCCGTACCAGCCGCCGAAAGCGTATGCGAGGCCGTAGGCAGCCCACAAGAGGAGTGGCGGTCCGTCGAGCCACCCCGTCACCAGCCCAGTCACCATCCCGAGCAGCGTCAGTCCGACGAACACAGCCTCCCGCCTGAGTTCCGAGCGCGTGCTCACCTCGTCCGTTGTCGAACCGGCGTCAGCCTGAACCGAGACGTCCCGGTCACGGACTGCGTCTCGAATCGCCTCCTCGGATGTGACTTCCGCATCGTAGGTAATTCGAGCGCTCCCCGTCCGGAAGGAGACGTCGACGTCGTGGACGCCTGAGAGCGTCCGGAGGTGGCGTTCGAGTCCCCGCGCTCCCGCTTCGCCACGACCACCTCGTCGCTCGATGCTGACAGTACACGTCGAAAGTTGGGGAGATTCAGTAACGGACACGTTCTCTACACCAATAGTTTGCCGGGATTTGACGTTTTAGGTGCACTTGCGAGCGTCCCTCCGGCTATCTGTGCGTTCGATTTCTCGAATCTCCAGCGACTACCGATCTGTGGCCCTTCTGTTCTGTCCGAATCATCCGATGATCGTCACTGGGATCCGTGCTCGACGAGTGACTGTCTCGGCGACGCTTCCGAGGAGTGCTCGATCGATGCCCGAGCGCCCGTGGCTGCCTATGACGATCTGATCGATGCCGTGGTCCTCAGCGTATTCCAGGATCGCTTGTGCGGGTTTACCGACTTCCGTGACAGTGTCGAGGTCGCTACCGCGTTCCGCCGCGATATCCGTCGCCGTCGTGTGGATTTTGGATGCGCGTGCTTGGGCGTTATCGTACCAGTCATCGGCGACAGGTAAGCCGCCAGCCTCCACGTCGATCACCGACTCGAGCGGATTGATGACGTAAATTGTGGTGAGAGTTGCATCCGAGAAGTTCTCGATAGCGTACGTGAGCGCACGCTCTGAAAGCGGCGACCCGTCGAACGCGATGAGAACGTCGTCGGGCATACGAAAGCGTTCGATGCGAACTGGCAAGAGTGTACTGCCCGGGACACCCCGGCTGGGAGTACCGTTAAGTGCTATCTCAGTCACATCCGTTGGTAATGAGCCGCAGTATTCGTGCGTGGATCGATCACCATCGCCTCCCGAGTTTCGTCGCAATCGCGTACGCGTTCACCTGGACAGTTCAGGGTGCACTCGCGTATTCGGGGATGGAAGCGTCCTGGACGCACTCGATCCTGATCGGCTTCGGCGGATTCGGCCCGCCGGTCGGCGCAGCGGTGGTTATCTGGGCGTCGGGTGGCAGCCTCCGCACCTGGGTCGGCCAGATGTTCAAATGGCGGATCGGCGCAAAATGGTGGGCGATCGCACTCGGGCTCCCGTTCGTTGTCCTCTCGCTCGGCGTCCTGCTGTTCGTCGTCGCCGGGGGACCGATCGATCTCACCGAGTTCGAATCACCATTCATCTACCTGTTCGCGATGGCGTGGGGGACCGTGTGGGGTGGCGGTCAAGAGGATCTCGGGTGGCGCGGTTTTATGTTGCCCATCCTTCAGGACTCCTACAGCGCGCTGGTGTCGAGTGCCATCGTGGGCGTCACGTGGGCCGTCTGGCACCTCCCGCTGTTCCTGAACGCCACCACGACCCACGGTAGCTGGCCGCTTTCCCAGCAACTCCTCTGGATGGTCTCGATCCTCGCCGGATCGATCCTCTGGACGTGGATGTACAACAGCACCGGCGGGAGCGTCCTCGCCGTCGCGGTGTTCCACGCCGGAATCAATGTTATGGGGATCTTCCACCCCGCCGACCAGGAGGCGCTCATTCCGGATGGCGCGCCGGATCCCTGGTTGAACCTGCTCGCCGAAGTCACCGGCGCCGTTCCTCTCGTGTTGGTCGCGATCCTCCTGGTCGTCGTCTACGGCGCTGACCGTCTCGCGAACCGTGACCCACCGAGCCCACAAGACGCCGGCCTCCCACCGGAGACTGAATCAGACGCCGTCGAGTGAGCACGCATCAACGATGGACTCAGCGTGCGTTCCGAGGTGCTACACCTTGAACCAATGAATCCCTCAGGCCGTGACTCGGACGGGATTGCGGATCCGAACAGAATTTATTGAGTGCCGTAGCGAACGAACGTACTGAGGTGTGAGAATACGTGAGCTCCTTCCTGATACTGTATGGGACGGGCGAAGGCCAAACGGCGAAGATCGCAGAGCGGATCGCGGCTACGATCAGCGAGCGTGGTCACGAGGCGAGTGCGATCGACGTCCGCGATCGATCGGACTCGCTCACCCTGGAGGCGTACGACGCGGTCGTCGTGGGCGCGTCGATCCACGTCGGCAAACACCAGGACGAGGTCCGTGACTTCGTCACCGAGAATCGAGACGCCCTGTCGGGGATGCCGACCGCGTTCTTTCAGGTCTCGCTGTCCTCGGCAAACGAGGAGAAACGCGAAGAGGCTGCGGGGTACGTCGAGTCGTTCGTCACGGAAACTGGGTGGCATCCGGATCGAATCGGGCAGTTCGGCGGCGCGCTCCGGTTCTCCGAGTACGGGTTCCTCAAACGCCTTATGATGAAACGGATCGCGAAAGACATACTCACCGAGAATCGCCAATCGAAGGGGGACATCGAGTTCACCGACTGGGATGCGGTTGACGCGTTCGCAGCAGATGTCGCCGCGTTCGTCGAAGGCCGCCTCGGCGTTGCCCCGGATACCACCGAGGATCGGGCGGTATGACAGCCTCGCAACCGCCCCGACGCCTCACTCGGCCCTATCTTGCTGCGTCGGCGCTTACGCTCCTGCTCGCGGTTGTGGCGACTAGCGTCGGACTGTTCGTCCCCGAGTTCTACCGGGACGCCGAGGTCCTCCTCCCACAGTTGTATGGGCAGGACCTGCTGACGCTCGTCGCGGTCGTGGTCGCGATGCGGGGCGTAATGCTGTGGCATCAGGAATCCGGCCCCCGTGGAAAGAGGAGTTCGTCCGCGTACGGTCGCCCAGCGACTGGTCGCTGACGCGCCGTGAGTGGGCGCTCCTGGTCGGCGGGTATCTGTTGCTGGCCGTCGCCTGCTACCGTGAAGCTGTCGCGATAGCACAGGTCTCTGGATGACGAGGGCGGAATCGCGTGCCTCTGTGCGGAAAGTGGCTGTGACGATCTGTCGTCGAGGGATGGAAAGATTTCCTCTGAGAGACGGTCAACCGCGGCCAGGGTTCGACGTCCTCACTTTTGAGTCGAGAGCCCCAATCGGATCACATGGCATCACTCGTGGCTCGTTTTCGCCGGTTTCCACGCGATCGCCCGATCCTCGCACTCGCACTCGCCATCCTGACCGTCGAAATCGTCGGGGCTTCCGGGTCCATCTTCACGGCGCAAGGCCTCAACACGTGGTAGACACCCTTCAGCGGCCGATGCTTGCTCCACCGAACTGGGTATTCGGTCCCGTTTGGACGGCCCTGTTCGCACTCATCGGAGTCGCGCTATGGCTCGTCTGGCGACGACTCGATTCGTCACCTCGCGAAGCCCGGGTCGGGTTCGGCGTATTCGTGGTACACTTCACCTTCAATGTGGGATGGTCGGTGGTCTTCTTCGGTATGCAGGAGATCGGATGGGGGCTGGCCGTGATCGGACTCCTCTGGCTGCTCATCGTCGCAACGATGTGGGCCTTCGACCGCGTTGATCGACGGGCGGCTCTCCTTCTCGTCCCGTATCTCCTGTGGGTCTCCTTCGCCGCCTATCTCAACTACCGCTTCTGGGTGTTGAATTAGGTCGCGACTCCTGATCACTCTCGTACGCCACTGTCGAACGGATATTGTCACCTACGAATACCGTTACAGCGCGAACTGCACGGTTCGCGGATGCCTCATCTGACCCAGCCCTGCGCGCTGCGCGCCCTGTAGTTATCACGACCCCCGATACCTCTCATCAGTTGAGGGTTTCAATAAGGCCAGTTAGCTCAGATCGGCCCGGCGAAACCTGAGATACCCGACGAGGAGCGGGAAGACTGCCCAGGCGAGCAGGATGAGAAAAAATACCGCTGGATCGAGGTAGCTAGGTGCCGGGCCGCCGATCCGCGCTTCCACGGCCGTTCCGCCACCGAGTAACAGCCGCTGGACGAGCGTGTTATACGCCCCGGTCGGACTGAGACCCTGTAAGAGCAGGAACCAAGGGGGCACGACTCCACCGGGCATCTCGCCAGTGACCAGCAAGTGAACTGCGTTAGGGGCCAAATCCCAGAGAAGCGTCAGCCCGAGGTATGCTGTGATTGCCAGGGTCATCGCCCGGGCGCGTGTCGCCGTTACGGCGGAAATCCCGATGGCGATGCCGACGAACGAAACGCCGAGAAGCACAGTCAAAACCGTCGTCCCAATGAAGGCTACCACGGGGAGTCCGCCGTAGAGAATCGCCGTAACCACACCTGACAGCACGAACCCCAGCGCGAGACCGATAGCGACCACACCGCTACGACCGAGGAACTTCCCGAGGAGCACTTCGCCCCGCGACGGCGGGAGCCCGAGGATCACCTTCAGACTTCCCGACTCCCGTTCGCCGGCGATCGAAAGATAGGCGGCGATCAGCGCCATAATCGGGACGAGAAGTCCCGCGAACTGCGATGCACCGCCAATCGCCATCTCGGCACCGCCTTCGACGTCAGGGACGAGTAGTGAGATACCCGCCGACAGCGACGTCATTACAGCGATGATGACGACGATGCCCCAGATCATACGCGACCGGAGGGCGTCGGCGAATTCCTTACGAGCGATCGTCAGCCAGATCGTGGCAAGCGTCATCGCTCCACCTCCGAAGTATCGACCCGCGGGGGTGCATCACCTGTGTAGGCGCTGAACAGGTCTTCCAACGATGACTCCTCGATCGTCACGTCGAGAATAGTAGCGCCATCATCGCGGATGCGGTCGATAACGTCGACTTTGGCTGTGGCCTCATCGACGCTTACTCGAATCGTTCGGCTATCAACAGTAACATCGGAGACACCGGCGAGCTCCGCGAGGGTCAGCGAGTCCGGGACGGCGTCAACCGTGAGCGTTACCGTCGACCCCGTTCCAAGCGCGTCGCGAAGCCCGCCGATCGAATCGATGGCGACGAGTCGGCCACGGTTGAGTATCGCGACGCGATCACACACTGCTTCGACCTGGCTGAGGATGTGACTAGAGAAGAAGACAGTCTTTCCCCGATCAGCGTGGTCTCGGGCGATCTCACGAACGAGGCGAACCCCGTTGGGATCGAGCCCCGATGACGGTTCGTCGAGAATCAACAGTTCGGGATCGCCGACGAGGGCGATCGCGAGGGCTAGTCGTTGTATCATCCCCTTCGAATAACCACCGACGACCCGGTCGGCAGCTGCAGCATCGAGCCCGACTCGATCGACCAGGTCGTCGACAGCGTCGTCGGATCGCTTCAACGCGATCGCATACTCCAGATGTTTGCGGCCAGTCAGGCGGTCGTAGAGCCCGTATCCATCCGGAAGAATACCTACCCGCTCGTGGATTTTGCGCGTCTCAGTCTGTGCGTCGTATCCGAGGACAGTTGCACTCCCGGCGGACGGGCGGACGTAGTCCATAATCACATCGATTGTCGTGGACTTTCCGGCGCCATTCGGCCCGAGAAACCCGAATATCTCGCCTTCGTGGACGGTCAGGTCGAGATTGTCAACAGCGAGAACGTCTTTCCCGTAGCGTTTTGTCAGCCCTGTTGTCTGGATCGCAACCGCTTCGTTCCGGAGGGGTTCTTTCGATTCGGACGCGGGACGAGAGGTGGTATCCATACTACTTGTACGCCGACACTCCTCAAAATCTCACGGTACAATCAGATGCCGGGAACCCCGTCAAACATCGCCCGCGGTTGTATCGAACCTCGGACGCACACCCGGTATCCGACCGTATTCACTGACTGTCCGTCTTCCGTTCGGCGGAAGATCCGGCCTGTGAGTCGCTGAACGACTCCTCGAACGTCGTCTGTCGGTCGCTGGGACCTGAACCCCGCCGGGTGCGGAACGAGTTCCGGAGCTCCAACGCGAGTGCGCCCAGTCCCAGCAGGAGTGAACCGAAGACGAGGAATCCGCCCAAGATCGGGATCGCATCGAGAACGGCGAACCCGACGAGGCCCGCCACGAGCGCCAGCCACCGGTTGTCCCGTCCGATCAACCGGAGAGCCCACGCACCGACGGCGTACTGGCCGTAGACGGCTCCGACCCAGATTGCGAGCCCGAATGCAATTGCGCCGAGGACGGCGAGCGGAATGCCGATGATCGTGATGGCGATCAGCGCCAGGAGAATCGGGCCGCCGACGAGTGATAGCAATCCAACGCCGCCAGCTTTCGCCGGCTCGTCAGACACACGCCCCGCGAGCCTCGCCGAGAAGGACGGAAAGAGGACGAGCAGGATCGCCCCGAGCAGGAGATTTGCGAGGAGGCCGTACCCCGCTGCTACCCAGTTGGGGAGCGTGAAGCTACCAACGTTGTCGCGGAGATTCGGATCTTCCACGACGCCGCCCGCGACCGTCGCTGCGGGGTCTTGCGTGAACGCGGCGGCGTCGTAGCGGAACTCGCCACCGATATCTGCGTTCGGTCCGAGGACGATCGTCTCAGCGCCGACACGGACGTCGCCGTCTATCCGGCCATCGATGCGGACGTATCCAGCGCCGACACTGACATCGCCGCCGATCGTGGCGGTCTCGGTCACCTGGATGTTGCCGCTGCCGGCGGTGACGTCGCCGCCGACCTCACCACCGATGCGGACGTCTCCCGCGGCGCCGGAGATCGATCCCCCGACACGCCCGCCCTCGGCGATATGAATCGTTCCGGCGGCGCCGGAGACATCACCCGTGACAGTTCCCCGGACCACGATGCTCCCTGCGACTGCGTCGACGCTGGAGACGGTCTGCCCTTCCTCGACGACAATCGTTCCCGAGGCTCCTCGAACGGACTGCGCCGCCGCGACCCCTGACACCGTCGAAAGGAGGAGCACCGCGACGAGACCGACCACGACCCCTCGGCGAGCCGTTGTCTCGAATGATGAGCGCATACCGCTCGTATCAACGCAATGAATCAAAAATATACTGAGCTTAACGCGATGTAGGACTCGGCGGTTTCCATTCCAGATTCGGTCACCTGGCAAGGAGATATGCGCTCCGCGGCGATGGCCGATGTGGATGCTCAGTCGATTCCAAGACGTCGACGAGTCCGTGCCTGTGCTCTTGGGACGCCGCTGCGGAACGTACGGGATCCGGAATTGGTTGCCTGCTGCTCTACGCACAGCCCCGCCCCGGAATCGATGTCGGGGGCCCTCACCCGATCAGGCCGTGTGCGATGCCCGGGGCCAAGAGCCGGCTGCGACGCTTCCGAAGCCAGCCGTACACGAGGCCGCCGGCGAACGCGGTCAGGAACAGGTACCACGCAGTCAGCGGGTAGTACCCCACGTGTGCGAGAGAAAACACACCAGCTTGGACGACAACCGCCGGCCACTCCCCGAAACGGTGGCCGATAGCCGTCTGGAGGAAGCCCCGGAAGAGCGTCTCTTCTTGGAAGGCAGCGACCGCGAAGCCGAAGGCGTACAGAAGCAGTGTCCCGACCAGCGATGGAGCGTCTGCAACCGGAGCGTCTTGAGGCGGTCCGAACGTCGACTGGAGGCCCAGCGTGAGCCCCAACATCACGAGGAGAGCGAGAATGAACCCGAGGAGACCCCAGATGAGATCTCTGCGGACGTGATCGCGGTCGATCCACCACGCGACGATATCGACACCGACCCATCGTGTGAACCCCAGATACACGAGTCCGACTGATCCGACGAGAACCGAGACGAGGATTAAGGCCCCGAATTGGATCGGTTCGTTGAGGGTCGGTTGTGACCAGAACGGCCCCCACAGAATCGCGCGCATACCGACGAACGCGACGAGCAAGACGAGTCCACGACGGAGTTGCTGTCCGCTGAATGGGTCACCGATAGATTCGGTCGATGGGTCCGGTTCGTCGGCTTGTTGTTCCGTAGACATCGGTTATTGTCTCATCGCGGCCGGTGTGGCTGTATCGTACTTCCGTTCAGACATCAGGTTGTGGGAACAGAGCATATTTCATCCCTATGGCGACAGCGGTTCCCCGGCCGTGATCTCGTTTGCAGCGACGAATCGGTCGTGGACGACACAAACGAGCTCGTGACAGGTTGTTTTCATACGTTCCATAACGGCCGTACATTCGTCAAAGAGGTATCGCTGGCGGTGATCAGCAGAATGATACCAGGGCCTCAGAGGTATGGTGGCACGATCGCCGGCATCAGCCAGAGGACAGTGAGTCCGACTACGATCCAGCGGGCCCGACGCTGCACATTCAAGACAGCGAGTTCGGCGAGGAACACGCCCAGCACGACGAGAACGAACGAGGAGAGAACGACGGTCGTCACGAGCTGGAACGTGACGAATCGAGTCGAGAGGAGTACGAACGCGCCGACGGGGAGCAGAAGAAAGCCGAGGTCGAGCAGAGACGAGCCGACCGTCGTGTCGGTCCACGATATCCGCGACGCCAGGCGGTCGAGAGCGACGCCGACAGCGAGCAGTAGGCCGGCCAGCAAGACGTACTTCAGTACCTGCTCGGGCATCGGTCCGACGTGGTAGATCCGCTGGGAGACCGTCGTGTGGACGACCGTCGCGAAGCCAACAAGCCACGTAGCGGCGACGACAGCGTCCCGTTGTCGCCGGTCGTCGAAACGCATCGAGACGACCCGTTTCGTCAGCGTTGTGGCGGCGAGGACGCCGACGAGCCCGAACAGGAACTGGTAGACAACCGATCCAATCGAGCGGACGGTGATTCCGAGGTCTGCAGGCGGTGACTCGCCGATTGACTGGAGTGCCCAGTCGGTCGTCTCACGGACCAATACGGGGTTGTCGGATTCCGAGAGATGGGTTGCGCCCTCAGCGACCACGACACGGCGGGCGGTTCCGTCCTCGAACGAGCCGACCTGTTGGCCCGGTTGGAGCGGGGTGCCAGTCAGTTCCGCGGAGACGTTCGTAAGTTTGCTCGGTGGGACCAGCGAGTCGTCGCTTCCGGTCGCCAGCAGGAGATTCGTCTGCAGCGTGTCGTTACGTTCGGGCGGGAAGCGGCCGGCGATGGCGACGACACCGTCGGTATCGGGCCGTTCGTATGCGACCCGGTACGCGCTGTTGGCACCGCCGGAGTGGCCGCCGAGGACCATTCGTTCCTCGTCGACTCGCGGATGCGACGCCAGATATGAGACCCAGTTGTGGTAGTCCGCTTTCGCCCGTTCGAACAGCACTGACGACTCGCGTCTGGTCTCCCAGCGGATCGGTTTTCCGGCCTCCAGTTCTCTCGTTTGCCCGGCGATCAGAACGGCGAAGCCGTTTATGGCGAGTGCCGCCCCATAGTTGTGATATAGCGCGGGTGCGGTCCCCGATCCGGCCCCGAACACGATGCCCGGGGATGGCTCGTCCCCATCGGGAAGATACAGTGTGGCTGTCGTGATGCGGTCGTCAGCCTCGATGTAGACGTGCTCGACAGTGTACCCACTTCCGCCTGCATTCGGCGTCAGTACGAACGGTGCTCCCCATCCAGCGACCCCAACGACTATGACCACCAATAGGGCAGTCGTGATGTACTGCGTGGGAATCGCGATGTTCATACCCTCGGGTAGGGTGGAGAAACGTTATCAATACAGATGGTTCTCGGCGAATGTGAGGATCTCCGGACGAAAGGGTCGGTCCTCACTGTCCGGCAAGCGGTAGCATACTTGAAGACGCTCGTTGCCATCGGTCACATATGAGTATGTCTGTCGCAGGCGAGACTCGTCACGTTGACGAGGAAGATAGCCAGTTCCCGGCCTACGGACCGATAGAGGCAGGCCTCGGCTATCTCCTGTTCTACGTCCTCGTCGATCGCGTGACCCCGGCCATCGTCACGGTGTTCAGCGACACGGTTCTCGATCTATCACCCTCGTTCGTCCGGTTCGGGCTCGCGACCGCACTGTGGTTCGTGCTGGTGGTGACCGCAATCGACCAAGTACGGCGTCAACTCGCGGCGCTCGGCGTCGGTACGTACGACGAGTACCAACTGCGGGTGTGGTCACGCGTCACTCCGTCGTCACTGCGAACGACGGGATATCTCCTGGCCCTGATCGCCGGTACTGCCGTCGCCGTGATAACGTTCGACCGTGCGGTCGAAGCTCTGTTGTCGCTGATCCCCGTTGTCGCCACCGTGGACGTCGTCGCGTTCGACCTCGCCGAACTGTTCGTGATGGTCGTGTTCTTTTTCTCCTACAGCGTCGCAGCTCATTCTCTCGATAGGTTGGTGATCGGCGGCAGTAGAACACTGACGTCCGAGTGATTCTCCTATCGCTTGGGAAGCTATCGTCAGGCCCGCTTCACCTTCGAGATCAAACGGAGCGTTCGGAAGAGAAACATCATACTCTTCCGCATATACGACCACTGGTTGAATGTTCCGATCAGATAGACGTCAATCGAGGGGTTGTATACGATAAATGCGCTACTCGCACCGAGTCCACCCCACGAGTGGAATCGTTTGAGAAACGGGAAGGGGCGAATGCGGACGAAGCCGTAGCCGTAGTCGATTCCTTGCCACAGTTTGTTCCACTGCCGCATCTCCTGGAGCGTCTCGTCGGATACGAGTTCTCCCTCAACCAAGGCTCGATGGAACTTGAATAGCTCTTCTGCGGTGTTGACGGTCTGTCCACCGGCATAGAAGGCGCTCAACGAAGGCACGGTGTCCACATCGATCTTCGTCTCGTCGATGTAAAATGGAGCTGTGGGGAGCTCGCTGTCTACTGCGGGTTCTGAGAATGGGGGTAAGTACGAATGCGCCATCTCCAATGGGCCAAAAAGGAACTCCTTCAGGGCCTCGTGATACGGTTGGTCGGTCACGCTTTCGATAATCAGTCCGAGCAGATTGTACCCGAACTCCGAATAGTAGCAGTCCTCCCCAGGCGGGAAGTGGGGCTCTAGATTTCGAGTTGCCCATTCGATCGTCTCCTCCGGTTCCCACGTCCGGTCCGGGTCCGCCAACATCTCGTCGAACAGTGTCTTCCCCTCGGGTGATTCTTCCAGCCGAGTGTTCAAGAACATCTTTCCGCCTTCGGGGAGGGAATGTGGAAGTCCGGAGGTGTGACCGAGGAGATGACGGATCCGAATCTCGTCTGTGTAGTCTGTCCCGTCAATCGTGTGGAGGCCGTCGAGAACCGAGTTCGATAGATGCTCTGCTATGGGGTCGTCGAAACTGAGTTGGCCGTCGTCCGAGAGTATGCCCACGATTGTCGACGTGAAGCTCTTGCCGATGCTGGCTGCGTAGTATGGTTGCTCCGGAACGGCTTCGATATCTCCCGTCTGTCCGGTGGCCATATTCCAATGCAGGTCACGGCTATCGGAATGGACCAACAAGTACCCGGAGTGGAGATCGCGATTGTCTTCGACGGCAGATTGCAATCTGGATTCGAGACGGGATTTGGCTTCTTGCCGATCCATAATGTCCGAACATACGGATTTATCGGTGTTAAGTGGTTGTAGTGTTCCCAACGTCATCAAATGTCTCCAACAGTAAATAGTACTTCGAGAGATGCCCGGGAATGACAAGCCTGGAGGGTTGATTTGACCGTGAGACCTGCGAGAACAAGATGGTCCCGAGACTCTATGAGAGTCCTTGTGCTGGATTGATGGTTTATACAGAAGACATCCACTGGACTGAACAATAGGTGAGCACTCTTTATTCACCAATGAGAGTGATCGGTCGAGGTTCTTCGTGAGACAGGTGCTGGTGAGTTCCGAAACTGTTTCCACCAGTGGCTTGAGCGGACAAACGCACGGTACTCGTGTTTTAGCCGGGGGTTTACACTCTCGTTCTGACTGCGCAGATCGTATAGGGCAGGGTCCAGCTGAGCTTCCCTGCTTTGTGGAGTGATAAAAATTCTTGATGCTTGATGAGCGGGTGAACACCCGCGATCTCGATCAGTTCGTCATGAAGCATCCGGGACGTCGTATTCTTCTGTACGTTGAGACAGAGCAAGACAACGTGTTGGGTGGAGTGTGTACCTCCGTTTCGAGAACTTCGAGGCGTAGCGAGTGACAGTTCGTCGAGCCGAGTGATATGCTTGTTCGACGAACTGGAGTAACTACGATTTCTGGAAGAACTGCATTCGGTTGCACTACCGGGCGAACCTATAACTCGCTGAGGATTTCAACAGACCTCCTTTTCGGGAACGTTACGCCGCTACACCTGATACCAGAGGAGGTTCCAGTACGCGAGAACGAGCGCAAAGATGACACCTGTGAGGCCGACCACGGTATACTGAACTCGCGTCAGGCGGCTCCAGACATCCCGCTGCCAGGCAAACCCGGTGAGGACGAGCGTCGTGACACTCGCGAGGGCTCCCAAGAGCGGGAACAGCAGGACGACCTGCAACGGTAGCGGATTCCCGAGGAGGGCCGCCTGTGGATCGCTTAACACGACGACGGCCAATCCAATCACGAACCCCAGATAGCTCACCGCTGTGAGTCCAGCGATCCGACGAGTGTGCCGCAGTGGGGAGGTCGGTCGTTCTCGCGTCTCGCCACGGTACCATCGCCAGAGACCCGTCGCCGTCCATCCGAGGACGGCTCCGAGAAAGACCAGGATGCTCAGGCCGGCGATGGCTGCGTGCGTTGCCGGTTGCTCACTGGCCCCGAGTCGTTCATAGGCTGAGGGAGGCCTGCTGTCGAAGAACAGGTGGGTTATCTCGCCGTCGGTCTCCTCAAAGACAAGCGCGTCCCATCCATCGACCGCCTCGAAATACAGGTCGTTCACCTCGACCCACTGCGTCGACCCGCCGGGGCCGGTCGTGACGAGTCGGCCCTGGTCATCGACGGAGACAGTGACATTCGACTGCACGCCCAACAGTTTCTCCGACGTGGTGTATGGAGACCTGAGTGTGCGATACGTCCCGGTCACGTCACTCACCCGCGTTGGCTCGCCATCGGGCTGGGATGTGCTCTCTTCGCTCGGGTAGTACTCGTCGATCAGTGCGTCGAGCAGTTCGTCTCTGGCTTCGATACCACCAGGGCTGTTGTACGAGACGAAGAGCCCGACCCCGTGCTCCGGAAGCAGGGCCACTAAACTGTGGAATTGCTCGGTGTCGCCCGCGTGCCCCACGATACGCACATCTTTCCGGCTCAGTTCGTAGAACCCAAAGCACATTCCGTTCAGTCGATCGTCGTTGCCGAATCGCCGCTGGTGCATCGTCGCTACGGAATCGGACTCGAGGATGCGTCCCTGGCCGGTTGCGCCACCCTGCAGGTGGGCACGGACGAACCGCGCCATATCGGTCGCTGTTGTACTCATCGATCCAGCTGGCGCCATACCGACGTACTCGAAATTGCCCTCCTGATACCGACCGTTCGGGGTCGTGTACCCCTTCGAGAGCGTCCCGTCGATAGCATCGGGAACGGGCTGGTCGAACGTGCTCTGATCCATCCCGAGCGGCTCGAAAATCTCCGCTTCGACATACTCACTGAACGACGACCCGGCAGTCGTGGCGGCGATATAACCGGCAAGCGCGGCCCCGTAGTTCGAGTAGGCAGTAAACTCACCCGGCGGCCGAACTCTTGCCGGTCGCTCGTTCTTGAGCATCGTCGGGAGCGGACGCAGATCCGATTCGTTCAGGACAAACGTTCCACGAGCGCGTTCCTCGAATCCCGCAGTATGAGTCGCAAGGTGATCGAGGGTGATGGGTTGGTCGTACGTGTCCGGTATCGTGATATCGTCGAGATACTCGTTTATGTCACTTTCAAGATCGACCCGACCAGCCTCGAAACCCTGCATAACTGCCGTCCACGCGAAGAGTTTCGACGTCGATCCGATGCGAAAGAGCGTATCGGCGGCCTCGACCGGCGCGTCGGTCCAGACGTCCCGGACACCGTACCCCTTCGTGAACGTCGAATCACCATCGACGACTGCGACGGTCGCACCGGGGATGTCGTGGGCCTCAAGTTGGGTGTTCATCACGCCATCGAGAAACGTCTCGAAGGATTCTGGGTCGGATAGCAGTCCGTTGGACTGTTCCTGCTGGCTGGGTTCAATCGCGCTCGCTCTGCTGGACATTCCTTGGAGGGCGACCGCCGCAGAGCCTGTCGCTGCGAGGCCGCGAAGTACCGTGCGTCGCGAGTACGCGTTCGGCTGTTGGGTACCAGCGATGGCATCAGTCACTGTTTGCGATCGGGACATCGGTCGATTGCGTTTTAGCAGCGTTGCGCAGTCACCGCTCTAACGGTCACGAACTCACACTCTATTGAAATAAACATTCAGGGAGAACGGCCTCAAAGGCAGTTCAAGCAGGAAGTCGGAACCGGCCTCATTTTATCGCCCGAGAGTGAGGCGAGATAACACGCCCCACGAGTATATATACACTTATGATGAAGGTATTGATGGAGGTCGAATTATGGACCGATTCTCGGACAAGACAGCACTCATCACTGGAGCCGGATCGGGAATTGGACGTGCAATAGCCCAACGCCTCGCTGACGAGGGAGCTGATGTAGTGGTCTCTGACGTAAACGAAGAGCGCGGCGAGGCGGTGGTTGCATCTGTCGAGGACGACGGTGGGTCTGCCACCTTTGTATCGGCCAACGTTGCTAATCCTGAAGAAGTTCAGCAGTTGGTTGAGACCACTGTCGATACGTACGGAGGGCTTGATATTGCCGTCAATAATGCCGGTATTCTCACCGGGCTCGAAGACATCACCGATATCGAGGAGGATGATTGGGAGCGACTCATCGACGTCAATCTGAAAGGTGTATGGGCCGGAATGAAGGCGGAGTTGCCCGTGATGGAAGAACAGGGCGGGGGAGTCATCGTGAACACAGCGTCCGAAGCGGGACTCGTCGGGATGGGTGGACTCGGGAACTACGTTGCCAGTAAACACGGCGTCGTTGGGCTGACGAAGACGGCCGCGCTTGAATACGCCGACCGCAGCGTCCGCGTCAACGCGATCGCGCCCGGGCCAACGGAGACGAACATCCAAGAAACGATGGCAGGCGGGTCGGATCCTCGTGAGTTGCCCTTCGATACGAGTACTATGTCTGACGTGCCGATGGGACGTCAGGCCGACCCAAAGGAGATGGCCGGTGTCGTGGCGTTCCTGTGCTCCGAGGACGCGTCCTTCGTGACTGGCGTCACTATCCCGGTTGATGGCGGCCAGGCGGCCGACTAACCCCGCCGGTCATTTTCTCCGATGAATCGGGCACATCTGTCTCACGACCAACCGCCCCTGCAAAGTGGATAGGCGCGCCCGCTTGTGGATCTGTGAACCTGACAGCGCGGTCCGAAGCGATGTCGAAGTACAAGATGTCTTGCCTTGTTGAACGCAAGACAGCGACGGGGTAGGGTCGATTGTTTGTAGTCTCACGCTGTCAGAGGTGCGTTCTTACAGTCAGAAGATACAGCGGCTGTTACTGACAGCGGTTGCCGAAGGGTCAAAACTATGGTATCTTGCTTCGTTGTTTCGGTGACGACGGCGATGCCTCTCCCGGATACGTCCGGAGAAGGGGAGCAGGCGGCGAGCCCTAACTCGCCGCCTGCGTTAGGTTATGGACGATGCACTTCCGAGTCAGCTCCCGGAACTGGCCGTGCCAGCTCCGGGAGCGGAGCTTCTCGCCGTCGTCTTCTTTCAACTGCGAGAAGCCCGTCTCACTCATCCAGCGTTGGTTGTAATCCTCGGTCATTCGGGCGTTGTGGGCCTTCTGCAACGGTGTTTGTTCCCTGTGCTTGATCAGTGGTCGCGTTGAGTTCGAGCGACACTCCTCACGGAGTTCGCCCCACGAGTAGTTCGCGTCAGCAGACAATACACGCAGGTCTTCCGCGTTCCGGCGGAAGACCTGCATCCCGATGTGGCCGTCCCACGCCTTCTGTGTCGTGAAATGAACGTCTTTGATCGCTAGCGAGTTCACGTCGATCAAGATGGTTGTCTTCATCGACTGGAACGAGTAGTTCGCACGGTCACGGTAGTGATAGCTGGTCTGATCACGCTGGAAGCCACTTGCATCGATTGCGGCTTCACCACTCCAGCCCGCCTGCTCCGCCGAAGCGCGGAGCAGGCGGCGGAGTTCACGCATCCGATACTCGTCTTCCCACCGGCAGAACGAACTGTAGTGTGGTGCCTCGTTGAGATCAAATACGGCGAGGATACCGGGCATCTCGTTGAGGTAGTCTTCAGTCTCACGAAGACTCTTCTCCAACTCAACGCGGAACAAAATCAACGCAATCTGTGTCCACTTGGCGTACCCGTCCGCGCCGTTCGGCGCGGCGGGTACGTCAGGGTCATCTACGTGCTGTTTGGCAAGATCTCGACACATCCGAGCGAGCCGTCTGAGCGATCCCATATCGCCAGACGGCGTCCAATTCCCGGTTAGCTTGACGGTATTTTCCTGTGAGAGCGTCTGAAACTACAGTCAGCTAGCGGCAAAACAAGGCAAGATGTCTACTGACTACATTCCTGTGAACGCGGGTCGTAACGGACCCACATATATTTGTCATATCCTGCAGTCACATCCAACCGAGGGCGGATCTAAGATGGGGCCTGACAAAGCTCGACGCGAGTCGCGTGCATCCCTGTCTTTTCCAGTTTTCGTCGGTTTGATTCTCTCCCTGTTCGGAACTCCGTTGCTTGGACGGCTCGGTCTTCTGCGATGGGTCGAAGTGTCGGCAGCCGGTTCGTTTCTAGCCACCTCCCTTGCCAGTTGGTTACTGGTCGGCACTATTCTGGTTCTCGTCGTCTACTGGGAGCGGCGGCAGCTACCCTCGATCGGTCTCCGGGTACCCGACCGCAAAGAGGTAGCTGTCGGACTGGGTGCTGGTCTCGGTGGGGCCGTGCTCGGCCTCCTCGTGACTGGTGTCGCCGTCGTCACCCTAAATCTCGAACAACCGGAGACACTGTCGGCGATCGGTCAACTCTCCCTCCCAGTCCAGATCGCTGTCGTCGGGACGGCCGTCGTCACCGAAGAGATACTCTGGCGGGGCTACCCGATCGAACGGCTGACAGAATTAACTGGTAGTGTCTGGGTCGGAGCTGTCGTCAGCGGGTTCGTTTTTCTCGCGGTTCATTTTCCGTCTTGGGGTCTCGTCGGCGCGATCCCACAGGCAGTATTCACGGTTGTACTCGTGGGCGTGTACGTCTGGAGTCGCAACATAGTAGCCAGTATGCTCACCCACGGAATTATCAATCTCATTATGATATTTGTGTTACCGGCCTTTCTCTAGATCACCACCAAATTTTCAGGGCGATAGAATTATCAATTAACTTGACATCATTAACAGATAATGCTCGAACGTGGGAAAGCCATCGTCTGGAACGAACAGACGCGCCGACTGCGGCTCCCGTGGCGACTGGTACTGTGGCTTGCTCTGCTGGTCGTCCTCGGTATCCTCGTGACGACGGCCGTCGGCATCCTCTCCAGCCGATCGATCGAATCCGTGGTCGCACTGTTCAGGCCGGGACGTCCAGGTGATCAAACCCGGATTGCGGCCCGGAATCTGGTCTTCGTGTCGGGACAGTTGGTCGTGATGGTCGGCAGCGTGTATCTTGCCGGCCGGTTCCTCGATCGGCGGTGGTTCCGGGATTTCGGGTTTCGATTCGACCGGGATTGGTGGGTCGATCTTGGGTTCGGCCTCGGATTGGGGGCTGTGCTGATGACAGGGGTGTTCGTCGTCGAACTGCTGGCTGGCTGGATCACTGTCAGAGAGCTGTTTTTCATCGCGCGTGCTGACTTTGCTTTCTGGCCGTGGTTCGCCTGGGGGTTCGTCACGTTCGCGGCCGTGGGTGTCTACGAGGAACTCCTGTTCAGGGGATATCTTATCACGAACATCGCGGAGGGACTGACGTGGTTCGAGCGGGTTCGTGGGACGGCTGCAGTCGGGCTTGCCACGCTGTTTACCTCCGTCGTCTTCGGGGTGGCACATGCCGGAAACCCGAACGCAACGCTCGCAAGTACGGTCGGTATTATGCTCGCGGCGCTCACGCTTGCGGCTGGCTACGTGTTGACCGGCGAACTCGCGATTCCGATCGGCCTCCACACGACGTGGAACTTTTTTCAGGGGACGGTCTACGGATTTCCCGTCAGTGGGACGAAAAACGGCGTCTCTCTGGTGGCCATCGAGCAATCCGGTCGCAGACTACTCACCGGAGGGGAGTTTGGCCCGGAAGCGGGCCTCATCGGAATCGTTGCCACTGGAATCGGTCTCGGCCTCACCCTTCTGTGGGTCAACTGGCGCGAGGGTGCCGTTCAGTTCGACCCGTCGCTTACGAGCCCCGACCTCCGCCATCGATAGCGGTCGATCGATGAATACGACGATGACTGCCCGCCTCGAGCGGTCCAAACCCACCGACTACACGGTGTCGTTGACGGTGGTCGTTACTGATCGTTCGCCGCCGTCTTGGCGTCTGTGTGCGGAATCTCTGCCCCGGCGTCCGTGTCTGGAATGGCACCAAGCACGTGTTCCCGGAGGGGCGCTGTGGCGAGCGCACCGGTGACGTGCCCGCGATTCAGCACCGCGAGCGACATCCCGGCGTAGCTCGGTCGCTGGCTGTCGTACTCGATGATACGGTCGTACCTCGCGAGAAGCGGCGCACAGTTGGCCGACTCGACGGCCCTGAACTCCTCCTCGAAGCCGAGTACCTCACGGAGGTGATCCGGGCGTCTCTGGACTTCCCCGGCTGTCATCTTCCGATAGATGGACGAAACGAACATCTCGCCCAGCGCGGCCCCGGCGAAGATCGGAGCGTACTGATCGACGGTGTCGAAGCAGGCTCGGTGGAGGTTGACGGCCCAGCCACCGAGGCTGATACCCGATACGAGGACCGGGCGAGTGGTTCGATCGTTCGCCGTTGTGGCGAGCGCGTCGATGAGGACGACTGAGGCGGCGAGCATCCCGACGAAGTTCTCGAGTTCGCCCATCGCCCGGGCGTAATCCATATTCGATCCGTCGTGGAACGGTGCTCTGACGGCGACGACGTTGGCTGGAATCGCATCGTCGGATCCGACGAACAACCGCCGGAACGAGTTCGAACTGAACCGCCCGAAGTCGAACGGTCGCTCGCCGCTCCCGTGGTGATAGATGAGCGTCGGATAGTCCGGGCCACGCCACTGCCAGGGCAGATACGCCGCCTCGAACGTCCCGATCGGTGTGTCGACGGGGACGGTCCGCTCACCAGCAGTACTGAGATCGTCGACCGTGGCCTCCGATTCACTCGCCACCTCGACGAGCGGTGGGGAGTCGAGGGATCGGGCGAAGAACTTCGAATCGCGCAGGAGGCCTGCACTCACCTGAATGGTCCCGATATCGATGAGTTCGTGGATGTTCGCCATCCGACCTGGAAGTCCGGGTCGGACGCCCTTAGTTCTCGACGTCCGCCCAGTCCCTCGCGGACCACCAGCGTCCCCCGGTGGGCTTGCTGTCGAGTCTGTACTGCTTCCGTGGGATGTCCCCAGTCTGCGACATACGAGTGGTCGTCGATTCTCGACTTTCGGATCACTCCCCCTCGCGACCGTTTCCGTCCGGGTGAGTCGATCGGCTTCGCGAGCAGCCGGATGCGCGAGCGTACCAGCAGCCGTGTCGTCGTCTCCTCGACCGGAGTGAGTACGGGTTTTTTGTGATCACATAGAGTCATATCCTGTATGCCTCTGCTGACGCGCAAGGCCCTCCGAAACGGAGCAATCGGAGGCCTGGCTGGGGCGGCGCTCGGGTTCGTTCCGCTCGTTCTCCTCGTCGCGCCACTCCTGGGCGGTGGCGTCGCAGGATATCTCGAAGGCGACGACACCGAGCGAGGGCTGGTCGCGGGTGCCGTCGCTGGGGTGGTTATGGCAGCACTCAGCACTGTCGTCACAGGCGTGATTCTGTTCACCCGCTTCGGGGATCTGCCGTTCGCCCCCGGATCGCCGCTCGCGGGCTTCGGCGTCGCTGCACTGCTGTCGTTTGCGGCCTCTCTCGGGCAAGTCCTCGTTGCGAGCATCGGAGGCACGCTCGGCAGTCTTCTCGCAGGCGCCCGACCGTCAAAAGAAGATCCGGGCGACCGTCACGAGCCCAGATGGGGCGTCGTTGCCGGAAGTCTTGTCGCCGGAGTCCTGATGTTCGCCGTCGTCACCGTTATCGTCGCTGTCGTGCTCGAGGCGTTCATCTGGTTGTCGCTGCTCGTCGCCCTTCCGATCGGGTTCATCGCCGGTGCCGCTGTCGCCATCCTCGGGTATCGCTACGTCACGCGAGGCCCCGACAGCACCGTCAACTGGCGTGGTGTCGGCATTGGGGTCGTCGCCGTCGTCGTCGCGTTCGGGTTGCTGCTCGGCGGGGTGTACGCGCTCGGCCAGCAACGCGCCGAGCAGTCCGAACAAAGTACCTACGAGTATCAGGTGACGATCTCTGCGGACCAGACGCTGTCGAATGCGACGTTCTACGTGCCGGTGCCGGAGACGAGCGGCGAGGCGGAACTCGGCGAGCGGTTCGTCGAGGACGTCCAGTATCGCCGCGAAACCCCTGCAATCCGCGGATACGACGGTGACCCCTCGCGTGTGAACTTCACGTACGAATTAGTCGACACGAAGCACGGACGGATGCTTGCCATCAGCGCCGACCGCATCGAGGTCAATCGCGTGTACTACCGCGAGGTGGCGAACGAGACGATGGGGTGGCGCGAAGCAATTCCCGAGTCGGAGTACGATCCGTCGAACCCATCGATGGGCGTAGTCGATGACGGCACCTTCACGTTCTCCGTGACTGCCCCGAGCGGGGAACCAATCGATACGGCAGCGCTGTTCGGAACGGAGCCACTGCTCTCTCCGCAGTTCAACCGCACGCCGGTCGAGTGTATGTACGGTTCCCAGGAGCGCCACCGCTGCTTCGAGTACGACACCCCTATGTACGCCACCTACGGAGCACCCGAGGACACGACGGTGTACGTCTCCGCGCACCTGGCCGGCCGCAACGAATGGATCGCCGGCGAGTGGACCGGCAACGAGTACCGCGAACGGGCCCACACGGAACTGCTGGGGCCGGGCCGTGGCTGGTACTTCGTGCGGGGCGAACTGGAGGTCGGAAGCGGCCGCTATCGGGACTAATTCCTCGATCTGTGGTCTCTGATTTTCATCGGGTGACCTCTTCCAGCACCGATTTTCCGAGGAGGAACTCGGCGAGCAGTTCGAAAAAAGGTGGGCGGCGACGAGGACCGAACGGGTCACTCGAAGGTGGACCCCGTCTGTCGGCGTCTCTGTCGAGAACCACACGCCCGCTGCTATTTATCGGCGGTCAAGGCGAATACCCCGAGGCTTGACCTCGGGGATGAGGCCGACACGCAGGGATACAAACCATTAAGACGACACATCCGTAATCACGGGACAGCGATGGAGTACAGTTACCGCTATCAAGCTTGTCCAACACAAGAGGTAGCGGAGCGACTGGAACACCATCTGAATGTTCATCGCCAACTCTACAACCACGTTCGCTGGGACTACGAACAAGCCCCAGAGGACGACAAACCGAGTGAGTACGACCAGAACAACAAACTCCCCGAATGGAAGCGAAAGTGGCCGGTGTTCAGCGACCTGCATTCGAAGGCCGCACAAGCCACCGTCGCTCGCTTCCATCGGAACCTCTCGAACCTTCGCAAGAAGAAAGAGAAAGGGTACAACGTTGGTCGACTCAAACGGCAATCACCCACCGAGTACCGGAGCGTGACGTACAACCAGTCCGGTTTCGACCTCGATGAAAAGAGGGGGCGCGACAGGTATGCTTACGTCCGTTTCAGCAAAATCGGCTGGGTCAAAATCCGTTACCACCGCTCGATTCCCGACCAAGCAACCATCAAAGAAGTCACGTTCAAGAAGGAGACCACCGGCGAGTGGTTCGTTTCCCTCGGCCTCGAAACCGACGACGCCGACTTGCCCGAGAAGCCCGACGTGGACTCGCTTGACGCGAGCAACAGCGTAGGTATCGACCTCGGCATCCTCAACTACATCCACACGAGCGACGGCAAGACCGTGGTCTGGCTCGACCTCAAAGACGAGCACGAGCGTCTTCGCCGCGAACAACGCAAGTTGTCTCGTAAGGAGAAGGGGTCGAACAACTACGAGAAGCAACGTCGGGAAGTGGCGAAGGTGAAGCGCCACATCAAGCAGAAGGTGGTGGACTATCAGCACAAGATTACGACGTGGCTCGTCCGCGAGTACGACGCTGTGTTCGTTGAGGAGTTGAACGTGAAGGGGATGTTGGAGCAGTCGCACAACGCTGGCAACAAGCAGGATGCGGCGTGGCGACAGTTCATCACTCTGCTCGAATACAAGGCTGACCTGTACGGTTGTCACGTCAAGCAGGTTGAACCCGAAGGGACGACGAAAGAGTGTGCGTCGTGCGGTGTGGAAACGGCGAAACCAATCTGGGTCAGGGAACACTCCTGTCCGAGTTGTGGCTTCGAGACGGACAGAGACGCGAACGCGGCGATGAACGTTCTCAAGAGCGGATTTTCTGAACTAGGGCTGGGATGGCCCGAAGACACGCCCGTGGAGACTGTGACCGCTACGGACACACCTGAATTTCAGTGTGTGTCTGCAAGTCACGTCGTAGAAACGGGAAGCCTCGGGGCTTGACCCCGAGGCGATTCACCGCAACGACGCGTTCTGTCCACATATGACAATACGCGTTCTGTCTACGTACGAACGCCAGACGGCGCTCGTCGTTGGCCTAGGAAGGGAAACAGCGAATCTCTCCGCCTTGTGACGACTCAACCCAGCCGTTCGCCCGTCCCGACGGAGCATCCCGGTATCGATGGGAAATAAACGCCGAGTATGCGGGACTCGGCTGAAAGTGCGAACCTGGGGACCCAGGTTAGTTACGCATCCTCGGGGGGTGCTGTCGGTTCCGCGTCGGTACCCTCTTCACCGGAGTCGCCCTCTTCGGTGTCCTCTCCGGGTGCAGTGGTTTCGTTTCCGGTGTCCCCGTCAGCGCCGTTTTCGGGTGTACTGGTTTCGTTTCCGGTGTCCCCGTCAGTACCGTCTTCGGGTGTGCTGGTTTCGTTTCCGGTGTCTCCGTCAGTACCGTCTTCGGGTGTGCTGGTTTCGTTTCCGGTGTCTCCGTCATCCCCGTCGTCCGGGACTTCGACCGTGATGATCGCGTCCTGTCCGAAGTCGTTCGAGAAGACGCTATGGATGTACATCCCCGGGGGAGTCCCCTCGGTATTTATTTGGAACTGAACGGTCGTCGAGCTCTCGCCGTCGAGGTCGACGGTTCGGGTCTCCACGAGGGCGCCGTCGAACCGGAACTCGACCGGCTGTTCGTTGGCGAACTCGTTGGGGTTCGTGACGGTGGCGTTCACTGTGACGTTTTCGCCAACGGTCACCGACTCGGGCGCAGTGAGGTCCGTGACCCCGAAGGAGGCGATTTCGTCGACGATCAGGACCTGGGCGGGCTGTCCGTCCTCTCGCGTGTACACGCCGTGGATGTACCTGTCGGCAGTGACGGCTGACGTGTTGACGGAGGTTGTGATAGTCGTCGACTCGCCGGCATCGAGGCTGACTTCCTCGCGGATCGACACGTTACCGTCGAAACGGTACTCTACGGTCTGTGTGTCCGCCTCGTCGTTGGGATTCTCGATGGTTGCACTGACGTTCAGCGTATCGTTCCGTTCGATGACTTCCGGAGCACTCAGATCAGTCACGACAAACGATTCACCGGTGGTCATCTGGGTTTCCACGGTGACGTTCGCCGAGTCGGTGATCGCCGTCCCGTTGTCGACGTACGGACCGTCCTCCGATCCGTTGGTCGCGACGAAGTCGTAGGTCTCGCTGGCGTTCCTGTCGCGATGCGGCATCGCGATCAGCGTCTCGTTATCGGTGAGCTCCGTCTCGTTGAACGTCGCTCCCGGAACGCCATCGAACAGCGTGACAGTGACGTTATCGTGTTCCCCGGGTTCGAGGTACTCCGAGACGCCGACCACGCTCCCGGTGACCTCCCCTTCGAGTAGACTGTCGTCGTGGATCACAACGAACCCGCCGTCTGTCATATTCACCGAATCGACGGTCACCGACGTGCCGTCCGTCGTCTGATCAGAGAACGCCACCGTGGCGTTTGTGTCCATCGGTGAGTCGGTCTGTTGCTGTGTCTCCTGTGCTCCGACCATTCCCACGACGGAGGTCATCATCACCGCCGCTAATACGATCGCGATAAGTTTCGTTCTTGAAGCTTCCATAGTATTGTATCTCAGATCCAGTTTCGTGTTTCGCTTGCCGAACTCGTGTTTCGCTTGCCGAACTGTCCTCCGCTCGCTGGTCCCCGCGTGAACCACACGTCCCCCACTCCCCGGTCCAGTTTTGTTATACGTCGTCTTGGTCTGCGTTCGATCGGCTTACTCCTGTCCGCCGATTTTTGTACCATATCGGAGTCTATGCCGAGGTCGATAAGACCCGCTTATTAGAGAGCTCCGGCGGTGTCGCTGCTGAATTGCCTCCGAAACCACGGGTCTCCGGAGCCCGTAACACGGGGAGTAATCCCCACCATCCGACGCGGGCAAAGGCCCCGTGTCGGCGGCCAGAAGATGTCAATCCATCCTAGGTATGATACTTCGGCTTTCGCGGTACGATCAGGGCAGGCGGACTCGAAAGAGAACGAGGGTCGTCCGCGAACGAGCTGGGTCTCTCATACTGATTACTCTCACTTGTTACCGCCGAGCGCCATCCCTATTGGCGGCGCTCGGCGGTAAGAGACGGGAGTAATCAGTATCAGGCGTGGGCTGTGTATCCAGCGTCTACGACTGCCTGCACGAGAACCGTGACGTCGGCGTCACCATCGACGCTCGCCTGTTCGGCCTCACGATCGGCGGTAGCGTCAGTCACACCAGACACGCCTCGGAGTGCCTCTTCGACTGTCTGTTCACAATGGCCGCAGGTCATCCCCTCGACGGTGATCACTTGACTCACTCCAGTGAGAGACACGGTCGGCTCCTCTTTGCCGTTTCCTGCTTCGACACTGCTGTTTCAACGGCCGTGAAACGCAGCATTCCAAAGTGAATTCAGGGAAATAGTATTGTATCCTGCGTCCTTTCGGCCAGTATGCGGGACTTGGACGAAACCGATATGGAGATTCTCTCGCTGTTAGCCGAGAACGCCCGTCGCCCGTTCAGCGCAATCGGCGAGGAAGTTGGCCTCTCCGGGCCAGCCGTCTCAGATCGCGTCACACGGCTCCAGGAGGCCGGGGTCATCAACCACTTCACTATCGATGTCGACCGTACCAAACTCAGGGCTGGTGTACCGGTACTCGTCCAGCTAGATCTCCCGGCCGAGTCGTTCGAGACGGTACGCGAGCGGGTCAGAAACGACGACGCCGTCGAACACGTGTTCATTACGTCGGAGGGCGACCTCTGGTTCTATGGACGTGCAGAAGCACAGAACGTCCGGGCGTGGGTGAACACGCTTCTCGACGGCGTCGACTCGGTTGAATACACAGTCACGTTAGTCGACGAAGTCGAGTGGACGCCATCGATCGATGGCGTCGAGTTCGCACTCACGTGTGCCGAGTGCGGTAATACTGTGGATTCTGAGGGGGAGACGAGTCGTATCGGTGGAGAGCTCTATCATTTCTGTTGCCCATCGTGTCAGAGTCGATTCGAAGATCGACACCAGCGTCTCGAAGAGGGCGTGTAGCGCTGACTCCGGTTTGGAAACGAAAGCAAACGCCGTTGATTACCCCCACTATCTAAGTAGTAACTCACCTAACGGAGTAGCCCCTATAGTATACCGATGCAAACACGCACAGCACATCTTGACATCACAGGGATGACCTGTGCCAACTGCTCGGGGACAGTTGGGGACGCCCTGGAGTCGCTCGACGGCGTCATCGAGGCGAACGCCAATTTCGCCACGGACGAAGGTTCCGTCGAGTACGACCCTGACGAGGTTTCGCTCGCAGAGATCTACGAGACGATCGAGGACGCCGGCTACGGTGCGGTGTCTGACACGGTGACCATCGGTATCTCCGATATGACCTGTGCCAACTGTGTGCAGACGAACGAGACTGCGCTCGAGAACACGCCGGGTGTTATCTCGGCCGAGGCGAACTTCGCCACCGACGAAGCGCAGGTCAGGTACAACCCCGCGGACACGTCACTCGAGGCGCTCTACGACGCTATCGAGGACGCCGGTTACTCGCCGGTCCGTGAAGACCGAGACAGCGGTGAAGCGGGTGAAGACGCTCGGGACGCCGCGCGACAGGGTGAGATTGAAAACAGCTTCGACTGACACTGTTCGGAGCCGCGTTGGCTGCCCCGATGCTGTTTTTCCTCGCAGAGAAGTTTCTGCTCGGCGGGGGAATTCTGCCCGAGACGGTCTTCGGCGTCGAATTCGGGTGGGTCGAGTTCCTGCTGGCGACACCCGTTCAGGCGGTGCTCGGCTGGCCGTTCTACAAGAACTCGTACAACGCGCTGGTCAACAACAGGCGCGCCAATATGGACGTTCTCATCGCACTGGGTTCGTCCACTGCGTATTTCTACTCCGTTGCAGTACTTGCCGGACTGATCGCGGGAAGCCTGTACTTCGACACTGCCGCGCTCATCCTGGTGTTCATCACCCTCGGGAACTATCTCGAAGCGCGCTCGAAGGGGCAGGCGGGCGACGCCCTTCGGAAGCTTCTCGAAATGGAGGCCGAGACGGCCACCCTCGTCGACGAGGACGGCAACGAGACGGAAGTGCCACTCGAAGATGTCACCGTCGGTGACCGTATGAAGGTCCGTCCCGGCGAGCAGATTCCGACCGACGGCGTCGTCATCGACGGGCAGAGCGCCGTCGACGAGTCGATGGTCACCGGCGAGTCGGTCCCCGTCGAGAAAGGCGAGGGCGACGAGGTCGTCGGCTCGACGATCAACGAGAACGGCGTCCTCGTCGTCGAGGCGACGAAGGTCGGCGCGGACACGGCGCTCCAGCAGATCGTTCAGACAGTCAAGGAGGCCCAGTCCCGCCAGCCAGACATCCAGAACCTCGCAGACCGAATCTCGGCGTACTTCGTCCCGGCGGTCATCGCGAACGCGGTACTGTGGGGCACCGTGTGGTTCCTCTTCCCTCAAACACTCGCTGGGTTCGTCGAGTGGCTTCCGCTGTGGGGTGCGGTCGCTGGCGGCCCAGTCGTGGCTGGTGGCACTGTCTCAGTCTTCGAGTTCGCGCTCATCGTCTTCGCGTCGTCCGTGTTGATCGCCTGTCCCTGTGCGCTGGGGTTAGCGACGCCTGCTGCAACGATGGTCGGGACGACGATCGGTGCCCAGAACGGCGTCCTGTTCAAGGGCGGAGACATTCTCGAACGGGCGAAAGACGTCGACACGGTCGTCTTCGACAAGACGGGCACGCTGACGAAAGGCGAGATGGAACTGACCGACGTCGTCGTCTTCGACGGTGACGGCCAGGCCGTCGCGGACGGTGGAGAGCCGGCAGCCGACGGCGGTCCCGCGAGTAGCGCGAGCGGGACCTCGTCGGACCCTCGATCCGACGGCGGAGCGCTAACCGCACGCGACCGTCTCAGTGAGGATGACGTCCTCCGATTCGCAGCGACGGCCGAGAGCGGGAGCGAACACCCGCTCGCCCGGGCCATCGTCGACGGAGCCAGAGAGCGCGGCATCGACGTGAACGACCCCGAGGACTTCGAGAACGTCCCCGGCCACGGCATCCGCGCAACCGTGGACGACAGCGAGGTGCTGGTCGGAAACCGAAAGCTCCTCCGCGACAACGGGATCGACCCCTCGCCCGCTCAGGGGACGATGGAACGTCTCGAAAGGGAGGGGAAGACGGCGATGCTCGTCGCCCGCGTGCCCGCTGGCACGGACGAGGGAGAACTCGTCGGTGTGGTCGCTGACGCCGACACGATCAAAGAAAGTGCCACCGAGGCCGTGAGCCAACTGCAGGAGCGCGGCATCGACGTGATGATGATCACCGGCGACAACGAGCGCACGGCCCGTGCCGTCGCCGAGCAGGTCGGCATCGACCCTGGGAACGTCCGCGCGGAGGTGCTCCCCGAGGACAAGTCCGATGCCGTCGAGGCCATCCAGGACGAAGGGCGCAAGGCGATGATGGTGGGCGACGGCGTCAACGACGCGCCCGCGCTCGCGGTCGCCTACGTCGGGACGGCCATCGGGTCGGGCACGGACGTCGCCATCGAAGCTGCGGACGTGACGCTGATGCGCGACGACCCGCTCGACGTGGTGAAGGCCATCCGCATCTCGGATGCGACACTCCAGAAGATTAAACAGAATCTCGTGTGGGCGCTTGGTTACAACACGGCGATGATCCCGTTGGCTTCACTCGGGCTGCTCCAGCCCGTGCTCGCGGCCGGCGCGATGGCCTTCTCGTCGGTGTCGGTGCTGTCGAACAGTCTGCTGTTCCGTCGGTACACTCCGGATCACGATTACGAACTGCTCGGCCGACTCCGCTAATCAACTCTCCCAGAATCACACTCCCTATAGTAGCATTTGCAAGTCTTCACTCACACGATCGCACGACTGCCTGCGATCGGATGTATAATCAGTTGCAAACGCTACTATAGCACGACACCGAGAAACGCCCGTGGGTTCGTCACAGCGGTGAGGAGACCGAACGCTAAGACGGCGGTCCCGACGCGGAGAACCGTGTTCCCCGCCATACTGTACTACGTCATCAGGGACCCGCGACGTCTCGTCGTAGCCTGCGAGTAGGAACGTCCACCCGCGGAACCTGAGCAGTGCTTGCCTTGTTGAACGCAAGACAGCGACGGGGTAGGGTCGATTGTTTGTAGTCTCACGCTGTCAGAGGTGCGTTCTTACAGTCAGAAGATACAGCGGCTGTTACTGACAGCGGTTGCCGAAGGGTCAAAACTATGGTATCTTGCTTCGTTGTTTCGGTGACGACGGCGATGCCTCTCCCGGATACGTCCGGAGAAGGGGAGCAGGCGGCGAGCCCTAACTCGCCGCCTGCGTTAGGTTATGGACGATGCACTTCCGAGTCAGCTCCCGGAACTGGCCGTGCCAGCTCCGGGAGCGGAGCTTCTCGCCGTCGTCTTCTTTCAACTGCGAGAAGCCCGTCTCACTCATCCAGCGTTGGTTGTAATCCTCGGTCATTCGGGCGTTGTGGGCCTTCTGCAACGGTGTTTGTTCCCTGTGCTTGATCAGTGGTCGCGTTGAGTTCGAGCGACACTCCTCACGGAGTTCGCCCCACGAGTAGTTCGCGTCAGCAGACAATACACGCAGGTCTTCCGCGTTCCGGCGGAAGACCTGCATCCCGATGTGGCCGTCCCACGCCTTCTGTGTCGTGAAATGAACGTCTTTGATCGCTAGCGAGTTCACGTCGATCAAGATGGTTGTCTTCATCGACTGGAACGAGTAGTTCGCACGGTCACGGTAGTGATAGCTGGTCTGATCACGCTGGAAGCCACTTGCATCGATTGCGGCTTCACCACTCCAGCCCGCCTGCTCCGCCGAAGCGCGGAGCAGGCGGCGGAGTTCACGCATCCGATACTCGTCTTCCCACCGGCAGAACGAACTGTAGTGTGGTGCCTCGTTGAGATCAAATACGGCGAGGATACCGGGCATCTCGTTGAGGTAGTCTTCAGTCTCACGAAGACTCTTCTCCAACTCAACGCGGAACAAAATCAACGCAATCTGTGTCCACTTGGCGTACCCGTCCGCGCCGTTCGGCGCGGCGGGTACGTCAGGGTCATCTACGTGCTGTTTGGCAAGATCTCGACACATCCGAGCGAGCCGTCTGAGCGATCCCATATCGCCAGACGGCGTCCAATTCCCGGTTAGCTTGACGGTATTTTCCTGTGAGAGCGTCTGAAACTACAGTCAGCTAGCGGCAAAACAAGGCAGCAGTGCTCCAAGAACGGTCAGGAGCCCGCCGGCGACGAGCCACTCCACCGCATTGGAGGCCCGGCCATCATTCACCACCGCCGTCCGGGCTGATCTCGAAAGTGGTGATCGTCCCAAGAAGTCCAGTAGTGGTATCTTGGATCGTGAGACCCGCCTCAGCGACAACATCACAGGGCTGTTGATCCCAGCGACAGCCGGTCTGGGCGTAGTGAGCGTCGGTCCGCCACTGCTGGTAGCTTGCGATCGGTCCCACGTCACTTCGCCCGTGTTCGACCAGGCGGATCGTCCCCTTGGGCTTACATACCCGGTTCATTTCACGGAGCGCGGCGACTGGATCGGGGAACGTACACGTCGACAGCGACGAAATCACTGCGTCGAAACTGTCGTCGGCAAAATCGAGATCCTGAGCATCCATCTGCAAAAGCGTGCCTTCGATATCTAGCTCTGTGAGTTGGTCTTCAGCGCGTGCTAACATTTCCGGACTAACATCGATGCCGACGAGTTCGACAGTCTCTGGAAGATATCCGAAGTTCGTTCCCGTCCCACAAGCGACGTCTAGCACCTTCCCGTCAACATCTCCAAACCGTTTGCGGCGATAGCGGCCAGTGACGAGACGGGCCAGCCAGTCGAAGCGCTGGATCCAGTCAGCGTACTCGGCGTACGATTCTTTGATCTCCGAGAGCGACATCGGTCGGTTCGACGCCGGGTCGGTCTCGGTTCGAGAGCGGTGGCGGTGGGAACTCGTCTGAGTCGTATTGTCAGGTGATGTCATTTTGTTGGGGGAGCTACGAAGGGCGGTCTGTTCTGCTACGGTTCCTTCCGCGATGTATCCGCATCGTCGACTGTGAGCTCGCAGAACTGCCTGAGGAACGTCTGTCGGTCGGTCCGGCCAGCACCGGCCGCGATGAGCGTCTCTTCGAGTCCCTCGCGGTTCTGATGACAACACTCGCGGTGGCAGGGCTTACAGAGATATTCGAACTCCTTGTCGTCACGGTTCCAGCGGTCGCCCTGCTTGTCGTATTCTCGCGCAGCATCGCGGTCGACCGTCTCGCCGCAGGCGATGCAGGTTACCCGCT
The DNA here is from genome assembly GCF_032113415.1 of Halobellus marinus. Classification (NCBI taxonomy): domain Archaea; kingdom Methanobacteriati; phylum Methanobacteriota; class Halobacteria; order Halobacteriales; family Haloferacaceae; genus Halobellus; species Halobellus marinus. The sequence goes on from NZ_CP134947.1 coordinate 210,766, forward strand.
GATCGGAGTCACCACGCCACGGCGTCGATGTCGGTATCGTCATCGATCCACCTCACCCATAATCGTGTCGAGACTGCCGAGCGTTGCGACGAGGTCGGCAACGTACTCGCCTTCCGCCATCGCCGGTAGCGCCGATAGGTTCGAGAACGACGGGCCTCGGATTTTGAACCGCGCGGGCGCGTCGGTTCCGTCTGCGCGGATGTAGATCCCGAGTTCGCCCTTCGCGCCCTCGACGGCCCTGTAGCACTCTCCCGACGGTTTCAGCGTCCGCGGCACGTTGGCCTGGCAGGTCCGATCTGCTTCCGGCCAGTCCGAGAGCAGGTCGACGCACTGTTGGATGATGGCTGCTGATTCTTCGATTTCCTGTAGTCGCACAAGCACACGTGCGAAGTTGTCGCAGCCGTCCCGGGTGATGACGTTCCACTCAAGACGATCGTAGTAGCCGTACGGGTCGTCACGTCGGAGATCGTAGTCGATACCTGAGGCACGAGCGACCGGCCCGGTGGCTCCATACTGCTTTGCGACTGCTGGCGGGAGTTCGCCGGTGTCGACACACCGGGCTTGGAAGACTTCGTTGCTCGTCAGGAGGTCGTGGTATTCCGCGAGCTTCTGCGGCAGGTCGTTGGTGAAGGCGCGCACGTCTTCGAGGAACCCGTCGCGCGGCTCTGGGAGGTCCCACGCGACGCCGCCGATCCGGAAGTAGTTGAACATCATTCGTTGACCAGTCAGGTCCTCCAGGAGATCCTGGACGAGTTCCCGGTCCCGAAACCCGTACATAAAGGTGGCATTGAACTCGCCGCTGACGTCCAGTGCGTACATCGCCGTGAATAACAGATGTGAGAGAATCCGAGACAATTCGGCGCTCATCGTCCGGACGACCTGGGCGTACTCAGGGACATCAATCCCGGCTAAGTCTTCGATGACGCGGGCGTAAGCCCACTCGTTCAGGAGGCCCGCACCGCCCCAGTCCCAGCGGTCTGGGTACGGCATAATCTGGTGGCGGTAGGTCCCCTGCTGGCACATCTGTTCCTCACATCGGTGGATGTACCCGATATCGGGCTCGACATCTGCAATCGTCTCCCCATCCAGCTCGACGTTCAAATGAAGGACTCCGTGAGTCGACGGGTGGTGCGGCCCGATGTTGATGTGCATCGTGTCAGGCCCCTCACGGTGATCCTCCTGTAGCGGATTCGCGTGCTCGGACAACGGCACGATCTGAGGCCGTGTCTGATCGTAGTCCAGCGACAACGGATGTCCCTGCCACGTCTCCGGCAGCAGGATCCGCCGCAGGTCCGGGTGGTCCTCGTATTCGATACCGACGAGATCGTAGGCCTCCCGTTCGTGCCACGCAGCAGTCCGGTAGACCGGTGTTGCTGACTCACTTATCGGGTCGTCCTTCGCTGTCGGAACGACGACCGACAACTCGCGCGTCCGGTCGTCGTAACTGGTGAGGTGATAGATCGTCTCGAAGCGGTCTTCGTACTCTTGAGCAGTCACACACGAACAGTGGTCGAATCCTGCCTCCGAGCGAAGCGTCGAGAGGGCGCTCTGCACTCGATCAGCGCGGATCACGACCGCGGGGGCGTTCTCGTGCGTTTCACGACCGACAATAGCGTCGGTTGGGAGGGCGGTGACCGCCTCAGCCGGGGACTGCCGGGCGATCGAGCGGTGATGCTGAAACATCGTCCACACCTAGCTGTTCCAGACCGAGCACGGTAGGCGCGTTGCCTCACCTGTGGTGTGATATAAATACCAGTGCCGCCTTCGGAACTGCTGTTTTTTTTCGTTGCGCCGCAGCGGTGAGCGGCTCTACGGTAATGATTTATTTTCTAACGTACTGCAAGTCGTCGTATGCGGTATCTCACGGTGGAAGTCAAGCCAAACGAGGGAGGTGCGTTCCACCCACTTGGGGATAAGCTCACGGAAGCACCGGATATCGAGCGAAGAGCCATTCATCACGTTGAGCTTCTGGCCGACGAGACCGTGTTGCTACTGGCGGAGGCGAGCGGCAGTCAAGAGCGGTACGAACAGATTATGGCTGCATCCCCGCACGTCATCGATTATCTCGTTGCCGGAGATGACCGGTGGATGGCTGTGAGTCAATTCGTACCGACCGACGAGGTCCGAAAGGCACTGGTACTCCAGCAAGAACTGTTTTTAGTAGTTGATACGCCGATCCGCTTCACTTCCGAGGGTCACCTCGAAATCACGTACCTCGGGACGGAGAACTCCTTCAGCAAGCTGTTCGACTACGCCGGTGAGCTGGATTCGATGGCGTTCGATATTCGCAATATGGGGGAGTACGAGGCGGACGAGTCGTCTCTCAGTCGAATGATCACCACTCGACAAGAAGAAGTACTTGAGGCAGCCGTGGAGGTAGGATACTACACTGAACCACGTAAAGCGTCACTTGAAGAGGTAGGTGACGCCGTCGGGATCTCTCCTGGAACAGTGGGTGAACACCTTCGAAAAGTCGAAGAGCGCGTCTTTAGCGAGATCGTCCGCTGATGCGCTCGGGCTCGTAGTCGAAAATAAAAATAGCCTTACTGCTACGGCAGTCCGCCTATTCGGATACATCGCGTATTTTCAGACATCAATACCCCGTTGACGCCTGAGCAGAGCATTCGAACCGCTCGCCGTGCCAACAAACACTGATGGCAGCAACAACACCATCCACAGATACTGACGCATCGTTGCTTACAGCCCCGAACGTCGAATCCTCCTCCCGGGAGGTAAACGGCGTCCGACTACACGTCGTAACAGCTGGCGAACCTGATGCCCCCCTCGTCGTCTTGTTACACGGCCACCCCGATTTCTGGTATGGGTGGCGTCACCAGATCGGTCCGCTCGTGAATGCTGGCTATCGCGTGGTGGTCCCGGATCAGCGCGGCTGTAATCTAAGCGAAGCACCCGACGGAATCGACGCCTACCGGATGTCGAATCTCGTCGCCGATGTCCGTGAATTAATCCGCAGTGAGGGACGCGAATCGGCCCACGTAGTCGGACACGATTTCGGCGCGTTCGTGGCCTGGAACGTCGCTCTTCGGGAGCCCGCCGTCATCGATCGACTCGGAATCTGCAACGTTCCGCATCCGACGGTGTATCGAGAGACACTCCGCTCCAGCCTCCGCCAGATCGCGCGGAGTTGGTACGTCTGGTTCTATCAGCTCCCGAAGCTCCCCGAGTGGATGCTGCGCCGGAACGGGATGGAGAATATGGTCGCCACCCTCGAAATCTCCTCGAATAACGGAACGTTCGATGACGAAACGATTGCGCGGTATCAAGCAGCGTGGCGGCACACCGGTATTGAGCCGCGGATAAACTGGTACCGTGGATTCAGGCGGTCGGAGCGTCCGTCACGCGACACTGTCGTCCAACCAACGCTGATCTGTTGGGGCGAGAATGATGTTGGACTCGTCCCTTCTATGGCGGAGGAAAGCCTCGCGTACTGTGAAACGGGTCAGCTTCAGACATATCCCGACGCGTCACACTGGGTCCACCACGAGCGCGAGGAAGTCACTGAAGTGCTTCGTGATTATCTCTCGTGAACGGATGAGGTATCAGTACTCGGTCGTGGGGGTGACACCGGACAGCTTCAGCGATCACAGAGTCGGTTAGTATATGAATAAGCGGACACGTCCGACACAATAGCGGAGTAGTCCCGTCGCCTTTCTGTACCTATGAGTACTGAAGCCAGGAGTGCAACAGATCTACGGGGAGTGTCAGTCACCGTGGATCAGGTCTTGTATGCGGGTGAACCGATGATACCCGGTACTGCGGTCAAGACGTATGATCGTCACCGCATCGCTACCGATGCGGGGACACACCACAGACGGGGTACTCGTTGATATGAATTCGGTACGACAGTGGATTCATCGGGTCACACACGACGTGTCGGATGACCGTGTCAGAGCAACGTGGCGCGGAATACTACCGTGGGCGGTTGGTTTCGGCGTCCAACTCCTGGCGCTGGCCATAGCGGGATTTGCTATCCGGAGCCTGTTCGACGTCTCTGGACTCGGGGACGGAACGGTCGCGTTATTGGATATCGGGCTCTTGGGGGTCGCCTCGGGTCTCGGGCTGCTCGTCGCAATCGCACTCGGAACGCGGCTTGATCAGCGATCGCTCGCAGCGTTCGGGGTTAGAGCCTCCAGGAGTGAGTTGGTGGACTGGGTGGCTGGAATCGTCATCGGGGCGCTCACATACGGCGTGCCAACCGCCGTGTTCCTCCAACTCGGGGGAGCTGACGCAACGGCGGGGTTCAGTACCCAGATAGCTGACCCCAGCGTCTTGGCACTAGTCGGTACGGTAGCTCTCGTTTCCTTCGGGTTGCAAACTGCGTTCGAGGAGTTCGCTTTCCGTGGGGTGATGCTATCGAATTTCGCAGAAGGGATGCTCGCTCGGGGCAGCTCTTCCAACTGGTCTGTCGTTATTGCGCTACTGACGAGCTCTGCGATATTCGGAGTGAGTCATATCGTTACCCAAGGTGGAGGCGGTGCCGAGGGACGAAGTATTCAGATAGTCGTCGCGAGCACGCTGCTGGGGTTGTTGTAGGGCGGAGCGTACGTCCTCACAACGCGGTTAGCGGTCCCGTTCGGCCTCCACTTCGGGCACAATCTCTGGGCAGCGATGATGTTGCAGCCGACAGAAGTAGCCGCGACAATACCGGCTCTCGGGCACGTCGCGTACTCGGTGAGCAGATACGAACTGGCCCTCGGGAAGATGGTCGTCGGGGCTAGCTGCGTACTTGTGTGGCTGTACCTGACTCGTGGCGAATTCAGGATCGAAGGGCAAAGCACCCGCCAGACGGAACCACGAGTCGATCTCGAGGTCAATTTGACGGTGCACCAACAGCGGTGTCGCGGTCGCGCTCGCTTTTGATCGCCCGCACAACCCGGCCACAGTCGTCAGGGTTTAGCTCACGCACGTCCGACTGGCGGCTGTTGTGAGCCATTGGGACCCAGCGTTGCGCTCGGTACAGGAGGCAGCCACCGGGCTTTACGGCCCGAGGTCGTTCACTGGTTATTTGCGGGAAATCGGCCAGGATCCGGGCCAATATCGGACGGCGGCGGAACTCACGGCCGACACCCGGCAGCAGCTGTCGAGTCGGTTGGCGGAGCGAGAGACGATGGTCCTGTCGTTGGGGCGAGCGACGGACGGCTCCGGAACTCAGTTTGCGCTCGTTCACGTTCCGGACCACCTGGACGACTTTTTCATCGACGAGCGGGCGTTCCGTCCGGACGAACGGGAGACGGTAGATTACACGGCGGAGGGAGACGATACGCTCGCTCTCGGACAGGAGGTGCAGGATATGCTCGAAGTGTATCGGTCGCTGCCGACCTTCTCGGAGACGGGGTTCCTGAACTTCGCCCTTTCGACGGGGCTTTTTCCCGAGCGCTCGATCTCGACGCTGCACAGATCGGCACTGCTCCGACGACCGTCGCGTCCAGCTTCGATTTCGAATTCTGAACCACATCCCGACCGACCGACGATTCTCCATCACAACGACGGTCAGATCGAAATCGACGCGCTCGTGATGACTCGCCGCAACGGCGAGCGCGTTCTCCTGGTCATCGAGGCGATGTGTGGGGGGCGACGGAACCTGGCCAAGCACAAACTGGGCTATCCGGCGCTTGCGGCGGAGACGTCACTGTCGCTCGACGTTGATCGAGTGATTCCTGTCTACCTTCGCGCACGTCCGGTAAAGGAGGGTGTTCGATACAGCATCTACGAGTGTTCGGAGATTCCGACGGGCGAGGAACGGCCCTGTCTTGCGAAGTTGCACGTCGTCGACGACTCCCACTACGAAGTACGTATCTGATTCGGCTACGGGCGGGGCTTCTTTGACCGGGCCACAGGACAGCCACACGGATAGGGTGTCATAGAACTCCTGTTACGGTGTTTATTTCACGATCCCACAGCCGAATCAACCCAAGACTCTGCCTGCGTGTTGAGCATCCGCGAGCGGAGCGAGCGGTTCACCGGACCCGACCGTAGGGAGGGTCCGGCCTTTTGGCATCAACGGGTTTTCCCGGGGTTTGACCGAGCGATGCGAGGGAAGACCCCGGGAAAAGAGGTTGCTGAATTGAGCTCGGGTGCGGAAAGTCTTCTATAACACCCTCACGCAGATGGTGACCCAGCAGGTGATGCGTGGAACGTATGCATCTCGAAACCAACAGGCTGCAACGCCCGGCCTGAAATCTCTTGGTGGGACTCCTCCGCGTTCACGCGGAGGAGGTCAAGTGCCTTCGTGACATCCGCACCGGAATAGCGGGCGACGCTTTCCGAGGTTCTTCTGTTACTAACTGAAGCCGGGTTACAATCGACACCGACCAGCGAACTGTTTGCGGCGCCGATCCCTCCCCGAGGTCGCAGACGAGACTGAACCCTCGGAGTTCCGAGAGATTGTCGATATCCGGACCGAGCGGATCTTTACCCACTACCGTCAGTCGCAGTCTGGCGGTGGTGGCGTCGCAGCACGCCAATTTTGTTCGCAACCGTCGCCGCGAGGTCTTGGAATGCTTCCGCGGTCTTGGCGGCGTCCTGACGGACGATCGGCTCGCCGGTGTCGGCGCCCGCACGGATCGCCGAATCCAGTGGGAGCGATCCGAGGTACGGGACATCGACTGCGTCGGCCAGCTCTCGGCCACCGTCTTCACCGAAGATCTCGTGAGCGTCTCCGCAACTCGGGCAGACAAAGCCGCTCATATTCTCGACGATACCCAACACGTTGGTCTGGTACTCGCCGAACATCTCGATACCCCTGCGGGTATCGTCCACGGCGACGGACTGCGGTGTTGTGACGACGACAGTCCCCGTGACAGGTAAGTGCTGAAGCACCGTCAGCTGGACGTCACCGGTACCCGGCGGGAGATCCACGACGAGGTAGTCCAACGTTCCCCACGAAACGTTGGCAAACAGGTCGGTGAGGGTGTTCTGTGCGACCGGACCGCGCCAGACCACCGGATCGTCGTCTTCGATCATCAGTCCGACGCTCATCAGTTTGAGCCCGTGAGCGGTCGGTGGTTCAATTCGGTCTTCGCCGTCGACGGTCGTCACATCGGGATCGGTGTCGGCGCCGAGCATCTGTGGGACGTTCGGGCCATACACGTCGGCGTCGAACAGCCCAACGTTCGCCCCGCGGTCGGCGAGGCCGGCGGCGAGGTTGACAGCGACAGTGCTTTTCCCGACACCCCCCTTTCCGGAGGCGACGGCGATCACGTTTTTGACGCCAGGCAGAACCGACGATTCGGCAGAATCGAACAGCGGTACGTTCGCCGAGAGCTCGACATCGACCCCCGCATCGTCGGCGACCTCACGGACGCGCTCCGCGATGGCGGCCTCGTCAGGGGCGTGCGGCGCGCCGAGCGCGAGCTCGACGGCAGCGGTCCCGTCGTCGACGGAAATGTCGGTAACGAGTCCGGCAGTGACGATGTCAGTATCGAGCGCCGGGTCGTCGATGGCGCGGAGGCGATCACGAAGGTCGGCGTCTGAGATGTCTGTGGTTGTCATCGGTCGAGTGGTTACGAGGGTATAGTTTCGGACGGTTGTTGATCGGCCTGTACGACTTCTTCGGCGTCCCACGCGGTGAACGTCCGTGCGAGACGAGCGATTGCGGCGAAGACGCCTTCGACTGTGTCGCTGCTTGCGACGGCCTCTTCGAACCGGTCGATCCAGCCCAGTTGGGAGAGCGTCCGGGCCTGAAGTTCGCGGACTGCATCGAGGTTTGCTTCGGTTCCATCGCCTTCGAGTAGCGCCGCCTCCCGCTCACAGAGCGCGCGCATAAACTCGAAACAGGTGGCGATGTGGTCGGGGATGTCGCCACCGCGCTCGGGCGAGAACCCGGCGGCGGCGTACAGCCGCGCCATATCGGCGGCCGGATCGCCGAGGAGTTCGCCGGCCTCGCCGGCGGTGTGGTACCGCGAGTCCGACTCGAACGCCTCGCTCGGATCGGTCGCGTGAGCGGACGCGAACGGCGGGACGTAGTTGGTCCCCGGCACGACGAACAGGTTGTCGTACCCGACGCCCAGCGAACCTGCGTCGTGGTCGTCGCCGCGGAGGTCCGCCGTCTCGATGTTGATCGGGAACACTTCGGCAACGGCCGCGAAGGCCCCTCGATCGAGCGCGGCTGCTGTCGTCTCGGCCTCGCCGTCGAAGGTCGCAGCCAACAGCCCGTACAGTCGGGCGCGGGCCGTTGCCATCGCCGCCTCGTCGCGGCCGTCAGTCGTGTGCGGGCATTTCAGATCACCTCTGCTCCACGTCGACGAAGGCGTCGTACTGCGCGTTGCTTCCACCAACGAGGTCCGAGAGGCCGGTGTCGCCGAGCTCTGCATCCAACGGCTGGACGTGATTGATCGCAAAGCCGGCGTCGCGCCCCTTTGCGTACCCGGCCTCCTCGGTCATCGGCTCGTCGAACTGGTAGTCGCTGTGCCCATCGGCTTCGACCGCCGGCCGCGTTTCGCCGTCGATCGTCTCGGCCGTCGCACCGCCACCCGTTCGGCCCCATCCCCACATCGCGCCGACGACGCCGGGACGGATTCCGCTCGTGACCATCGCGACCGCGTCGACGGTCTTGCGGCCTGCATCGAGGACGATGTCGTCGCCGTTTTCGATGCCCCGCTCGTCGGCGTCGCGGGGGTTGATCCACACGGGGTTCTCCGGACGCGTCTCGCGGAGCCACGGGCTGTTCTGGGTGCGGTGCATCCCCTGCGTCCGCGGCTTCCAGTTGATCAGCCGGAGCGGGCGCTCCCGGTTGTCGTCGCCGCTCACCGCGGCCTGCACGGTCCCGTCGTAGTGCTCGACGTCGTCGACCCGCGGGAGCGGGTCGAACCGCTCGCCGGTGAAGGAGTGTTTCCCCTTCGGGACGACTTCGCTGTAGAAGTCGACCCGCGACTCGAGCTTGTACCGCATATGCTCGCCGTCGTAGGCGTTCGAGTCGTCCGCGCGCTCGGCGTAGTCGTACCCGTGACCGTGCTCGGCGAACGCCTCCCCGTAGCCGTCGGTCGGCTCCTCGAAGCGGCCGCCTCGGTTCAACACCGTGACGACCTTCCGCCATTCCTCGTCGGTGACGGCCGCCCGCCAGCGCTCGAGGTCGAACTGATCGCCGAGCCCGTTCTCGTGGCTCTCACGGAACACCCGCAGTTCGTCTTCAGTCGCGTCCGTGACCGGATCCCGGCCGTACGCGATGTTGGTCGCGAGCTTCAGGTAGAAGTCCTCGGCCTGTTCGAGGGGCCACAGGTCGCCGTCCGCGTCGGGGATGGCGTCCGCACCGACGCCGGGGAGATCCAGCTCCGACCACAGCTCGACGAGCACATCCTCGAACGGACGCGCGTCGGGGACGACGGAGACGGCCGGCTGGCTGATCTTCTCGTCGGCCAGCCGCTTGTTCGGGTATGTCCCGAAGTTCTCCCAGCGTTCGAGGTAGGTCGGCTCGGGCAGGATGTAGTCGGCGTACTGGCTCGTATCGCCGATGACCGTGTCCGAGGCGACGATCAGCGGGATCGTCTCAGTGTCTTTGAGGATCGCCGGGATCTCGTCGCCGCCGGCGACCGCCATAACGTGGTTGTTCGAGTACGGCCGGATGAACAGCGCCTCGACGCCGTACGGGTACTCCTCTGCGGCGCTGCCGTAGAGCTCTTGGGTGGCCTGTGGCGGCGCAACAGGGAACCACGGCCGCTTCGCCGGGTAGCCGTCGTCGCGGTCGAAAAGCGAGGTGTCTTCGTAGTTGACGCCGCCGCGGAGCAGGGGGATCCCCCACGGCGCGTGCCCGTCCGGGACCGAGCCGAGTTCGTACCGGCCGGACATCGTGTCGTAGCCCGCGTAGGGCGTGATCTGGCCGCCCTTCCAGTCGTAGTTCCCGATGAGGTGCTGGAGGGTGGCGATCGCCCGCGTGTTGTAGAAGCCGTTGGTGTGTTTCGCCGGGCCGCGGTAGGCCATAATCGCTGCGCGTTTCCCGTGGCTGGTGAACTCGTCGGCGATCTCGGCGATCTGGTCGGCCGGCACGCCGGCCATCTCGGCGTACTCCTCGACGGTGTGTTCGAAGACGCGCTCGCGGTACTGGCTCCAGACGCTCCGAACCGCCATCCCGTCGACCGTCACGTCGACGTCGAGAACGGCCGTGTCGATTTCGCTCGCGGGTCGTGGTTCGCCTGTGGCCGCATCGACAGCGACAAAGTCGTCGGCGGCCTCGTCGTCTTCCGAAACGAGTCCGAGGTCGGCGGCGCGCGCTTTCGGTCCTGCCGACTCGTCGACGAGCACGAGGTGCGCCGCGTCGCTCCACGTGGGTTCGTCGTCGTCGCTCGCGGCCGACTGCGAGGGGTTCTGGAGGTAGGTCAGATCGTGGCGGTCGTTCTCGATAATCCACCGCGCCATCCCGAGCGCGAGCGCCCCGTCCGCACCGGGTTCGACAGGCACCCACGTGTCGGCCTTTTCGGCGGTCTTCGACAGGCGCGGATCGACGACGTCCATCCGCATTCCGTCCTCGATAGCGTTCGTCAGCTTCGGCGCGAGCCACGTCGGGCCCTTGTTGGCGACCATCGGATTGGTCCCCCACGCGATGAGGTACTCGCAGTTCTCGATGTCGGGGTACTGCCGCTTCTTCTTTGCAGCGTGCGAACGGACGTTGCCCATCACGCTCGAAACGCCGCAGGTCCCGGCGTGGTGGATGCTGTTTATGGATCCCAGCCCCTGGTGCCAGAGCCGGTTCCGGATGAAGTTGCGGCGGAATCCCCCGACGTCGACGATCTGGTTGGACTTCGGCCCCAGATCGGGGTGGTCGGTGTCGATGAGGTCGTCCGCGTACTTCTCGTCGAAGTCAGACTTGGACAGCTCGCCGCTCTGGACTGCCTCCCAGTCGCTCATCACCGCCTCCTGTGGGGCGTATCCCCAGATGTCTTTGAGTCCAGGGTGGCCGAGGTCGTCGTCGCCCTCGACGATGTCTCGAATCACCTGGTCCCACGAGACGGTCTTCCACTCGCCCGACCCGCGCGGACCGACCCGTTTCATCGGCTTGCGGACACGGTAGCTGTCGAAGGCCGTCTGGATGCCCGCCTGGCCCTTCAGGCAGATGCGGCCACCTGAAAGCGACCAGCGGTCGGTGTTGACGTCGCCGCTCCCCTCGATGTCGCCCATCGCCACGTCCGCCGGATCGCTCTCGTAGGGCACCTGTGAGAACGGCTGCGTGTTGAGGAACGAATACGGGTTACCGGCGAGCTTCCGGACGAGCGAGCTATACTCGCCGGTACCGCTCCCGTCCGCGAGCTGAACCTTGATCGGACAGAAGGTGTTACACTGTCCGCAGGTGGTGTGTATCACGTCACTCGCGCCGTACTCGCCGTAGTCGTCCCCGACGTAGTGAAACTCGTCGTCTGTCCACAGGTCGTCGACGTCCACGTCGACCGCGGCGTTGCTGGCCGCCGCGATGATTCCGATACTTCCGACCGCCTTGACGAAGTCACGACGCGATACGCCTGCGCCGTCCTCGCCTGAACCGTCAGTACTCATTCGTGGTCACCTCCGCTCAGCGGCGTCAACGGCAGCGTCTCCGCACCGAGCGTGTACAACAGCAGTCCGACGCCTATCATCCCGACACTCGTCCCCCACTCGACCAGCGTCGGGAAGTACGATCCGTGGGGGAGCCCCTCCATCACCGGCATAATCTGTGCCGGAACGACGATATTGAACCGCACCGCGACGATCCCGATTACGACGCTCAGTCCGGCAAGCACCATCACCGACGGCGTGCGCCGCCAGGACTTCTTGGTCAGCAATACCATCGGGAACACCCAGCTGAGTCCGATCATAAACCACCAGAACGACCACGACATCGGGCCGTACATAATGACCTGCCAGGTCTCGATCTCGTGGGGGTGGAGGCTGGCGATCGCGATGAACGTCTCGATGGCGGTCAGGGCGGCGTCGACGATAATGAAGCCGATCAAAAGCTGTGCGAGGCGGTCGAGCAAGTCCGGGTCGACCGAGTCGCCGTCGAACAGCCGGGTCCGAAGCACGTAGATCACCATCACGAGGGCGGTCCCGCTGAGCAGCGCCGAGATGACGAAGATCACCGGAAACAGCCCGCTGTTCCAGTACGGACGGGCCTTCGAGACGGCGAACAACACGCCGGTCCCGCCGTGGACCATAAATATCGCCAGCGGGATCCCGACGATACCGGCCCGCTTGAGCCAGCGCTGGTCGAACGACTGGGACCCCTCGCTCGTGTCCAGCCGGCCGAGCGCGAGCGCCGCGTAGAACGTCTGTCGAAGCCCCGAGGCGCGCTGCGCGACCCGCGCGAGGTCGATCCGCATCGAGAAATACAGCTCCGTGACCAGAATCCCGATATAGGCAACGTAGGCGTGCACTTCCCACGAGAGCGCGGAGGTCAGTTGGCGCCAGAGGAACGGGAAGTACATCCGGTCCATCCGTCCGAGGTCGATCCAGACGAACAAAAGCGCCACCGCCATACTGATGATGGCCGCAAACAGCGCGTCGCGGTCGATCCTGTGCATCCCTTCGACCTCGAAGACGTTGGCCATCGTGCTCACGAGGAACGCGCCGGCGGAGAGGCCGACGAAGTAGATGTAGAAGGCGACCCACGCGCCCCACGGGACGATGCTCGTGAGGTTGGTACTCGCCATTCCCCCCGTGAGCCGCAGGTACGTCGCGTACGCGCCGACGGCGACGAGAACGCCGATGATCGCGTACCAGGCGACGCGCAGCCGGTCGTCTTCGAACCCCGGATCGAACTCGAAGCGTGAACTCTGTGTTGCCATTGTCTTATTTGAGGTAGTAGACGTTGGGGTCGGTCCCCTCGTCTTCTTTCAGTTGGAACGCGCGTGAGGAGTCGGCCATCTGTGCCACGTCGCTGTCGGGGTTCTCGAGATCGCCCATATTTCGGGCGTCGCCGATACAGGTCTCGACGCACGCCGGCTCTTCGCCGCGCTCCAGCCGGTGCGTACAGAAACTGCACTTGCGGATGTTGCCGATCGGCGATTTTCCCTCTTCGCGCGGTCCCCGGTCGACTCCGTACTCGGGACTTGTCAGTTCGCCGGCCTCGTCGACCTCGTCGTCGTAGTTCTCGCCGAAGTCGAAGTACCGCGCCCCGTACGGACAGGCGATGTTGCAGTACCGGCAGCCGATACACCGGTCGTAGTCGATGTTGACCACGCCGTCGTCCATCTTGTACGTCGCCGAGACCGGACACACCTGCACGCACGGCGGGTTATCGCACTGCATACACGGTCGTGGCACGTTCGTCCGGGTGACGTTCGGGAACTCGCCGTGTTCCTCTTCCATCACGACGTTGTAGGAAACGCCGGGCGGTGTCCGGTTTTCGGACTTACACGCGACCGTACACGAGTCACAGCCGACGCACTTCTGGAGGTCGATTACCATCCCCCACTTCTCGTCACCAGCGCCGATCCCACCGTCGGGCCCGTCTCCTTCGACCTGCGTCGACTCCGTCGCAACGGTGTCCATCGATCCGACGGCACAGCTCAACGATTCGGCCGTCTCCGTCGAGACAGTCTGGTCGCCGGCGTCGACCGCGGGGTTCGGCGTCTCCTGATACGCCTCGCCGAACTCGGCAGCCGCGGCTTCGTCGTACTTTTCCCAGTACTCGTCGCCGGAGAGTTCACCGCGTGCGACGCGCTGTGCGTCCTCGGCCATCGCGACGCCGAGATCCGTGTCCGCCTCGACGTCTGCGAGTTCCTCTCGCGGATCGGGTCGCTCCTTCTCGACCATCGCGTCGAGGTCGGCCTTCCCGACGTTCGGGATACCAGGGAGCGTGTCGTCGTCTGTGGTGCTCATCGCGACCACCTGTTGCCGGTCGTCCTGCCGACGAGCAGTTGCTCCTGCGTCAGCCGGTCAGTCTTGGAGTTCATACACGTATTCGTACGTTGCCGCCCGTGGAGAGGGTGATACCAATATAGTCTGAGTCGGCCCGACCCCGGAGAGACACCACATATCGAGGGTACCAATACTGTTTGGGTCGGGGTCAGCCGGGGACAAATCAGGCCGCGTCTCGAGCGGAGCGCCGACCACAGGGATTATTCGGCGAGACCAGTTACCTCCGAGTATGAATTGGTCGAGTCGAAGCGGACGAACGCTCCGCGGCCGAGGGTCCTGTCGGAGGCGGACGCGACCCGTATGAACGCGATTATCGCCCTCTCGATCGGACTGCGGCTCCTCGGCGTCGGCTATTCGATTCTGCTCCTCGCTCGCACCCGTGACCGCCGGTTCGGCTTCCTGACGCTGCTGTTTTCCTTTATGACGCTTCGGCAACTGCTCACCGTACAGACGGCGAGCACCGGGCTCGAAGAGCTTCCCGGCCTCGTCGTGAGCGTGCTGACTTTGTTGACAGTGTACTATCTCTCCGAGTACGTCACCGAAGAAAACGCCCTCAAGACGGAGCTTCGGGCAGTAAACGAGCGCCTCCGGAGCTTTCGGAAGGCCATCGAACACGCCGGGCACGCGATCTTTCTCACCGATTCCGACGGGACTATCGAGTACGCCAACCCGGCCGTCGAGTCGGTCACTGGGTACGACCGAGAGGAGGTGATCGGAGAGACTCCTCGGCTCTGGCAGTCCGGGAAACACGGCGACGACTTCTACGCGGAGCTGTGGGGCCAAATCACGTCAGGATCGGTCTGGGAAGGCGAACTGACGAATCGCCGGAAATCAGGTGAGCTACTGTGGATAGACGCGACGATCGCCCCGATCACTGAGGACGGGGACGTGAATCGCTTCGTCGCGATCGAGCGCGACGTCACCGAACGAAAGGAACGCGAAATGCGCATCGAGGATCAGAACGGGCGCTTAACGGTACTGAACAATACAAACGAAGTGCTCCGCGATATCAACCGCGAGCTCGTCGCTGCGTCGACACGCGACGAGATCGAGGCCACCGTCTGTGAGCAGTTCGCCTCGTCGGATCTCTTCGATGTGGCCTGGATCGGTAGTCGAGGACTCGTCGACGGCACAGTTAGCCCGCACTCTTGGGCCGGCAGCGACCTCGGATCGCTCGAGAATCATATCGAAGCGATGTGTACCACCGAGCCGACACCGGTCGAGCAGGCACTGAGGGACAGGACCCTGTGTTTACCGACGTCGAGGACGACCGATTGCAGACAGTCGGCAAAAAACGGTGCGTCGTCGTTCCGCTCGCCTATCACGATGCGGAGTATGGCGTCCTCGGGGTAGTGACTACCAACCCGAACGCGTTCGACCTGATCGAGCGGGATGTTTTCGTCGAACTCGGTCAAACGATCGCAGACGCCATCAGCGCTGTCGAGAGCAAGCAGACGCTCATTTCCAACAGCGTCACCGAATTAGAATTCCGGTTGACAGGAATCGACGAGCCGTTGGCGAATATGGCAGCACAGCTCGATTGTACGGTCACACTCGAGCACGTCGTCGATGACGGCGACGAGGAGCAGGTCCAGTACGTTACCGTCACCGAACCCGATCCGGAGGTCGTCATCGAGTATGCGGCCGAAGCTGACTTTATCGACACCATAGAGCACGTTTATACGCACGAGGAGCAGGCGCTGTTCCAGCTATCGGTCGACGAACGGTCGGTCGTCAAAACGTTAGCGCAGTACGGGGCAAGCATCGAGTCGTTTTCGGTTACTGGAACCACCGGACGACTGGTCGCACAGGTAGCCAGTTCTGAACGATATTCAGAAGCGTCGTCAACGCGCTTCGGACGGCCTACGATGGGTTGACGCTGATCGCACAACGAGAGCGCGAGCAGGACATACAGACTGAAGCAGTCTTCCGAAAACAGCTGACAGCCGCGTTGACAGAGCGACAACAGGAGGCAGCACGAACAGCGTACTTTTCTGGATTCTTCGATTGGCCCCGCGAGCACAGCGGAGAGGAAGTCGCGTCGATGATGGACATCTCACAGACAACATTCACCCAGCACCTTCGGGCAGCCGAAAAGAAACTTTTCGCCGCACTGTTCGATGGGACAGTAGCCAATCAGTAGAGTCGCGTTGAGTTTGGCGTGAGTTGTGCCGAAAAGCGAGGGCGTGATAATGATTACTCTCACTTTTTACCGCCGAGCGCCACCCCCGGTGGCGGCGCTCGGCGGTAAGAGACGAGAGTAATCATTATGAAGCCACGAATCTGCTGTCTGCGGATTGCTGTGGTTGAAACTCGTTGCCCGCAGAAGCGAGCAGAGCCGATATTTGATTAACCAACAAAACTGTGCCGTTGGCCGAATGGTTGGTTAATACGAGGCAACAGCTGATATCCTACGCGCCACCGCCACCGACAGCGGGGCTCCCCACAGACATCGTCGATACGCTCGACGGGTACTCGTCAGAGCAGCTTCACTACGGTGCCCGCGACGCTGAAGAGTAACGGAACACAGCGCTCGCGAGGCCCGTCTCGCAGACTTATCCGACGAAGGCGAGATCGACGACCTCCCGAAGGAGGTCCCCTCGAAGGCCACGATCACCATCAGAGAGGATCAACGACAACCGCTACTACTGGCAGTGGCGAGAAGGTAACCTCGAAGTACAGAGGACCCGTAACCCTGGAGGAATAGGCCTGAATCGCAATTTTCTGCGGTGTCAGGTTCGGCGTGGGTGAAGCAGTTTGCGAACGAGGAAAGACGGTGCTTGCACCCTCGACAAACTCGCGTGGAGAGCTGTTTCTGGATCTTCACCCGAGAGGACTTCAACAGCGTCGGATTGCGAAACCGTCATTCAGTCTCGGCTTCGGTGTTGCGGACCGTTTCAAGCGCGAGTCCGAGAACCAGTGTGCCGACGAAAAGCAGGATAGTACTCCCGATGACGACCGTTCCACTGATCTGCGGGATCTGCTCTGTGACCGATACGAATATCCGGACGTCGAACGTGACGACGACGATGGCGCCGATCCCGTTGAATACCATATCGAGAACTGTATCGCGGAGTCCGTAGTACTCGAGGACTGGCGGTCTGTCGATGTACTCACCGATTTCGCGGGCGGCGAGTTCCACGAGTTCCCAGAAGACACCAGCGCCGAGCGTGAACAGGACGGTGAATATGGCTGCGTAGGCATCCGTGACCTGCGATCCGAGTGCGGACGGGGTCTGGAGGCTCGCGTAGACAAGTGCCGCAAGGAGAGCAGCGGAGACGGTGTGTGTGAGATGGTCCCACCACGAGACGGTTTCGTACCATCCGAGCATCCCCAGCATATGAAGAAACCCCGCACCGGCGATCCACGCGGAGAGTTCGGGACCGAACGTGACGTCTGCCCCACCTCCGAGGGAGAGTGCAAGTTCACCGAGAGCCGGCAACGCAGCTGCGACGATGGACGCAATACCGTTCACGACCGCCTGGAGGTTCCGAGATTGCACTCCGATCAAGACCGTTCCGACGATCCCTGCGACGAACACGAAGAACACAGTTTGCAGAACGTTCGTCATACGATGGAGGTCAGGAGTTTAGTATCGTGAGTGAGGTGCTTGCAGGATCCTCGCAGTTGGCTTACTCTCCTTTCTCGTCGGACAGGTTGAGTTCCGCAACGAGGCGTGCGGTAATGACCTGCTCGACGATATCGAGCAACTGGGTGTCGTCAGATGTGTAGTCAGCAAAGATACCGAGCGGGATTTCACCACCCGCAACGTCGTGGTGACCACCACCACTCCCCACATCTTCGAACGCCTTTTTCAGTATCGACCCCGCGTTCACGCGTGCATCTGGTGATCGAGCACTAATGTGAATCGTGTCGTCGACGAGGCCAAACACGATAGCGGTCTGAACGCCCTCCAATCTCACAAGATAATCGACAGCTTGGGGGAGCGCATCCCGTTCGGTCGTCCGGCCGACGTGGGAGATGAGTACCGCTTGGGTGATGTTTCGATTGTCGATAGCGGTCGAGATCGCATCGAGGGTTCCGCCGGACACTGACGGCGTCGATAGCTGTCGGAGCATCTCCTGATCCGCTTTCTCGTGAAGATATCCGGCCGCATCATATTCCTCCGGTGTCGCTCCGCGGAGAAAATCGAGGGTATCCGACCGGATGGCAAACAGGAGTGCTGTCGCAAGATCCGAATCCAGATCGATATCGAGTATGCGCACGTACTCCGTAAGAATCGTCGCCGCTGCGCCAAGTTCCTCGCGATGATCGACGAACCGAGCGTCAATATCCTCGGCAGGATGATGGTCGATCACGATATCGACGGCTGTGTCCGGGGGAACCGTGTTGTTCTCGCCCGGAATGGAATGATCGACGAATGCGAGTAACGAATCCGGTTTACGGTTTTGGACGGTAGTGGGATCGAACGGTTTGAGGTCGATATCGAGGAGATTGACGAACGCCCGGTTCTGCTGGTGAGAGATATCGCCGCTGTAGAGGATCCGCTGTTCGTCGATGCCAGCCGCAGCTGCGATCCGACCTAATGCGAGTGCGCTCGCGAGGCAATCCGGATCGGGGTTATTGTGGCAGACGATGTTGATTTCGCTGCCCTCCTCAAGAATCTCGGGGAGTTGTTGTGGCTGACTCATTTTCTGAATCTACGAGCTCTATACAGTTACAACACAGGGAACCCTATTGAAATCGTGAGTACGTCTCATCAATATATTTATTATCTATCGTCGATATGTGTTCTCATACCAGTCCTATTGGGATGCCGGGGGCGTGCGTTTGTGAGAAGCGCGAGTCGCCAGCGCCTCATTCGTGCGCTGGAGACTATGACACGACCCCGACTCCGATCAATTGGCGGGTGCCCATCTTCGGGTGACCGTCTGACGACGGTGGACCGACACACGAGCGCTCTCGCCCCCTCGGGGGATTGATCCGTGGCAGAAATCCCGCCCGCCGAACGCCGAATTGCTGCCTTCAACGAGGGTGAGTACGCGGCATTCATCAAAGCCAGCGGCGAATGTTACAGGCGCGAACTCCGCGAGTACGAGGACTTCGTCACGAAGCCAGTTGATCGTGGCCACGAAGTGGCGCTGTACCAACTCATCCAGCAGGTGAAGACCGCCGCGACCAAAGAGGGCGAGGAGTGGGGCGCGGGGGACAAAGACAGCCTCCCGTCGTGGAGTACGCTGGAACAACTGCTGACGACCGACGGGTACTACGGTGCGTTCAAACGCCAGTACACCACACTCACCAATACCCTCGAGACGTGGGGCGCGGAAGTAGCGAACAACGTCACACTCCCCGAGGTCAGAACGTATCTTCGAGACAGAGCAGCGTCCCAAACGATCACCGACGTCGAGGAGACGATCGAACATTTCGGGCAGGCCAAACCCGGACGGGAGGCCCTACAGACGCTCTTCGAGGACGAAACCGGACCACACCATCCGCTCCAGCTGATCACGACGAGTGCCCTCAGCGGACACCTCGATGCGGCCGGGAAGTTCGATTTCGCGAAACCGAAAGCAGCCGATCCGTTTGGCCTCCCAACGAAAGTTGCGAACCTCGTCGCTGCGTTCTCGCCGGCGTTCCTGTTGATGGTGAAGCCGACGGCTTCCCAACAGAAGAACCTCCAGATCATCGGGCGGACGCTGTCGGAATTGGCGGATCGGTTCGTGAGCGTTCCCAACGATGTGTTCTCCCGGTACACGGGCACGCCTGCGGAGCTCGACGACCTCGTCACTCAGTTCAAGTCGGATATGGCCTCCCTCGGCGGAAAACTCAAGCGATGGGCAAGGTCCAACTCGTCGACCGTCGCGAAGGTCAAATCGGTCGGCACTGTGGCGGGTGCCATCGGCACAATCAGTGGGCTCTACACCTTCTTTTCAAAGCCGTGGAGGCGGTTGTGTCTCCGACGGCCGAGCGGATTCGCGACGCAGCCATCGAAGGGGGGAAAGCCTTCGTCGGCGCCGTGAACTTCGTCGAGTCACTCAACAAACAGTACGGGAAACTGAAGGGTTTGACCAAGGCGTTGGAGGAGATCGGTGTCACGGTCCTCCGCGATCTACTCGGCCCGTTTCTCGATGCCTACGACGTATTCGTGAGCACGGTTGGCGCTATCGATCGATACGAGGTCGGCGACCACAGCGCGATGTTCGGACACGGGATGCAAGCGGTCGGTGCCGGGATCGGTATGGGCTGGGGACTCGTCGGGGCGTATTCGCTCATCAAAACTGGGACCGCCGTCTCGATGTCCGGAATCGGCCTCGCCGTCGGACTCCTCTCCGTTGCTATCGGCCTGATCGGTCTCGCGATCGTGACGTGGACGTCGGAAAGCTGGTTGGAGTTGTTCTTCGAGAACTGCCGGTTCGGAGAACTCTGGACGGCGAAGGCCAAACAGAGCCCCTCGACCGAACACGAGGGATTCTTCGAACGACCCGACACGGAGTTCTTCAAATGGTACGACGCCACGCGTCCGCACGTCACTGGGGCCGAGGAGTCGTGGGAAACACGTCCCAACGTTGCCCGGCAGGCCTCGGAGTTTCTCACTGCAGCAACCGGCTTCGGTGTGACGGTTACGATGCCGACTTCGCCGGGATTGAGTGTCCCGAACAAGTACCTCGACGGGAAGTCGCTCACGTGGGACCGAACACTCCGGGCCCGACACAACGACTGGACGGAAGTCGAAGTGACATTCGAGATCCCGGACGAGTTCCCCGACGATTCGACGATCGTCCTCAAGCGCATCGACACACGGGGTGACGTGTACGATGTCACCCCGATCTGGCGGACGAAACTGGCGGAACGTGCACCGGTCATCGGCTTACCCAAGGGAACCGACGGTGCGAGATACGTCGTTCCGGAAACTGTGGTCTATCACACGAGCACCGGGTCGAACGCGACCACGTGGAATCTCCACCTCGCGGGAAAAATCATCAAGCCGGGGCCCGGGCAGCAAATGCGTGGGGTCGGAGACACTGTCGATATCCTCTTTGCGTCAGATACGGTTCCGGCGTACCTCGAGATGGACGTCATTCCCGGTTCGATCGAGACGGAGACGATGGCCCAACGAGACGAGGTCTGTCGTCGCAGCGGTGAGGCAGTAGTGTACCGTGACCGGGTCGAAACCGTGGAGCGTGTCTAATGGCCGAGCGCCAGACCACGGGTGAGCGGATCGCCCAGGAGTTCATCCTGGCGTTTCGACCACTCACCGAAGCCGCGACGGACGGACCGGCGGGGCTCGCACTGCTCGCTGCCGATGCGAACATCGACTTCGAGATGGTATTCACTGACGACGCGGCCATCGAATCGGTCACAGCGTCGTTGGCGGCCGCGGAGACGGTTTTCGACCAGTTGTTCGACGACGGGACCTTCGACCCGGAACTCGGTGATATCGACGAAATCGTCGACGCGGTGGAAGCGAGCGTCGACGCCGTAGAGACACTCGCGTCGATCGACCCCGTTCCAGAGTCGGATATCGATCCCGAAACCGCCGCTATGCGTCTCCGCGATCACCTGCTCGTCGAATACCTCCGGGTCTACCGACCCCGCCTGTACGCCGCCCTCTCGGCGGCCGAAGCGATACAGACGGTCTCCGGCGACTCTCCAGGCATCGATCCGACCGAATCGAAGGTGATCGTGTACGACCGGCTGTTCGATGCGCTGACCGCATCACCGGGCGATGTCGCCGCTTCGCTGGCGGTCGAGTCGGGCTGGTTCGACGTGTATCAGTTGCTCGGGTACGCCCAGGAGGCACTGGAGGGCCGAGGGCTTCCGACCGCGTTCGACTACCCCCGCCCGGCGACGCTCGAACCGTACGGGGTCGACATCGAACAGGTCGACCTCGGTCCGGCACTGGACACTGTCCTGCTGGAGACCACAACCGACGCAGGAGTGGTTCGCGTCGGCGTGACCGTCTACCCGCTCACGGGATCCAACGGAACGATCGACCGAGTGCTGATCTCTCCGTGGGGAATCGCCGACACCGATATGTCCGCCGACCTGAGCGACGACTGGACCTTCGAGTTCGGCGCATCGGCGGCGCTGACCGATATCGGCGTCCTCGTCTCGCCGGACGGTGTCTCCGTGGTGAACGCGTCGAACCCGTCGGACGCCCTGCCCGAGTTCGACGCCGCTGCTGCGGTTCGGTTCGACGGCGAGGAGTCCCCGTTCAGCCTCCTCTCGACGGGCGCGACCCGACTCGACGTCCGCTCGCTGGCCGCCGAGCTGGGGTTCGAGGCCGACGCGGACGGAGCGGAGTTCCGCGTCTCCATCCCCGCGACGGGCGTCCTGGTCGTCGAACCGCAGGGTGGGTTCCTCGAGACAGTGATCCCCGAACCGTTCGAGGCGCCGTTCGAGGTGACGGTGATCTGGTCGTCCGAGACGGGGCTCGGGCTGGACGCGGACGGGTCCCTCGACGTCGAACTCCCGCAACACGTGGACTTCGGGTTCGGCGAGCTTTCCGCGGTCACCCTCGGCCTCGACCTCCCGGACGCCGCCGGATCCGCGCGAGCGACCGCGACCGCGACTGTCGAGATCGGACTCGGTCCCCTCACCGCCCGTGCGGACAACGTCGGACTCGACGTGGCCCTCTCGGCGGCGGCTGACGGGGCCGGAACCCTCGGTCCGCTCGATGTCGACGTCGGATTCAAACCCCCGGGCAGGATCGGCATCGACGTCGACGCCGGCGCGGTCACGGGCGGTGGCGTTCTCGACCTCGACCCCGCCACCGAGAGCTACGCCGGTGCAGTCGAACTGCAGGTCGGGCCACTCGGACTCTCCGCCGTCGGTCTCCTGACGACCCGGCTTCCGGACGGGGGGTCCGGCTTCTCGCTTTTGGTGATCGTGTCCGGCGAGTTCCCCCCGGTGCAGTTGGGCTTCGGATTCACGCTGAACGCCGTCGGCGGCCTCGTCGGTGTGAACAGGCGGCTCCACGCCGATCCGCTGCGAGACGCGATTCGCGGGGGACGGGCTGACTCGATCCTCTTCCCGGAGAACGTCGTCGCCAACGCCGACCGGATCATCAGCGACGTATCGGCGATCTTCCCGCCGGCACGGGACTCGTTCGTGTTCGGGCCGATGGTCAGACTCGGATGGTCGACGCCCCCGATTCTCACCGCGGACCTGGGTGTCGTCCTTGAACTCCCCGCGGACGGGTGTTTGTCTTGGGAGCCTTCGACGTCGCCTTGCCGAACCAGGAGGTCTCGCCGCCGGCGATCGACCTCCACTTGGACGTCGTCGGCGAGATCGACATCCCCGGAAAGCGCCTCGCCGTCGACGCTGCGTTGTACGACTCCCGTGTCGTGAACTGGAGCGTCGACGGACAGATGGCGCTCCGCTCGTCGTGGGGCACCGACCCCGCGTTCCTGCTCGCCGTGGGCGGATTCCACCCCGCATACGACGCGCCGACCGGGTTCCCGACACTCGATCGAGTCCGTGTGAGCCTGGACGTCCCCGGCGGCAATCCGGTCGTCGAACTCACCGGCTACTTCGCCGTCACGTCCAACACGCTCCAAGTGGGCGCTCAGGCGTACGCTGCTTTCGAAGCGGGGCCGTTCAGCGCGAAGGGGACCCTGGGCTTCGACGCGCTGTTCTACCTCGATCCGTTCCGGTTCCTGATCGACGTCGCCGCCACCCTCGACGTCCGCGTCGAAGGGTTCTCGCTCGCCATCGACTTCGCCGGAAGTTTCAGCGGCCCGACGCCGTACCGGCTCCGCGGTCGCATCAGCGTCGACATCGGTCCGCTGTCGTTCTCGGCGAACGCGAACGTCGCGCTCGGCGAGGCGCCCCCGGTCGAACCGCTGCCACGCGCGACCATCCTCCCGGAGCTCGTGGCGGCGCTGGACCGCAGCGAGAACTGGAGCGCGGCGCTGCCGGCCGGCGGCACCCCGCTGGTCAGTCTTCGTCGCTCGCCGTCCGACGCGGAAGGCGAGGTCACCGCACACCCGCTCGGCACACTGACGGTCCGGCAGACAGTTGTCCCGTTGGCGTACCGGATCGAGCGGTTCGGTGGTGCCGTCCCGAGCACGCACGATTCGTTCCGTATCGCAGCGGTCCGGGTCGGTGGCGACCCAGTGATGGACCGAGCGCGCAGCGACGTTCTGGAGCCGTTCGCGCCCGGACAGTACCGGAGTCTGACGGCCGCCGAGAAGCTCTCGGGCGACGACTTCGTCGACCTCGCCGCCGGAACGACCGTCGTCGACACCGGCACCGTCCACGGCGGACAGACCGATCAGGCCAACGTGACGCGGACGCGCCTCTCGTACGAACAGCGCGTCCCAGATGAACACAGCGACGGAGCAAGAGAGACCGCGACCGCTCGCTCGTCGGGACACTCCCCGGCTACGGTCGCGGCGTTCTCCGCTGCCGGTGATGTCGCAAACTCCGGCGCTCGACGCACTGGAGAGGCGGCCTTCTCCGTTCGTGCCGCGGAGACGCGGGCCGCGGACGGTGTCGCCGTCGACCTCCGAGACGCCCGGTTCGGTGACGCTCTCACCGCGGCCGGTACGGCCGAAGACAGCGACGGTATCACGGACGGCGGTGTCAGGACCGACGAGGGGTCGTTCCAGGTCGGCGATTCCGACCACGTCGTCGTCGACCTCCGGACGTTAGAGCCGGTGGCGATCGCCGACGAGGACGCGCCGACACCGCGCGGTGCACACGCGGCCCGCGAGGCGCTGGCCGCTCACCGTGCGTCCACGTCTCCCGACGGGAGACGGCTCGGCGTCGTGCCGATTCACCGTGCGAACACCGGAGGTGCGCGATGAGTGCGGACCGACCGGGTGCCGGCTACCGCTTCGTTCCCTTCGTCCGGAGCGGATTCCGTCCGGACGAGACCTTCGACGAAGACCGACCGGCGAGCGACCCGCTGACGGGTCCCGTGACGTTCGGCGTGAGCCTGACCGTCGAAGGACGGCGCAAGGCTGACGGCATCAGTGAACCGGCGGACGACGGTCCGGCGCGTACCGTTCGGATGTACGGGCCGGGCGATGTCAGCGGGATCGACACGCGACAGATCGTTCGGACGGAGCCGGCGGCCAACACGACGAACGTGCCACCGACGTCGTTTCCGGCAGTCGAATTCGACCGACCCGACCTGCCGTGGCTGTTCAGCCCCGAACGGGCCGACGACGCCGGCCGAACCACGCCGTGGCTGTGTCTCGTCGTCGTCGCGGACGACCGTGATGACGTCTCACTGGTCCGCTCGACCGACGGCGAGCGGTCCGTGCTCACGGCGCCCGGGAGCGAACTTCCCCCCGCCGAGGAGACGTGGGCGTGGGCCCACGCGCAGGTGATCGGTCCCGGCTCGATCGACGACGTCGTCGCCCGTGATTCGACGCGGACACGTTCCCGACTGCTCTGTCCGCGCAGACTCGATCCGGAGACCGACTACATCGCGGCGGTGGTCCCGACGTTCGAGCCGGGGCGCCTCGCGGGGCTCGGTCAGTCCCCGTACCGTACAGACGAGACGGGCGAGCCCACCGGAAGCGGAGAGATCGGGCGGGCGTGGGACGGCACCGAGTCGGCAGTCGAACTCCCCGTCTACCACCACTGGACCTTCCAGACCGGGCCGGATGGGGACTTCGAGACGCTCGTAGACCGACTCACGCCCCGGGACCTTCCGGCCGATGTCGGGATCAGAACCGTCGACGTGAGTCGCCCCGGCCCCGATAGCCTGGAGCCGGGTCGGACGGACGGCCCCGATCCCGATGCGTCGGTCGTTGACGTCACTGGAGCGCTCGCCTCGCCCGAGTCGCAGCTGCTCCCCGAGTCCGAGGTGCTCGCGTCGTACAGCGACACCCAACGCGAGCGCCTCCGGTCGATCCTCAACCGTCCGAACGCCGCCGGAGTCGACCCGACGGTTCCCGTGGTCGGGCCGCCGATGTACGGGTCCTTCCACGCCGACGTGTCGGCAGTCGCCGAGTCGCCGCAGTGGCTGACGGGGCTCAACCTCGAACCGCGCTCCCGCATCGCCGCCGGACTCGGGGCCGCGGTCGTGCGCGAGAACCAGGAGGCCCTGATGGCCGCCGCGTGGGAACAGGCGGGGGAGCTCGAACAGCTCAATCACGTGCTCGGCGGCGGCCAGGTCGGTCGCGCCGGGGCAGGGCGGATCTACGAGCGCCTCGAATCGGCGTCACTCTCGCGACTGCTCCAGTTCACTGCGCCCGCTCACGACCAAGTCGTGCCCGACCCCGACGAGACGGCGACTGACAGGCGGACGCTGGCCGCACGGATCGACGACAACGACGCGCTCGCGACGGGGGTGTTCCGGCCGACGTTCCGTCGGGTGACACGGCCGAAAGGGACGCTCGGACGAGCGGCATCGATCACGGCGCGTCCGACAGCCTTCGCCGAGGACTTCGTCACGGGGACCGCCACGACCGACGACCTGGCGGACCGCCTCGAGGACCGACTGTACTCCGTCGACGACTTGGCCGATGCCTCCTTGTCGCCGACGACGGACGGCCGTGGCGCGCCGGACCTCTCGAGTCTCTCGGGGACGGAAGCTGCGTTCGACCCCGAGCGAGCGATCCCAGAGGTGGTGTTGAGCCGGCTCAGTGATGCGACAGCGTTGCACGACCGCCCCGACCCGCTCGCCACGGTACTGTGGGCGCCGACGTTCGGAGAGCCGCTTTCGCGGGCGCTGGCTGACCTCTCCGAGGAACACCTCCTGCCCGACGTCGGCGACATTCCGGCCGACACCGTGGGGGCGCTCGCGACCAGTCCGGCGTTCGTCGAGTCGTTCCTCGTGGGCGCCAACCACGAGATGGCGAGGGAGCTCCTCTGGCGCCGCTTCCCGACCGACCGACGGGGGACGTACTTCACGACGTTCTGGAACCGCGCCGGCGACCCCTTCGCAGACGGGTCCGGGGACGTCGGCCCGATCACAGAGTGGGGGGATCGCCCGCTTGGGGCAGCGGTCGGTGGAACGGACACCGTGATCGTGGTCCGCGGAGAACTCCTCCGTCGCTACCCTGAGACGGTCCTCTACGCCGTCAAGGCGACGGGGACCGCCGAGGCTCCGACCCCCGCGCTGTCGGCGCTCGAATCCGTCGACCCCGATGATGGCCCCGACGATAGCCTCGCCTTCCCGCGGTTCCGCGGGCGGCTCTCTCCGGACGTGACCTTCCTGGGGTTCGACCTGACCCCGTCGGAGGCGACGGGCGAGACACCGACAGCGGCCGCCGATGGGTCCGGCAACGACGACCTCGGCTGGTTCTTCGTCTTCGAGGAGCCGATGGGGGAGACGCGGTTCGGCCTCGACACCGACGTCGACGGCACGGACGTCGGAACGGTCCCGCGGGGCGTCACGACCGACGGCCCGGAACCGACCGGGAGTACCGCCGGGGAGTCTGGCTGGGACGCGCTCTCGTGGGGACACGTCACGCCGAACGGCTCCCAGCCGGCGGACACCCAGTTCCTCCGCATCAGGGACGGGCTCCCGGACGCCGGATCCTGGCGGATCGAGGGCCACGGCGACGACGCTGCGACGTGGGGCCACAACAGCGCCCACATGGCGCGAATCACGTGGCAACGCCCGGTCCGCGTGTGCATCCACGCCGCCGACTTACTACCAACCGACGACACCTGACGATGACAACCACCTCACGGCTGACAGACGCTCGCACCGATTTCCGTACTGCAGACGCGGCCCGCACCCGATTCGGCTACGCCCTCTCGACGCTGGCGGACCGTCACGCCCGCCTCGCTCGGGGCGCGGAAACCGATGGACCCGCCCGGGTCACCCGCGCGTTCGAGCGAGCATTCGAACCACCGGAAGGAACCGATCCGACCAGCAGGCGGGCCGAACTCTCGTTTCTGACGAGACCGATCCTCGAGGGCCCGGACGGCCCGGTAGCATTCGATGCCCGTGCCCGGGACCGCATCGACGCCGTCCCGAGCGGGACCGACACCACTGACCTCCACGCGTTCGTCGACGCAGTCGAGGACTACCTCGACGTCGACGGAACCCCGGCCCCCTGGCGGGATCCTGTGGACGCGTACGCGGGTGTCGCCGCGACCGACGACGTGGCGACCATCGCCGTGCTCGCCGACGTCCTGTCGCTTCTCGTCGCGGCCGCCCGCAACGCGCGAGACGACGCGGTGCTCGAATCCCGACCCGATGCGCCGGCGGAGAGTCCCGACGAGGGAGCAGCCGCTGGGAGCGACGACGGCGCTTCCGATACAACCAGTCGCGGACCGCTCGAGGAGTTCGCGGCCGCCCATCCCGACCTCGGTGACGCGCTCGCGACCGAGCCGCTCGTGTTATTGCCGGTCAGGCTGGAGACGCGGTTCGTCCGACCGTCCACGAGCGATGTCGACCGCCCGGAACTGTGGGTTCGGGTGTACCCCGACGACGTTCACACGGATACGCACGAGCCGGAACTGACCGAGGAGGCGGTGTCCTGGGGCCGTCACTACTGGGCGTCGCTGTGGTTCGCGTCGCACCCGTCCTTCGAGCCCGACGACCGATGGACGGACGGTGACGGTCGGCTCGAAGCCGCCTATGTGGAAGCAGAACTCTCGGACCCGTCACGGATCGCGATGGTCCGCGCGCTCGATCCGGCGTCGTTTCCCGAGGACCCCGACGAGCGGAAGGCGGCGGTACGCGAGCGTGCGTGGGGCCGACTCGTCGATCGGTTCGGACGCGAGCGTGCCGCCTACGTCAGGGTCGCAACAGAACCGGCGGAGGCCGAGCTCCTCGAGGGGCCGGTGGTCACGGACGGATTCGTCACGCCCGCTCTTGCGTTCGACGCCGTCGATCGGCGTTCGGAGTCGTGGACACGGGCCCCGACGGCCCGACTCCTCCCGGATCGGTGGTCGCTGTACGGCATCTGGACCGACGGCTCCGATCGGTCGACGGTCGCGGTTCGCAGCGATCCAATCCGGGAGCCACTGGCCGTCGGGCCGACGCCCGAGGCGGTCGCGAGCGCACTCCGGACGACGGACGGACGGGGCACCGACCGCGCCGCCGACCTTCCCGCCGCGTCAGCGATGGCCGACGTGGAGTGGATGCTGGAGTTCGAAGCCGCCGAGCGAGCCGGAATGGCGCTCCGCGTCACCGCCGACGACGTGGCGGACGGCGGCGGCCCGACTGATGCGACGGTGACTGACGGCTGGTTTGAGACACTCCTCGTGGCCGGTGTCAAGGCGAGTCGCGACCCCGGGCGGACCGCCGACGACCTCGCCGACCTGCTCGATGCCCACCACTACACCGACGGCCTGGCACTGGTTCCGCCGGGCACACCGACGAACAACGCGGAGACGGCCGCGGGCTACGACTCCGGATCGGACCCCGGAGAGAGCGTGGGGATCGAGACGGGCGGCCCGCTCGTTCGCCCAGGCGACCACAGCGACGGCGATACCCTCGCCCGAACCCTCGGCGTCTCGCCGGCGTCGACGGACGCCCCGCACGTCTTCGGCCACGTCGCCGGCGCGGACGGTCGCATCGCGACCGACTCGTGGCACATCAACTCCGCGCTGTGGCCGGCAACCACCGGGTACTACCTCCAGAATATGCTCCTCTCGAACGACCGGACCAGTGCCAAGGAGGGCTTCAGCCTCTGGCCGACTATCGAGGGTGAGCGGGAGCAGGACGTCACCGTCCCGTGGCTCGCCTCGAACGTCGCAGCGGTCGACGCCGTGGGCCGCCACTTCATCGAACACGTCCGGCCTGGGGGGCCGTTCCCGACACTCAGAGTCGGGCGACAGCCGTACGGACTCCTCCCGGCAGTGGCGCGCACCGACGACCCCGTCGTTCTCCCGTGGAGTGCCGCCGGTTCAAGCGGGCCCAGTGACGGTGACGCGAGCGAGACTGAGTCCGACGATGGAACGCTCACGGGCGGTGAGTCCGACGATGGGACGTCCACGGGCGGTGAGTCCGACGATGAGACGTCCACGGGCGAGGGAGACACTGCGGACGACGAGTCTATCGGGTCCGGGACGACCGACAGTACGTCCACGGATTCGATCGATTACAGCGCCATTCCCGACCCGGAGGAGGTCGCGAAGTGGCTCGCCGGCATCGATGCCGACGGACCGGACCTGCCCGAGGGGTGGGACTGGTCGGACATCCCCGCCGACGAGTTCGCGGACCTCGTCGACCCCGAGGTCGCTGCCGAACACTTGCCCCCCGCCGCCTTCGCAGCCCGGTACCCACTCGAGGACGCAGCGGCGGTGTTCGATGTCGAGACTGTGACGACGCTGTATCCGACTGCCGACCTCACCTCAGTGTACACGGCCGACGAACTCGCGTCAGCGCTTCCCGCGAGAACCGCTGCCTCCGTGCTCGAAGCGGACGACCTCCGGGCGATGTACGCTGACACGACCCTGTACGGGGTTGGCGTCGATCCGGAGGCCGCCGGAGACCACGAGGGGGCGGACCTGTGAGTTCCATCCCGACGGTTGATATCGACGACACCCTCGACGAGTGGCTCGACGTCCTCACCGCGGCGTGGTTGGCCTCGGCCGATCCCGGCGACCCGGTCGACGATGCGGAGCCGATGCCCGGTGTTCCACGGGTCGGCCGTGCCGGGACGACTGCGGAGATCGAAGCCGTGCTCGCGATGTCGGCCACGCCGACGGGGTACCGCTACCGTCGGTACTACACCGGCGACCGGACGCTGTGGACGCTCCCGGAGCTGGATATGCATCGGCTGTTCGAGTCGTACGACAACGTCGCCGGCATCGAATACCCGATCATCGGGTCGTTCGACACGACCCTCGAGCGGCTCATCGACGGGGATCCGTCGACGGTGCAATCCCGCGTGAAGGACATCATAACGATGTTTCACAACGTCGAAACCGCCGCCGGGGGGGAACTCGGCGGTGTGAAGACGTCCCGGTCTGCGGTCGCCGAACGCCAGCGCGGGTTCGTCGCGGACTCGCTGGAGACAATCGTCGGCGATCACAGCCTCGATCCGCGGGTCTCGAACCTTCTGTATGCCGACTTCGAGAGCGACGAAGACCTGCTCCCGGTCGTCGACGACGGGATCGCCGCTCACCTGATCGCACTCGCGGTCGAGGACTACGACACGGTGACGAGTATGGGCCACGAAATCCGGTTCGAGCCCGACGGCCGGGTGTCGAACTCCTTCAAGGCGCCGTACCGGTCCGTCCCCGCCGACGATCTGTTTACCGAACACGCGACCGAGGCCAACATCGGTGACCCGGCCTACACCCTCCTCGACACCGGAGACGGGCGCCAGTTCTTCTGTGCGTTCGAACCGCGGGAGAATCGCCACGAGATCGAAAACGTCGAGGAGACGAACGCACCGCCGAATCTCCCCCCGCTGAGAGACGCCGCCACGACGCACGTCATCGACGAACGACTCGCTCGGTTCCGGAAACTGGGAACCCTCCACGAACTCGCCCAGCGACCGTACGCAGAGGGAACCCA
Source organism: Halobellus marinus (assembly GCF_032113415.1). NCBI lineage: Archaea > Methanobacteriati > Methanobacteriota > Halobacteria > Halobacteriales > Haloferacaceae > Halobellus > Halobellus marinus. The sequence continues at coordinate 242,018 of NZ_CP134947.1, forward strand.
GCCCGGCGCGTTGACGTCTTTGGCCCGGCACCTGTTCCGATTCGGAACCCTCCGTGCCTTCGTGACTGCCGGTATGCGCGACATCCTGATCGAGGGCGTCCCGGACACCGACGTAGACCCGGATCCTGATCCGGTGATCCCGTTCGACAAGCTCGAGTACCGGACCGATATCCGCCAGCGAGGAAGTTCCGATCGGGCGCGGACACCGAGATGCGGTTCCCGACGCTCCTGGGCGGTCGGGTCAGCCGTGAGGCGGACCCACGGCTCCGACAGCTCGCAGCGACCCATCGCCACCTCGCGGCGCTTCCACCGGCGTACCTCCAGCGACTTTTCGAGACCGCGCTCGACGGGTCGAGCCACCGGCTCGACGCGTGGCTCACGGCGCGGGCGACCGCCGAGCTCACTGGCCACCTCGCGGCCCGTGGGCACTGGACGCGTCCCGGTCCGATGACGTACGACGACTTGGCGGATCAGTCCGCATACCTCCCCCCGGGAACGCTCGTCGCCGATCCGGACACAGACGAGTCCACCGGGACGCAGTCGCCCGGATCGGTCCGGATCGGCCCCGGTGAACCGGTCGATTACGACGAGGAAGTCGTGCGTGCCACAGCAGTCGCGGCGGCGGCCGGTCGTCTCCACCGACTCACCGTGGCCGGGGGGTCGCCGACGACGACGCGGTTGCTGGACCGGTTCGACGCCTTCGCCGACCGACCGCTCCCGGATGGTGTCGTCGGCGCCCACCGTCAGCTGTCGTACCTCAGCGATTCCGGATTACCGGATGATGACACATCCGCGGCGGGGGACGCGTACGACCGGATGCGCGCGGCGATCGCGAATCGGACCCCGTCGGCAGTTGCCCGCACGCGGTTTGAGGGGTTCGTGGATACGCTGGAAGCGTACGCCGCGACCGGGGACGGATACACGAGTCTCCGTGACCGACTGTCGGCTATCGCAGACACGGCCGAGGAGTCCACGCTTGAGACACTCGTCGCGGTGCTCGCGGTCCTACCGACTGCTGCGACCGCGGCACGGGAGACACGCCGACCGGACGACGACCAGTACACCGACCTTCCGGCCCGAGCGGACCGACGGACGAGCGGTCGCGTGCACGTCGGTGGCTACGCGTTCGTCGAGGACTTGCACCCCGACGACGGCGGCGACCCCGGCGAGTACGTCCACGCGCCGTCCGTCGAACAGGCGACGACGGCCGCGGTATTGCGCGGCGGCCACGCGGCCTTCGAAGCCGATGGGGGTGACGGGACAGTCTCGTCGATCGATCTCTCCGCCGACCGCGTCCGCGATGCGAAGCGACTCCTCGAGGGACTCCGCGACGGACACACGCTCGGCGCACTCCTCGGATACCGGGTCGAGCGACGACTCCACGAGACCGACGGACAGCGTCACATCGACGCCCTCAGACGGGCGTTCCCCGCCCTCGAGGGGAGTCTCGGCGACCGACCGACAGCGACGGAGGCTGCCCGTAGTGACGTCCTCGACGGCGCCGCACTACACCGGAGCCTCCAGGACGGGACGTACCCCACTGCCGCCGACCTGCCGGCCAGAACGGACCCCTCCGTCGCCCCGGCGTTCGACGCGCTCCACGACTCGATGGACGCGCTGACGGACCTCCTGACAGCCGAGAGCGTCCACCAGTTCACCCGCGGCAATTACGACAGGGCGAACGCGGTGCTCGACACGCTCGAGACCGGCGGAACGGTGCCCGAGCCGGAAGTCACCGACACACCGCGGACGGGAGTGGGCGTGACGCACCGCCTCCTCGTCGGCGCCGCCGACGCCGACGGCGTGACCCAGTCGGACGCCTGGCGATCCGACGTCCAGGTCGACCGCCCGGCACTGCCGGCTGCAGGTGACAGCCCGGAGACCCCCTCGCTCGACCCCACGGACCGTGCAGTCCGGACCGAGGCGGAGCCGACGCTCGAACGGTGGGCCGCAGAGCACCTCCCCGACCCATCAACCGTCGGCTGCCGGGCGACCTACCGGTGGACTCGCCAGCGCGGCGTGTCGGCCGGTACAGTGGCGTCGCCGGCGACCGACGGCGAAACGACCGTCTCTGACCTTGGTTTCCAGCCGGACCTGATCCGATTCACGGCCACGCCGGCCGTCGGGCCGGACGGCGAGGATCTCGCTGCGACAACCGGTCGAACCGGGTGGGCACACGGGTTCGCCGGCAGGGCGGCCGAGGGAACCATCGACCAGCGATCCGTCGGGGTTGGCGCCGGAGAAGACGGGACGGCGACGAGCGTCGTCTCGACCGATGCGGCGCTGACCGTCGCCGTCCACGATACCGAGACGAGCGTCGGCCGGATCGAGGCCCGAGTAACCGGGACGACAGACGACGGGTTTACGCTCTCGTGGACGGTCGACGACGACGCGCTCTCCGGGGAGGCTCCCCGCGTCGACGTCTCGTACATCGCGTACGCGACTGGGGGAGCTGACGGCGTCAGCGTCGGTCACGAGACGATCACAGCGGATGCAACCGACACCCCGACGCTCCAGTTGCCCTCGGGCGCGGACACGGTGTGGACCCTCGCGACCGATGCCGCCGAATCGGTGCCGGACGGCGCCGACCCGGGAGCGACGGCCGGCCGGACCGACGCGGCTCCTGTCACGCTCTCACACGGCTCCGTGGTCCGGGCCGACGCGGTCGTCCAACGCGCGGCGACGACGACGCTCACTCCGGGTGGCGACCGCGTCGTCGCCGCCCACGACGACCGCGCGATTCACTTCCCCTCGGCGGACGCGCCGACGACCGCCACCGCAGGAGTCGCCGGGGCGTCCATCGAACTCGGGTTCGACGGTGTGCCCGACCGCGACGTCGTCGTCCTGTACGCAGCGGTCGACAGTCGCGGGAGTCCCCCCGTCCTCGGAACGATCACGGGCGAGGAGACGCCGCTGGACACGCGACCCGGCGCGATCGAGTTCACGAGCGTGCCGGGCGGCACGTCGGTCGGGTCGCGCGTCTCAGCGAGTACGCTGGCCCACGGCCGCGCGCTGGGCACGACCGACCAGGCTGCGCTCCACGTCGCTACTGATGGAGAGGGCGGGGTACACGGCGCCTCGACGCGTGTGGGGATCGGGACGGCGGCTGCGGGGGTCTGTGCGAACGTCTCCGGCGTGACCGCCGACGGGTTCACCCTCGATACCGGGGGTTCGGAGGCGGACGCCGTGACCTTCTATTTGGCCTGGGCCCGCGACCCGGAGACGGTGACGAGAGACGTCCAGACGACCGTCTCCGTCGCCGACTTGGGGCTGTCGGCGCTCGACGTCGTGTACGGAAGCACGGGCCCCGAAGAGGGCGCGCGAACCCCGATGGAAGATCACGTCGCGTATCACCTGCTTCGGACGCGCCGGACGGCCGACCCGGCCGTTCCGGCGAACGCCACCGTCGAACTGGCGCTTCGAGACGCGCCCGATTGGGCCGACACGAGCGTCGCGGAACTCCTCGTCGTCGGGCGGTGCGTGCGCGACGTCCTCGAAGACGCTCGACCGGCGACCGCGGACGATCTGCTTCCCCCCGGCCGAACGCGGCGGGACCGGATACACCGAGGCGACGGTCGCCGACCTCACTACGCGGGCGGACGACGCGACGTCCACCCTCCGTGGGATCGGCGACGCGCTCGCGAACCGTGCCGCGCGACTCGCACCGGTCGCCGGGAAGAGTGGCGATCCGTCGTTGGTCGTCCGATCCGCCGACGCTAGCGACACGCTCATCGACGTCGACAACGAGATGGACTTCGGCGCTATCGGTGACGCTGCTGGCCGACACGCTGGCGGGAGCAACCCCGGAGGCGACCTCCTCGCCGCGCTGGAACAGCTCGCGCAGTCGCTCCCAGCGGGTCCAACTGCGACCGCTGACGGCGTCCCCACAGTCTCTGCGCTGCGAGCACAGCCGATCACTATCCAGACGGACACGCCGGACACGGACGTCGATGTCACGGTCGTCGTCACCGACGGCGCCGAGCGGACTGTTCTTGAGGACTCCACACGTACGGACGACGACGGGATCGCGGTATCGACGTTCGACCTCACCGGGCTGGCAGCCGGTGCCGGGTACCTGCTGACCGCGACTGTGGGCGGAGACGCCGTCGCGACCGGCGCGGGCCGGATCCTGCCGCCGCGAGCCGACTTCGTCGCCGAGGGACGCACCGACGAGACACTGACCGGCGAGGTGCCGACCGTCTCCCCGGGCACCGATCTGTCAGTCACGGTCGACCGCGTCGAGAGAGGAGATGCGACGACGATCCACACCTCGACTGAAACAGTGGGCGACGATGGCCGCTTCACCGTGACTGTCGACACGAGTGGTGTTCCCGACGGAACCGAACTCCGAATGATCGCGGAATCGGGATCCACCCGGCGCCTCAGTGCGGTCGGGTTCGTCGGTGAGCGAGCCCAGGACCCCGAAGCGGTGTTAGATAGCGCGACGGGGCTCCTGCTCACCCGGTGGCTCGCCGGCAACGTCGCCCACGACACGACCGATCCGGAGTGGGCGGGCCCCGGACTCTTCGATGCGTTCGACCGCCTCGACGACGCGGCGCTGCGGGCCGAGCGCGACCTGGCCGCAGCGTGGGTCGCGTCCGCGGAGCGTGCGCCGACGCCCGCGAACGGCCGCCGTCTCGATCCCGTGTTCGAGGACGTCGCCATCGACGCCATCGACGCGCTGCTCGGGTCGACTGACGCCCCAACGACACTATCGGCGCTGGTGGACGATGCGGCGGTGATCGCGGCGCCGTTCACTGCGACAGGCGCAGACGACCTCCTCGTCACCGTCGGCGGTCCCCGGGCCGAAGACGCACGGCTCCACCTCTCGGCGACGGACGGTGCTGCCAGCGTCCGAACCGCGCTCGCGACCGCGGTCCGGAACCCGTCGGGCCTCTCGACGCCCACGGTCGCACCCGTCGCTCCGGAGTTCCGTGCGTTCGCCGCCGGCGAACCGTCGCTGCCCGAGAGCAGTGCCGACCGATTGGCGAGCCACCTGGAATCGTTGTCGACGCGGGTCGACGCGGCTGTCCCCTCGGCGGCTGACGATCCGACGGCTTCCGCGAGCGCCTTCGCGCTGGTCGCGGGGCTGAAGGACCTCCTGCTTCACCCGGAGTCGTTCAGTGCCGAGCGCTCGACGTTCGAGGGAACGGTCGGCGAGTTCCTCGCGGCCTTCGACGGGGTCGGCTACGAGAACGAACTCGACGCTGCCCGTACGGCGCTCGATAGCGTGCCGGAGTCGACCGGGGAGGCGGAGCGGTCCGGCGTGCGGAGTGCGCTGGGCCGTCTCGCTGGCGCCGGTTCCCAGTCAGCGGCGACGGCGGCGTTCGCGTCCTCGAGACGGCCGTCGATGACCTCGATGCGACCGCGACCAGCCAGGCCGCGTCCGACGCAGTCGCCGCACTCGATGCCGCGACCAGGACACTCGATACGGCCGTGCAGGCTGCCGACTGGGGCGCACTGGAGTGGCTCACCGAGTGGCTCGGCGACGCACCCGCGGTACTGGACAGGCGAGGCATCCAGCGCGATGACGCCACCGCCGCGACCGATCTGATCGCTCTGGTCGACGCGGTGGGGCCGCGACTCACCGACTACCGGAACGCCCTCGCGACGGCACAGACCGACGAGGCGTTCGATCCGGCGGCCGCACGCGCGTCGTTCGCGACGAGACACGCCGATGCGGCCACGGGTATTGCGGACGCTGCGGCGTCTCGCAGGGGCGGCGAGGACTCTCAGACAGTCAGTCGACGTCGGCGACGCGCTCAGGCAGATCCTCCTCGACGGCTCACGCGTGCCGCTGTATCGGGCCGCGGCGTTCGGCGTCCCCGGCGCGGTTCCGGCGAGCGCCGCCGGTGCAGCTCTCGAGGACGCGCGCGTCCTCCGAACGCAGGTCCAAACGGTGTACACCCGCTGTGCCGAACGAACGGCCGACGCGGTCGCGGCCGGGGCCACTGCTGCCGGTGACATCGACGAGCGTGTCGAGCGCGAACAGGCCCGACTCGAGGCGCTGTTCGGGGATTCGTTCCTCGTGGCTCCGGCCTTCGAGCCGGCGAACGCGGCGGAGGTGACTCAGGCGTTCTCGGCGACTCGACGGGCCACGCTCTTGGCGGACGCGCGACCGCTCGCCGTCGAGACGTGGATCGGTCGAACGGCCAGAGTCCGGGACCGGATCGGGACCTACCAGGACCT
>NZ_CP134948.1:0-202286 GCF_032113415.1 Halobellus marinus
AGACTGTCTTCCCGTCGAGTGGAGCACCGAACGGATTCGAGGCGTCGACGGTGGCAGTCTCACCTGTGTCGAGATCACTCGATCTGACGTCGATGACGTGGTGTGTGTAGAGGTCGGTCGGCTGATCGTTATCGGGATCGTTGACGTTGGCAGGAAGTGGTGCTCCTGGGAGCGTCGTCGAAACTTGGCTATCGACGGTCTTCGTGTATCCCCATACCTGGTTGTCTTCACCCTTCTGTGGGAAAGCGGCGGTGACGTTGGCGACGCCTGTCTCGTAGCGGTAGATGGCAGGCCAGCGGTCGTTGTGGGTGTGCGTCGCGTTGTGGGAGGTTGGTCCGCCTCCGGTGAGGACTTCTACCTCGTCGTTGCGAGAGATACCGTAGAACCGCCACGGAGAGGTGAGGTGGATGGTTTTGTTGTCGATATTGACACTGATTCTTCTCCAGGGGTCGCTCGGGAAGTCTTGATTGCCCTTCCACCTCACGGCGAGGCGGTCGTGACCAGCGCCGTCGATGTGAGCGACATCGATCTCGAGATTCGGGAATCCCAGTCCGTGATGGTAACGGGGACGCTGTATTTCGTCGTGTGAGTGTTCGTGCTCACACTCGTTCGCGACCATTCACTGCATTTCGAGCTGGTGACACCCCACCGAGTTTCGACTTCGCTGGTGACTTCGAGGGTCGCCGTCAGGGTGTATTCCCCTCGAGGATATTCGAGATTCTCACTCGATATAGATTCAATCGCGATCCAGGTTACCTTACCGAATCGGTTCCATTCGGACTCGCCCGTGAATCCGGGACGATCGAGTCGGACGGATGTGACGTTCGCCGTCGAATCGAGGAGATCGTATTCGGCCCACTCGGTCTTCGGGTAGGTATGAGAGTGTGTACTGTTTCCGTGCGTGTGCGATCTCGTACACGTGGCACTTCGACTGAAATCTGCTGGGGCAACGGCTCGGTGATCATAGGGAACGTACGCACCCCGGGTTGGGGTCGACCCGGAAACGTATCTATCACGATACCAGGCACCGCCAAAGAGGTCGTTGATGCCGACCCATGACTCGCGGACTGTATTGAAGTCGCTTTGTCCCCATTTTCGGGACATACTCGCGCCGCTCGAGGTGGGGTAAAGCTCCCCACCGTTCATTTTCGGGATGGCGATCCGATCTGAGTCCTGTGCGTACTTCGTGTATTGTTCGGCCGCGTGGAGGTTCCGTGAGATGATGCTCTCGTGCTTGCCCTGGTGAACGAGGGCGTCATCAGGGTTTGAGACGTAGAGTTCTTCGGTGTCTGGATTCCATTTTACGTCGGCGTTGTAGACGGGTCGCCACTCGCCGTACTGGTTGGTGGCACGCACGAACCACTCACCGTCGTTACTTTTGGGCCCGTCGTAGGTGTTCTTCTACACGTTGATAAACTGCGTTTCTGTGTAGAACAGCGTGCTGGAGTAGGGTTTCCACTCATCCTGAATGGGAATCGCATTGTAATCGGAGAGATCTGTAATGTAGACATCGCTTGTTGTGGAGTACCGAAGCGATTGCGAGGGTGACAGTGTAGCCCGCCCGAGGTCGACTGGGTAGGCCGGGTAGTCGTTCTCGAAATAGCCGGTGTAACTGACATCTGCGGGATCGGCATCCGCGTCGTTGTTCGCGAGAACACGATAGGTTTCGTCGTAGGTCTTATCGACGCCAGGCTCGGGACTCGGAATGTCATAGATTGGGCCGATACCTGCGGCGTAGACAACGGTGACGGGTGCGATCACGAGGCTGGTCGCTAAAAGGACCATCACGAGGATGCGGAATCCGTGTGACCAGTCCCGGAAAGCGTTCGCGGTGGCCTTCATCCCCACTGGTTGTGGTAGTGAGTTTCGCTACACACGCGGCGTAGATAGCGTATATACGTCGTCTAAGCCTATCGGCCCAACTGTTCTCGTGTGCCGATCCAGTCTCTCCGTCCCGACGTGAATCAGCCTGAGAGGACATAGTGGATCAGGCTGATGAAGATCGGGAAGGCGAACAATGATGGTGAGGACGAGCCCGGTTGTTGCCATCGCGAACCCTCGACGGCGGTTGTTGATGGACGGGCTGATGAAGTACGCAATTATGCCGATGACAAGCGTGATAAGACCCGTCCACTTGAGTGCGCTCCCGACCCAACCAGGGAGTGTAACAGCGGCCTTTAGATCGGAAATAAGCGTGCTGAGGTCGGGGCCACTCTGGAGTGGGATAACCGATGCCTGCTGTGTGTGGGTGTCGGTATGCAGGAGTGCGCTCGCCGCAGTATCAACGACAGGATGTAGGAGAGGACCGTGGCTGTACCCGACGAGTTCTGCTAGTATACGCGTGAACGTGGAGATGGCCCGATACCATCCGAGTGGTACGAATGGGCCGGTGATTCCTCGAATGTATGATCCTGTAAGATGGGAAACATCGGTACTTGCCGACAGTACTCCACCGACGGGAATGAGCCAGTCGATAAACAGTTCAAGCGCCTCTAGTTGGAGGGGTTAAGCGAGATGGTGTTCTGTCGTCGCCAGCGGTGCCGACGACGCTTGGAGTGGCTAATCTGAGGCTATCTGCGACTAAATATTCTCTTTACCCACACCCTCCACGCTACATTCACCACAGTTGTTGTAGATTTGAAAAGTCCTTAACTGCCTGCTGCTTATGAAGGCCGATGGCAAGTCCTGCTAAAATCCAGTCGCTCACCGATACGTCGAGTGACGGCTCGCCCCTCCAGGACGAGCGCGAGTCGCCTGTACGTGACGACACGTGCGAGGGTGACTGCGTCTGTCCGGTGAGCTCCAAACAGGGCACGTCCTCTAGCCCGGAAATGCGAGCACCCTCCCATGCCTGAAATTCAAGTCGACTGGTACTCTCGGGAAGAAGCTGACCGCCTACGCGATCTCCGTGATCGGCACGGGATGATATGGCGCGGCGTCCTCCTTGAGGGAGCCAAACACGCAGAAAGTATAGACCTCCTCAAAGCCCTCGTTGAGTTACACCCAGAACTCGCATACTCTCGACCGGGTGACCACGCTGGCGTTTCTACCGAGCGAACAAATGTCACCGAGCAACTGCACGAGCAGATTCGCGAACGGCAACGTGCCCGCTCAACGACCGAAATCCCACTGTCTGGCTTCACAGATACGGATGTTGACGCTAACGCGAACGGCAGTAGTGACGTCGATAGCAAGGGTGATCGTGACGATAAGGATGCCGAGCACTTTGACCTGAGTGCTGCCGTCGCTCAGGTGCAGGAGAATCGCACCCCCGCTCCCAACCATATGCAGCGGTCGGTTGCGGCCGAACGTACCCGGGAAAGAGAATACGAGCGTTGGGATGCTCAAGCGGCACAGGCCGCCGAAGGTGGTGGACCATTTCACCCCGCGGACGCACACGAGGATGTCGAAGATGTGCTTCGACACCACGGCGACCACGACGAGTGGGATATGGTCGACCCGCGCTATGATTACGAGGGCTATGCTGACGAATACGACGGTGATTTCCGATGAGTCGGTCGTCGAGTCCCTCGGACTACAATACGCGAATCAATATCCCATCTCAAGAGGAGTATGAATGGTTAAATTCGGTTCGGAAAGGTCTCGGACTGACCTGGCGTGGGATGATGCTGAAAGCCGAACAGCGGCTTCTCGCTGCTGAACGAACGTGGCCGCCGGCACTCCGAACCCAGCATGTGGTTTCGGCCCCTGATCAATCGGACGCCGATCTCGAAGTGGAACCCGAGACTGAGGCCGACACTAAGGCCGAAGCAGAGAGTGACTCCGAGATTGACGAGGTGGCGAAATGAGCCAGGACGTTCCGGTGGCATCTAATCTTCTCGCCTCGAAGATGTTCGGTGTCTCGGCCCGCAAATTGGCCGAATCGATGGGGCCGCCCCTTATTCTCCCGCTTATACTCTACACTATTGGTCTCCCGCTGCTGGTGACGCTCCCGTTGGTGTTCGTCGGATTCCTCGTGGGACTGTTCATCTATAGCCGCACTCCGCCGGGACAGCGCCCTCTGCAATATGCAGCAGCGATGGCACGGCACCTGCGTGGGCGAACGGATTACGTCTGGAAGCCTCCGGAGCCTAACAAGGACGATCTCGCGTATCACGAACCCTTTGAGGCGTGGATCACGGGACGCTCAAAGCCAGTTGTCGCCGATGCTGACGGAGCTCGTGATGACGCTGACGAGACAGGCGCGGAGACGGAGACGGACGAACCAATGGACTCGGACGACGGCCTTGACGCGGATTGGCCGATCGCGACGTATGGAGGACAAACAAATGACTGAATACGAAGACGCCGGTTCGACGCTGGACCTCATGGATTTCAAGAATGTCCGTGACGGCGGCGTCGTGGAAACGCCTACCACCTATGCGATGGTGATGCAGATACAGCCTCGAGACTGGCTAATCCTCTCTGAAGAACACAAAGAAAGCCTCTATCTATCGTTCTTGACGTTCCTTCGCGGGGTTCAGTTCCCAACACAGATCCTCTCGATGACGACGGCATACGATCCCGAACCCTACCTCAAGCAGTTTGAGGGAGCCGAAAATATGCTCATCAACTCGGGCGACGACGAGGAAGATGTTGACCCGTTGGATGAGTCGCCGCTGCTCGACTACGGCCGAAAGTACCACACTGAGTGGCTCCGGGGCGTCGTCGATGTCGCGGAAATTCGTGACCGCGACTTCTACTTCGCGGTCGCAGTCGCTAAAGATGAGGAGGCTGACGATGGCCTCAAGGCCCAGATCCAGTCGTTGATGCCCAGCGGGAACGACGTTGAGGTCGATGACGAAGCTAAGTATATCGAGGAAGTGAAAGCCCGCGCCCAGCGTGTGGCGTCGAAGCTCCCCCAGACGCAGGTGGAAGCCGAGATTCTGGACACTCGCCCGGCTGTCCTTGAGGTCCTCTACGAAGTCTATCACGGAGAGAAGCCACCTATCTCGTTCGAGCAAGGTAGCTTCTCACTCCCGGCCGATAGGGCACAGGAGGTCGCCAACGCAGCCTATACTCCCGAAGAAGCGGCACAGGCCGAGGCGAATGAGGATGGTGACTACGAGTTCGATCGCGCTTCCGACGAACATCCCGAAATCGAACCCGAACCAGATTCCGAATTTGATTCCGACCCGCTGGCGGCGGTTGGTGATGGTGGGTACGCACACCCGGACTCCGTTGAGCGCGTCGCAGAATCGCGTATCCTGAGCTGGTACGCTCGTAATATCGGGCCTATTGGACACGGATCACTCCCAGTCGTCCCGCGAGCGGTCTACGCGGGTGTGTTTCTGGGCCTCCTAAGCCTCATACTCAGTGTGGGGGCGCTCGGCACGTTCATCTGGTCGATGAATATCGCCGAACGCGGTACGGACATCTACTGGCTGGCTCGGACCGTTTCGTTCGCGACGGCTGCGGCGAGTCTGCCAGGATTCGTGCTGAGTCTTGTCGTATTGTTCCCTTCGGAGCGAAGAACGAAGGGACTCGCAGTGGCCGGCCTCGCAGCGGCAGGCTATGCACTCACTCTGTTCCTTGGAGCGTATCCCCAAGACTGGGACTCAAATCCCGCCGTGACCACGTTCACGCTTGAGGTGTACGCGGTGGGCATCTTCGCGCTGCTCATCGCTGTCGTCCTCGCGGTACGTTCGCGACAAAAGGTGGACCTCTCGAACCTAGTAGTCGCTTCTGACCCCGACGCGTCTGATGTGGCGACCGACGGTGGGGGCGCAGGCATTCCTTCCATCCCCGTCGATGACACTGACGATGAAGACGCTGGCGTTGACCTCGATGAGTGTCGTGACACTGATATCGGTGTTGTCGAGGTCGACACCAACGGCGTCGAAATAGAGGGCCCCGATGCTGATACTGGCGCTGACACCACGGACCCCGGGACGACTGAAAATGAATCTGAGGTTACAAAATGAATCCCCTTGAGAAACTCCTCGGAAAGAACGAACCCGAGGAAGACGAGCCTGAACGTATTCCGATCGACGATCTCTCCGGCAAGGAAACCCAGGTCGCACTCGAATACCTAGAACTCCTCGATCGGGAAGCTACCCGGAAGAACATCGAGTGGGCGGCCTACCAGCTCCAGGCCGAAGAAGTTCCGCTTGTCTCTCCTACGGAATCCCTCGAAGAGCGAGAGATGCTTGATAAGAAGCTGGTCGCACCGCGAGCAATGGAGCGCCACCCTGAGTTCCAAGTCCGTGAAGAGAAGGTCACGCAAATTATGACCGTCACGGCCTTCCCTCGGAAAGTCAACCTCGGGTGGCTCGTACCGCTTACTATCGCGGACGTAAACCTCCGCCTCTCGCTGCACATTACACCACGAGACCCGGCAAAGACACGTAAACAACTCCAGCGCCGCTACACGCAGACCACGACGGCGCTCACGCTCAAGTCCCGAAAGGGTCGGACGGACACCCACCAAGAGGAATTGGAGCGCGAGGACCTCCTACGGATTCTTCAAGACGTGATTCGCGGGACAACGAAGGTCTTTGACATCGCCATCTACATGGAACTTGCCGCGGACTCGCACGAGGAACTCGACGAGATGCGCGAGCGTGTTGACACCATTCTCGCGGAACAGGACGTCGAGACAACGGTACTACACCACCAACAGATCGAGGGTAATGGGACTATTGTCCCTCTCGCGACGGACACAATCAAGAACGTCCACCCCATCCAGCTTGAGGCTCTCGGGACGCTGTTCAACCTCGTCGAGCCGCCGATCTACGACGAAGACGGCATCATGATGGGCTTCGACGATACATCGCGTCCAGTAATCCTCGACCGCTACGCCCACTCCGGATTCGGGATGACCATCTCGGGGAAAACTGGCTCTGGGAAGTCCTACGCTAGGAAACTCGAAATCTACCGCCGACTGCTGACTGACCCCACGGTGCAGTGCATCCTGTTCGACCCGGCGGGTGATGACTATCCACAGTTCGCGAAGAAACTGGGTGGTGAGGTCATCCGCTTTGGTGGGTCGCAGAAAGTCAATCCGATGGACATCTCAGCACCCACGGGTGAGATTGGAGCGTCCGAGGACACCTACCCGCTCACGGTGCGTTCCGTGGTAGAGATGCTGAACACCCACTACGAAGACCGTGGCGGGCTCCCTGCTGCGGAAGAGGGTATGCTCATCCAAGCGACGCACTACGCATACCTCTCGAAGGGGATCATCCTTGGCGAGTACGACACCTACGCGAACGAATCACCCATCATCGACGATCTCATCCAGGGTGTGAAAATCATCACAGAAGGCGGTTTTATCCAGGCGCTCGAATCGGACCTCGTCGACGAGGCAGTGCTCGAGCACTTCCAGGAGTTGGACATTCTCGACGAGGACGGCAACCCAGTCACGGAGACGCACATTTCTGTGCCGATGGCAGTAATCACGCCCTCGAAGAAGCACCAGGAGGTCGCGAAGGCGCTGGAACCAAAGTTCGAGTCGTTCAAGCCAGGTGGTATCAACGCGAACCTGAACGGCCAAACAAACCTCGAACTGAACTCGCGTCTCGTCGTGATGGACATGAGTTCGTTTGCCGATACAGGCGAGATGCCGCTGATCCTCCATGCGATGCTCCAGTGGGCGTACCTCGAGGCCAAACGGTCGCCAGATCGCTTCGACGTGACCTTCGATGAGGCCCACTACCTACTGGGGCGTGAATCGACGCGGGATCTCATCAATCTCTTCATCAGGCACGCACGCCACTACGACGCGGGCCTCACCCTGATGAGTCAGACGGCTCACGAGTTCACGGACGGACGCTCGCCGCGAAATCTATGAGAACTGCGACATCAAGCTCTTGTTCTATGCACAGTCTGTGTCGGACGCGACGAAGGAGTACTTCGATCTTTCTCCGGCTGAGGTGAAGTACCTCCAATCGGCTCCACGTGGACAGGAGTCCGGATACTCCGGATGTTTGCTGTCGACGACAAAGCACGGGCGCCGCCGTCTCGAGATCCATTCCGGTGACTTCGAGCACTATATGATCGACGACAATCTCGACCCGTGGGACTACATTGAGGAAATCGAGGGACCGATGCGCCCCGGTGAAGCTGATCCCAATGCGGAGCCCGATTTTGAGACGTCCGAAATGCCTCCGGTGTCGAATCGGGAGCTGGACATGGAACTGTCGAGTGCGTTCGCAGAAGACAGAACGACGCAGGAACAGCCCGAGAGTATCGCTGACGACGACACGACGAACTCCTTGACATCCGATTCTGGTGACCGTTAATGGCGATGGCGATACCGGTCGAACCTCTCCTGCTGATGACGTTCGTCCCGCTCCAACTCGGGCTGGGTGACATTCCCGAGGCGATAGCGGAGGCGATTTTCGGGTTCTTTGCGGACTTGGCCGAAGCGATTGCGATCGAAGTGTCGACCGCACTGACGGACGAACTCATCAAGGGTCTGTTGAAGATCCCGAACCCATATGAATCAGCGACGGCGGCCAACGCGTGGACTGGAATATTCGAGATATCGCTCGTCTTGCTTCCGATAATGATCGCGCTCGCGCTCATCGCGTGGCCGTTCAGCGAAGATCGTGAATCCGGGTTGTTGGACCTCGTCGTCCGTGTCGTGATGATCTTGCTGCATCCGTCTTTAGCTAAGAGAGAAACCGCGTGACAGCAGCGGCTTATCGAGGCTTCTTTTCGAGAGGAATGAGGAGGCGGCAAGTGTGTACCAAGACGCCTCCTCATCGAGAATTATGCGTCGGCTCACTACACTGTTTCCCTCCGAGTTCCTCGAAGAGCACGCCGAGGAACTCGGCGTGGTCGAGCGTGAGGGGAAGCTTCAGATTCCCGTTCTCGTGTGGGCGCTCGTGTTCGGCTTCGCCGCAGGCGAGAGCCGAACACTCGCCGGGTTCAGACGCTGCTACAACTCAACAGCTGATGAAACGATCTCTCCCGGTGGCTTCTATCACCGGTTGACACCAACGCTGGCGGAGTACCTCCGCGACCTCGTCGGCGTGGTCTCGACGAGGTCGCTGTTCCCGACACCGTTGACGCTGATATCGACCGATTCAGGGACGTGATGATCGCCGATGGAACGGTATTGCGGTTACACGAGTTCCTTTCTGATGAGTTCCAAGCCCGTCACGAGGAGCAGGCTGGAGCGAAGCTCCACCTGCTCCACAACGCCACCGATGAGACGATTGAACGGATCGACGTGACGGACGAGAAAACGCACGACAGCACGCTGTTCAAGACGGGATCGTGGCTACAAGAACGGCTCGTTCTGTTCGATCGAGCGTACTTCAAGTACCGCCGCTTCGCGTTGATCGATGAGAACGACGGCTACTTCGTGAGTCGGCTGAAAGAGAACGCGAATCCGCTGATAACGGAGGAATTGCGGGAATGGCGCGGGCGCGCCATTCCCTTGGAGGGTAAGCAGATCCACGATGTGGTCGATGATCTCTCGCGGAAGTACATCGACGTAGAGGTCGAAGCGGAGTTCAAGCGGGGCCAGTACGAGGGAACGCGCTCGCTGGATACGAAGCGATTCCGCGTCGTCGGCGTCCGCGACGAGGACGCCGACGACTACCACCTGTACATCACGAATCTGCCGAGAGAGGAGTTTTTCCCGGCGGATTTAGCAACGTTGTATCGGTGTCGGTGGGAGGTAGAAACGCTGTTTCGTGAACTGAAGACGCAGTACGAGTTGGACGAGTTCGACACAAGCGACCCGGATGTGGTGAAAATTCTGCTGTATGCGGCGTTGCTGTCACTGCTGGTGAGTCGTGAGCTGTTGGATCTGGTCACCGAGCAGGCCGACGACGAGATCGTGTTTCCGCCGGAACGCTGGGCGGCGACCTTCCGGTCGCACGCCCAGCTCATCCTCCACGAACTCGGAGAGTACCTTGGCTACTCGCCACCGCCGTTGCTGGAGCGGCTGATCGAGGATGCTCAGAAGATCCACCAACAACGACCGATCTTACAGGAGACGCTCGCTACCGCTACACAACCGAGGTGTGAGTCTTAGCTAAAGACGAATGGATCTTGCTGTTTATTGGCATCTCCCAGCCGGCATGGGGGTTCGCGATTGATGCAACAAACGCTGTAACGGTCGCCATCCTAGATCTTGACCCAAGTGCTCCGGGTGTGAACTACGGATACGGGAACGGGCTTCTTGGAGGCTCCACTACAGCCGGCGTGTGGGCGCTGAAGTTCATCGTCTCGGTAGTCGCTGCGATTCTCGCAGTCCTGGCGCTAATACTGTCGATATTCTTTCTGCTCCTGCGCTGGTTTATGGTTTGGATGGCCTACATCGGGACGCCGTTCTTCGCGGTTGTCTGGTTTGCAGGACGAGGCCCGCTGAAGTCCGTCGGCAGCGTCGGCGCGACGTTCATGCGGATGGGTGTGTTTTCTCTGTTGGCTGGACCTGTAATCGCCATTATTGTGCTGACGTTCCAGGTCATCGAGGCCGGCGCGATTCTCCAGACCGCAAAGACTGGCCTTATTGGGAATGCCGGCCTTCTTTTTGCCGAACTTGCGCTAATGCTGATCTTCCCGGTCCTGCTCATCGTGACAATCTGGAAGCTCATTTCGTGGGCAGGCCAGCCCATCGGGGCTGGTGAAGCCGCTGCGGTCACGACGATGGCTGTCACGGCGGCCGTCGGTGGCGCCGTTGTCGGTGCAGCAGGCGGCGGTGCGTCCGCGGCCGGCAGTGCAGCAGGCGGTAGCGGCGGTAGTGGCGCGGCGGCCGGTGGAACTGCTGGAGGTGCATCGGGCGGTAGCGCGTCTGCGTCTGCCTCGAGTGCAGGTGCCGGAGGCGCCGGAAGTGCGAACGTGGGTGCAGGTGGGTCAGGCTTAGCAAGTCGGATGACGACCCGAGCGAAGGGTATGGTAGGGCAAGCGAAGAAGACCGCTGGTAAGAAGGCAGCCCAGAAATTCGATCACGTCGGGACGACACAGAAGCTTAGCGAGGCCAGATCCTCTCTGGACGAGGCGCAACAGGATGAACAGGCGGCCGCTTCGCAGGCCAAGTTCCTCCAGAACTCAATGGCGTCGCGCGCGTGGATATGGCCGAGGCGAAAGAGCAGGGGATCCTCGACGCCGAGCCCGTCGAAGGACAAACGCCGAAGTTCAAGACCGACCCCCTCACGAATGACGTGAAGATGAGCTATATGGGAACGGACGGGGTTTCCCGCTCTGCCAACCTCACACAGAAGTTCAAGTCCGTGAAGACCGAGCAGCATGACGCCGGCCAAGAGGTCGAAGCGGCGCAGTCCCAGATCGACAGCATTCAGAAAAAGAAGGGACGCGTGGATACAGCCAGAAGCGTAGGCCGAGCTGGAAAGGCTGGGACTCGCCCCGTCTATAAGGGCGCGAAGTTCGCGACGAAGACCGGTGGAGCCGCAATGGTCGGTGGTGTCGGTGGGAACTCGTATCTCGCACACTCTATGGGTCGCCGGGCATCGCAGCCGATGATCGGCTCGGGCGGCCCCAATCAGAACCCGAACCACACACTCTCAGAGTTCGGCCGTGTAGCTGGTGGGCAGGCGTCCAAAACCGGCGAGATAGGTAAGACAGGCACAGGCAACAGCGACAACAGCGGAGGGATGTAGCGTTAGCACCCCCCTGGTCGTCGGTCGGTCGTCCTAGGCCCTGTGAGCGGCTCACTCGTACGCTGGTAGTTGAGACTGGCCGTCTCAATGCATACGGTCTTCGACTTCCTTGTGGTCAGGTCTAGTGGTAGCCATCCCATCATCTGCCATCAGACGGATGGCTGTTTGAACCGCCGCCTCAAGCAGGAGTCGTCTTCGTCGTGTGGGATCCCCGTAATGAGCACGGTCCGGAGGCCACCAGTAGTCCTACTGAACAAGTGGGACCGCGATCTGTTCTCTAGTCGTGTCAGTGTCCATCCGAGAGGGCCGCGTAGGTACTCCGTTCCCAGCCGCCGAGATTGATCCTGATACTTTACGGATATTATAACATATGTTCATATATGTCCACTGAAAGCACCACCGAACCACACAGAGAAGGTCGATTCCAACGGTTTGACCCTCGACTTCTCGCTGTGCTCGTCGCGCTCGGACTCCTGTTCGTTGCCATCGTGGGCCAATCGCTGCTTACTGGTGTTATCGGCGCAGCAATTCTGTCCGCGGTCGGACTCACGCTCGCTGACCCGACGGCGATCGTCGTAATCGTGGTCTTCAATCAACTCGCACTGATCGGTATCGGGGCAGTGTATCTGACTCGCCGGCTCGACGGGATTCCGTTCCGTAAGCCCTCGAAGAACGGCGTCCAGTGGCTGGTTGGAGGGCTCGTCATGATGTTCGTCGTATATGGACTACAGACCCTCGTCTATTCAGCGACAGGACTCGAGAACCCACCTGACGCGCTCGCTCAAGCCGGGGCTGCAGAGCCGTGGGTGCTCCTTGCGATGGCAGTCGTCGCGATCGTCTTCGTCGGTCCGGGCGAAGAACTCTTCTATCGTGGTGCGATTCAGGGCCGATTGCGTCGCGCTTTCGGGCCCACCGGGGCAATCGCCCTCGCGTCACTCCTGTTTGCCGCAGTGCACATACCCAACTACCTCCTCGGAAACGTGAGTCTCCTCGCGCCCGGTGTTCTGTTCAATCTCGGGCTCATCGTGGTCATCGGAGCCATCATCGGGGCTGTCTACGAGTACACAGAGAATCTGCTGATCCCGATCCTCATTCACGGACTCTACGACGCGATCATCTTGGTCGGCGTATACAGTGGTATCGCACCGTATCTCTGAAATTGCGGACATACAACGACTTCTCGATACCACTGCTTGCCGATCTCGAAAGGAACCATCCGAGAGTGCGGACCCGATGTTCATGTAGACGCGGCCTGCCGAATGGTACCGCTCCGTATCGTGTTCTCAGAAGTCGGGACCTGTAGCCGCGATTTAGTAGCGAAGCTACACTATCTCTGGATATGACCTCCCTGGATAACTCACTGACAGACTCCCCCAGCAGCACCTGGAACGAGCCATCGACAGCTACACAACTGTCGTTTTCGCCCTCACTCCGGCCTGTTCTCGTGTTCTTTCTCGTTTCCACGCTTGCCGTGCCTGTGATGTTTCTCCTGGCCGATCCGCGGTTGCCACGGACACCGTTCTGGAGCAGGCTCTTTACCGCAACGGCAATCACGAGTGTCGCGGTGTTTGCATGGGGAGTGCTCCGGTGGGAAGGAGTCTCTGTAGCGGACGTCGGACTCGATCGTGAACGCGTGGTTTCGGGCGTCGTCCTGGTTGTCGCCATCTGGCTCGTCATCAACGTGGCTTCGTACGCGCTCCTGGTGTTCCGCGGCGATGCGGTGGCGCTGGGGTTGCCCGCGAGTCCGACGAACGGTCTCCCGGTGGGTGCTCCAGCCAGCCAAGTCGTCGGGATGGCAGTCACGCTGTGGATATTCGTCGGCATCGCCGAGGAGTTCGCCTTCCGGGGCTACCTCCAGAACAAGGTCGTCGCCATGCTCGGTGGCGGAACCGACCGCGTCCGCATGGCGGTCGGTATCCTGGGTGCCTCCGCGCTCTTCGCGCTCTGGCACATCCCGCAGATGGTTGTCGTCAGAGGGATTGTGGGTCCGGAGATACTCCTGTCACTTCTGGCGATAACGATTTATACGGTCGTCCTCGGAACGCTCTACGAACTCAGCCGAAATATCGTGTTCGTCGGGCTCCTCCACGGCACGTTCGACCTCAATCCCGTCTTCGTGGTCGGCGAGACCGGGGAGCCGATGACCGATCTCTCGCTGCTGGTCTATCCGCTGGCCATCGTCGCCCTTCTGCTCTACCGGCGGTGGGCCAGGGACGCACGGCCGACGGACTTTCGGCCACAGACGACGGGTCCCGCGACCGACTGACCCCGGTCTCCTCGGTCGCTCGGCAACTGGTCACGACGGACGCGTCTCACTGTGACCCGGATTCGACGCTCGTGAGTACACTCCCGAGAGTCGGAACCATAGTCCCCACGTGCTGCTACACGGAATCGATGGGCTCAGTGAGAGGGACTCGACAAGAATTCGAGTCGATTGGTAACTCGATCGGAGGTGAATACGACAACGACGATGATCGTCGCAGCGACGACGAGCAGTCCGGACTCGCCGACCCACGTCGTCGCCAGCGCACCGCTCGAAAACGTGTCGAACGGCCCCTGAATGACGGCGTTCCACGCGGAGTGACCCAGTATCGCCGGCCAAATACTCCCGGTTTCCAGCGTCCACGCCGACCAGAGCACTGTCAGTGACACGGCCACGACGACGAACAAGACCGCCGAGAGCATCCGGGAGCGTCCCGCAGCGTACTGTCCAGTCAGAATCGCGGGGACGTGCCAGCAGCCCCATAGAACGCCCCCCGTCAGAATCGGGGCTGGTACCCCGGCGGTGACCAGCCGAGAGGTCATGTATCCCCGCCATCCGATCTCCTCGCCTGCTGCTGAGATAACACCGACGACTGCTCCGATCGTCGCGGCAAAGAGCAGGTCGCCAGCGAATGCCGACAGCGGGTCCGACGTTCCTACCGGAGCAGCAAACTCGACGAGACCGACTCCCCAGGCTGCACCGTACGCGATGGCGCCGACGACGAACGGGAACAGTATCGCCTGGAGTACCCGAACGACCACCTGGCGACGCCTCAGTCGGAACGACAGGTCATCGAACCCCTCGCCGTTTCCGACGCGTGCGACGACCGAGGCGATTGCTGGCGTCCACATGAGTGGGAGGATGTACTCGAGTTGCTGTTCGATGGGGGTCCCAGCACTGATGATCAGATACAGGAGCGGGACCGATACCAGGAGGACCACACCGAAATAGAGGAGGAGCCCCCGGCGAGCAGTATGCACTTCTTCGGACGTCGGTGTGTCGTGAGTGTGGGTTGAATTCATGAGGTGATGGTGAAACTGCGAAGCATCTTGCCGTGCGATACGCGATGCGCTGCCGAACGAGTGGACGACGGTTCCCTCCATGCCCCAATCCTCAGCGCTCCGTCCTGCCAGGTGGTCATCGACTCACCCCTAGTTGCCGTTGCGGGGAGAACTCGGGGGCGTTCTTCCCGCTCGCCCACCGCCGGTAGTACCGTACCGTGAGGACGAGAACCGGAATGCCCACGACCAACGCGAGTTCGGAAACTGGGGCCCCTGCCACGACGATCGGCTGCCAGTTGAACGTCCCGTGCAGGACGCCGACGAACACGACGTTGCGTGTGTACTCGTAGAGCACCCCGAGGACGAGCCCCAGAAGGACGATCCCCAGTAACGACTGGGCGATGGCAACCGGCGACGTGACGCCGCCGATCAAGACCCGCTGGGGGATGTGGATGAGGGCAAACAGCAACACACCGGCGAAGATCGCGCCGGCCGTTCTGATTCGATTGTTACTGCCACCGAATAGCGCGATGACCTTGTTCTGGAGGTAGCCCCGGAACGCGAATTCCTCGGCCATCCCGTTGAACGCGAGATACGCGATCCCGGCGACAGCCCACATCCCGGCCGACGCGTATTCGTCCGAGAGTTCGATGCTGATGGCCTCACCGGAGACCAACACCGTTCCGGCACCGACGGCGTTGAGCAGCACGTAGAGCCCGAGGACGGCGAGTACGCCCGGGAGGATGTGCTCCCGACCGAGCCCCACGGCCCGAGCGGTGACCCCGTCGAGCCGGAGAGCGATCCAGCCTACCCCAGCGATGACGGCGAACGTCGCCGACAGGACGACGAAGAAGCCGAACCGGCTCTCGAGGTGTGGGTAGATCGCGAGTGGGACGACCACGATGATCAGCCCCGTCACACCGAGCAACAGCGCCGGTGGTCCCAACCGTCGCTCGAACTCGATCGACGATTCCCCGTCGGCGGATCGGGAGGTGGAATATAGTGTCATGGTGTTAGTCCGTCAGGTGTGGGCGTCTCGCTTCGTCGCCATCCGGGACATGACGTGCCCCCGCCTGTGCGGCGCCGGCGACGTCACCACGAGCGAGGCTCCGCCAGCCGAACGCCAGCAAGAGCACGCCGACGAGGACCGCCCACGCCACGAAGCGGGCGAGTTCGCCGGTCGGCGTGAATATCCCCTCGACGGGGTAGAGTCCCTGTCCTGCGTTCACGCCGGCGTGGAACACCATCGTGAGCAGGACGCTGCCCCTGGTGCTATTGTACAGCAGGGTCGCGACGATCGAGATGCCGATCACGATGACCGCGTAGATGGGCAGGTCGACCGCCCAGCCGGTGACGCCGCGTTCGATGATACCAGCAGGTGCGTGCCAGACAGCCCAGACGACGCCGATGATGAGACTCGAGACGAGGGCGCTGTATCGCTCTTGCAGGTAGGGAAGCGCGAACCCCCGCCAGCCGAGTTCCTCGTTGCCCCCGCCCCAGATGAAAATGTTCAGATACGCCAGCGGGATGGACGCGAGCGGATTGACCTCGCCCCAGTTCAATTCTCCACCGAGCAGGAGGTGGACCCCTGCCATGAGGGCGTACAGAACCAGCGGGAGGCCGAGTGCGGCGAGCCACCAGCGCGGTGCGACGCGCCACCGAAGTGCCTGTGAGAACCAGCTCTTCAGGCTCCCGCCAGTCAGGTACGTCACGATGGCGGCCGAGATGGGCGGTCCGAAACTCCCGGCGACGAGCACGAGGATAGCGGTCGTGTTATACGCCATCCACCCTCGATCGATCGCAGTCAGTACCGGAAACCAGATCCCCCAGGTGATCGCGTAGGCACCGACGAAGAACGCGAGGACCCGATGCTCCTCAATCCGCTTGCGAACCGAATGTAGACTACGCATGATAGTTCACAACCCCTCGTCGTCTACCTGGAGGAGGTTGGCGGTGTACCGGGCGTGGAATCGGGCGAGGCTGTTCAGGAGGTTGAGCGCGACAAACAGGAACACAACACCGACGACGGAAGCCACGAGTGCCTCCGGGAACGTGTCGACGACCCACGGCCCAACGGTGTAGTCGCCGTCGACGACCATCCCACTGATCCCGAGGACCACGTCCGGATCGTCGTAGATGAACGGGGCTGCCAGGAACGCACCCGTAACCGCACCACTGACGGTGAGTGCGACGAACGAGAGCAGTCCGAACCCGAACTTCGCGAGGACGAGGACGACACTCGTCCAGGTTGTTCGGGCCGTTACGAGTCGTTTGACAGCGTCGACGAACCCGTTCCCCGGGAAGACGAGTCCGTCAGAGACATCGAACTCTGCGAGGAACGTCGGTACCGAGGCGTTCACGTCACCGAGATATCTGGCCAGCGCGGCTTCAGAGCCAGCGACAGCCGTCGCAGCAAAGAGCGTCACGAGGAGAATCGGCAGCCCGATCCACGTGATAAGCAACCCGCCGAGCGCCACGCCGAAGACGAGACTGACGAAGTACACGAGTCCGAGCGGGAACGCGAGGGCGAGATACAGGAGGTTCTTGTACGTCTGTACCTGGAGAGGAGCACCGAGGCTTCGCCGAATGGTCGTAGAGAGCGTAGACTCAGCGGCTCCCGATGACTGGCTGGAGGCGGGATTCGAGGCCATCACGTATGGATATGTAAATCCAAATTATATTAGTTCAGAAGGCGGTTCTCAGCCCACTGGAACAGGGAGTGCACTCTATTTTGTTGCCAGTTCGATCATCTAGCATGGTCGAACGAAGCGAACTCAAGAATGCAGCCATCGGCGCAGTGGTAACGATCGTCCTCTCGTTCACGGGCTTCTCCGCACTGCTCGGTGGGGGGATTGCGGGCTATCTACAGAAGGTACCTCCGAAGCGCGGTGCGAAGACCGGTGCCATCTCCGGCGGGATTGCGGTTGTCCCGATACTCCTCGTGCTCGTTCTGGGCTTCGGGCTCTTCCTTTTGCAGCCATCGGCGCTGGGGGTTCCCGGAGGCGTGGAACTCGCCATTATCCTGTTGGTCGTGTTCCCGCTGCTGTTCGCCTGGATCATCGGATTGAGCGCGGTCGGCGGCTACGTGGGCGCGTACCTCTACTCGAACGCACAGTCGACGAGCCGTGAATCGGGCACTCCGAGAGAGCAATAAGCACGTTAGTGGGGGTGTTTCTGATGAAAAACACTGGTCTGGATTCACACAACGTCGAACCTCTCGCGTTCCGAGGCGGGCTCACGCTTCTGGGGGCGTTTATCGCGTTCATGGCGATCTTCCTCGCTGGCTGGACCGCCTACGTCACACCGACACTCCAGCAAGTGTTCGGGTTGTCATCGACCGATCCGTGGCGGGTCGTCCTCAACGTGTTTCCCGGGGCGATCATGCTGGGTGTCGGGTACGGCGTCCTCCGCTTGGAAGGCATCCGTGCTCGGGGCGTCGGCTTCTCGTGGCCGCACGCTCGGTCGGGGACGGTCTGGTTCGCCGGCATCATCATCGTGCTGAACGTGCTTCTCCTCTTGGTCGCAGTCGTAACCGGGGGCCAGCTCTCGTGGAGCTACTCAGATCTAACACCCATCTTGATCATCGTATATGCCCTCATCAACTGGGTCTTCGTTGGAATCGCCGAGGAACTGGTCGCCCGAGCCTACCTGCAAACCAAACTGATTGCGCTCCTCGGCGGTGGACAGAGCCGCTTCAGGAAAGCCCTCGCGATCGTCGTCGCCGCAGTGTTGTTTGCCCTCTGGCACGTCCCGCAGCGACTCTTAGTCGCCGGACTCGATGTCTCCCAGCTCCCCGTGAATCTCCTTCTGTTGCTCGTGGCAGGGCTCGTCTTTGGAGTCCTCTACGAGACGACCCGGAACGTGATATTTGTCGGACTGCTGCACGGTGCGTACAACTTCGCGCCGATCGTGGCTAACGTTCGGTATGCTTCCGAGGGATCGGCAGATATCCAGTTCCTTTTGCTCCTCGCCGTGGCTGGCCCTGTCGCAATCGGGGTCTGGGGATACTACCGGTGGGCACACGACCATCGAACGAGCGACTTCCGACCACCGGTCGCTGGGTGAACAACTCATGTCCCGGATTTCGACGTTCGCGCGCCGGTACCCGATCCCCGCGTACGCTGCCACCGCGTACACGTTTTCTTGGGTGGCGTGGGGGTTGCAGTACCTCCAACCCGACCCGATGGGACCCGTCGGTACCCTTCTGTTCCTGATCGGCAGATTGGGGCCGCTGGTTGCAGGAGTGATCGTCGCCCTGCTCGTCGGTTCGTTTGACGGGTTCCGAGACCGTTTGTTCCGCTGGCGTGTCTCACCTGTCTGGTATGTTGTCTCGATTGGGGGCCCACTCGTCGGTCTCGTCACCCTCGTCGCCATTGACTCGGTACTCTCCGACGGTCAGTTTCGACTCACTGGACTCCACCCACTCACCACCCTTCCTGGTGCCATCTTGATCGGCCTCGTGCTCGGTGGACTCGAAGAACCCGGGTGGCGCGGGTTCGCCCAGGCGCGTCTTCAGAAACGGCATAACGCGCTTGTCGCAAGCGGTATCGTCGCGGTCATGTGGGTGGTGTGGCATCTCCCGCTGTTCGTACTTCCGGGAACGTCCCAGTCGGAGTTCTCGTTCGTTCCGTTTGCCGTGATGGGCCTAACGCTCGCAATCATATTCGCGTGGCTATTCAACAGTGCTGGCGGTAGCGTCCCGGTCGTAGTCCTCGCTCATGGTGCATTTAACGGCGCACTCGGGTGGTCGGGATTGCTTGAAACCGGCAATCAGTCACTGGCTGTCTTGATTGTCGGGCTCGGACTAATCTCGGTCGCGCTGGTGTTCGTCTCCGGCCCCTCGACGCTCTCGACCGATCCAGAATCGCGCTCGGAACCGTCGAATCCAGTACGATGAAACGTCCCCTCGATCTCATCGAACCGGGCGTTGGCACGGGCGCCGCAAGGGTCGGCCATCTCAACGACGGTACTGGGACCTTCCCGAATGGTGAGCGCAGAGTCGCGAGTTTTTGTAGACGAACTCTTGAATGTGTCTGGGCTACCTTTCGGCAGTGGTTGCGACTTACGAGTCTCAACGCAGTGTCTTCCGACGAATCGCCCGCCGTCAGCACGTTGACTGGCCAGCGTACGAGTCGACTCCACTGTACGACCAGAGCTCACTGACGGCGCTCAGTGAGGATTTCCGGACCGTCTCGGGAATCTGGTTCGAACACAGCGCTCACGACTCGGTCGAGGCGTTCGTCTGTCAGTATCCACTTTCCTACGTGGAGTTCAATCCTCACGACCAATATTCCGGTCCAACTCGATATGAGATGCCACAGCTCTTCAGGGCATTCCTGCTGAAAGAAGTGTACGGCTGGGACCACGAAACAGCGGTCGTCGACCATCTCCGGCAGCACTCAGAAACCCGTCGCTCGCTCGGGTTCGATACCATCCCCGATCAGTCCACACTCTGGCGGAGTTGGAACAAGCGCTTCAGTGCCGACCTCTGTGAGACAGTCGAGACGGCGGCTCGAACGATCCTCATCAAAGCCCAGAACGCAGGTGTCGCGGTTCCCCGTGACCCGGAACAGAAGCTCCAGTACCATGACGACGAGTCTGTTGAGACCGATCGGAACGACCAGACTGTTTTGGAAGAAGCAGCGAAGATCAGCGATCACGTCAGTCGCGTTGTCTTTCCAGCATTCTCGCTGGACCGTGGCGAGGGCTGTGAGATCCACGAGAACGCGTACTGGGACTTACAAACGTATCTCGGACTTCGCGAGGGGCTGGCTGCCAACGAGGGGCTCGCAGCTTCGTCTACGAGTCGACGCGTGACCGGACACCGCTAGGACATGCCCACCGAGAGCATCTTCGTGACCTGTCGATCGCACAGATTCGCCAGATGTACCGACAGGCGGTGACTCAACTGCTGGAAGAAGTCGCGGAGACGGAGGAGTTCTTCCGAGCCGGGATCATCGCGATCGACATCACCGAAGCAGATCCCTTCACGGGAGATAGAACGGGCCATGAGGACGAGATCATCGGGACGAAAGAGAAGACCGACGAGTACGCCTACCAGTGGGCGACGGTGCAGTTGGTCGGCAATGCAGTTCCGCTCGTCCTTGATGCCCGCCCGGTACGAAAAGGGGAGTCACGCAAGGAGATCGTTGAGGACTTGCTCGATTCGGCTGAAGAGCTCGTTCACGTCGATAACGTCCTGATGGACCGGGAGTTCGATAGTCAACACGTTCTGGAGATGGTCAGCCGACGTGGGCTCTCCTACGTCGTGCCGAAGCGGATGCAGACTAGCGAGAAAGCCCAGGCAAAACGATTGCTCCAGCGCGATCAAGACCGGTACGAGACCGACCGCAAACTCCATCTTGGGAAGAACGAGTGGCACGAGACGACGCTGATCTACCGCCGGAAAAAAGACTCTGAGCACGACGATCACCGGCAATATTCGGTGTTCATGACGAATGGGGCCAGTGGCCACCTCACCGAGTACGGCTACAGGTGGGAAATCGAGAGTGGCTACAGATCGATAAAGCGATTCATGGCCGCCACTACGTCGAAGAATTTCGGCCTTCGATTCTTTTATTTCGCGTTTGCGTGTCTGCTGTACTCGATTTGGCGAGCAGTCGATTTGTTGGTGCAGCTTGAGTTGACCGGTGAATATGAACATTCGCCGATCGTGACGGCCGACAATACGCTGACGCTGCTGAAGAAGGAGACTGGAATCGGGTAGATAGGCACTCTGTCTGGGTTAGCGCGCCGTCTGAGTGGCTACACTATTGGAAGTCTCGAGTATCCACCCATACGATCGGAAGTGTGACAAGAATGGCCGCTTGGAGAGTGATCTGAGGTAGTTTCTACGATCGCATCGGTCAAATTCACGCATCACAGCCTCGCTAAACCCACTGTAGTCTAACTTCCCCACAGAACAAAAGTTGAGACCGGTCGTCTCAATGCATACGGTTCTGGAACCGCGTACGATCAACGATTTCTTCTTCAAAATTTTCATAGCTTTCACTCTTAACACTCTTTACAGCGGATAACGTACCTTCATTCAACGATGTCTATTGACCGAGACACCTTCGAGAACACGACCGAGGACGAACTCGCGGAGCTTTCGGTCCCAGATCAGGTCCTTGGATTTCTCGCCGCTAACGGCGACCGTGCATTCAAGGCCCGCGAAATAGCTTCCCAAATCGGCGTCGACGAGGGGGCGGTCAGCACTGCGCTCTCACGGTTGAAGGACCGTGGTCTGGTCGAACACAAGGCGACGTACTGGGCGGTGACCGACGACACCGAGCGACTCGACGGAAACAGCGGCTACGAACGGGCGACTGCACTGTTCAACGAGCAGCTTGGCACAGAGGACACGGAATCCTGGCGCAAACACGCGCCTGCGAGTCACACCCGAGCGTTGAGGATAAACAGTGACACTGGTCTCTTCGCAAAACGTTTCCGGATCAGTCGAGTCCGAGACTCAATTTGAGCGCGTCGTCGACCTCGCCCATTGTCGAGTCGGCGAGACTGCCAGCCACCGAATGGATTCGCTTCTCGACAGACACGACTCGAATCTGATCAAGCCGCACGGAGGAGTCTTTCTCGAACGGTGAGCCAGACGCTTCCACGAGTACCTCGAAGGGATAGCCTCGGTACGTTCCCGTCGCAGGTGCGACGATTGTGGTATTAGAGTTCTTGTTCCCGACATCGTTCTGGACCACCACCGCAGGCCGTGTTTTCCGCATTTCGTGGCCCTCGGCAGGATCGAGTCGAACTATAACGACATCACCGCGCCGAATCTCGGTGTCGTCGCTCATTCATCAAGTCCCGACCACGCCTCGTCCGACGCCCCGTCCCACTCGTCGGCAAGTTCACTAGCGCTCTCCGATGCCTCACGATACGCAGCGGCTAGTTCCTCCTCGTCGGGAGTCTTGGACTCGACCTCGACGACAGCCACTGTGACGCGCTTGTTCGCGTACTCAGTCCCGAGATACACCCGCCCCCGGTTGTCAGTCTCGTTCGTCTGGAGTTTGTCGGCGTCGACTTTCATCCTGTAACCCACTATTGCCCACGCCTATATCAGTCTTACCCACCATTACCCATTTTTTACGGGTGCCCAGATCACTGCCTGGTGACACCAAGGGAGTCGTCCTACCGATTTTATAGAGATTAAAACGCGAACACACCCGCCTTTAGGGGGGCGATGAAGCCGACACGGTGGGAAGCAATCCACTAGTCCAACGTTGTGGGACTACCCGTGCCGGAAAGGGCTGGTAGTCCGGTGATTGGACTGCGAACCTGAAACTCCCACCGCTCGATTCCTCTGCGTTTACGCGGAGGAGGATGTCAAGGCACGTGGGGATTTCTCTGTGCACGCCGATGAGTGTGAACGGGTAGGTGGCGGGATGTCACTCAGCGACCTACCCGACGAAATCACGTCTGTCAACGATTTAATTTGTGAGTGCTGGAGCGAGTACGACTCGCTTTCCGAAATCGAGTGACAGACGAGGCGGCGTGCAAGATTCGTGTCCTACGTTTAGCCCGTTCAGAGCAACTTCCTCGAAGATTGTCAGATGACGGCTTCTGAACCCAGAGATTGTAATCAGCATGGAGGCTGTATGTGTTCTACGTTGAAACTGCTGACCCACGCTCACTAATTCTCCGAATATAGGATATACTGAACACGCTGTTCCGGCCGCTCATCCGCGCAACGCGAGTAACACCATTGCCGCCCCCAACAGCCCGAGAGTTGCGACCACATAGGCAACGATGGGCAGAGCGTCACCCCCGACAACGGCGAATCCTCCCGTCGCTCCGAGAAAGAGTACCCCGAGACCCCCGAGGACGATTCGAACTGCCCGGTCCAATCCAGTGCCGGACGTCCAGTCGCTTGTCCGGGTCACGGTATCGAGAGCTCTCCTGACCTCGGTGGCGGTGTCGTTCGGGACGACGAGTACGAGCGGTCGACCCCACCGTCCTCGGGGCCGATATCGGGGGATGAAGACGGTGTAATCGTCTATTTGTCGCTGGTAGACACACTTGAGCGGCGAGAGATCGAACGTCCGCACCCGCCTGTCGCTTGTGTCCAGCCCCGCGTCATCAGCGTATTCCGCGGCTGCTGCACCGCGTACCTGCTGGAGGCTTGCCGTGTCCGGATCTATCCGACCGATCGTATACCGAAGGTCGACAGCCGTCTTGCAGACGATGAGTCCGATCAGATACACGAGCAGGAGTCCGGGCTGGATTCCCAACGACAAGAACAGGATACCACCACCGAGCAGGCTAACCGGTATGTAGCGAAGGCGAAACCACCCAATCGACGGCATCAGCTTCTGCACTTCGCGCTTGGAGCCGTACTCGACTGCGAGCAGAAGATACACCAACGAGGCAGGACCACCGATAAGTGCGAGAACGACCACGAGGATGGCAGGTCCGACGTTTTCTACGGCGAGTCCGTTCGCGAGAGTAACTGCGAGTAGCACCAACACAGCGAGCCCCATGATCAGGGGAACACCGGCAGCGAGATGCAATACCACGAGCCGAAATCGGTCGGTGGAGCGGTCCGGGAACGCCGTCCACGTAACGACCTGACCGCCAGTGTCAGTCTCGGTGGGCGTCATTATCGGGGAATAGGGTATCGTATTCGCGTCTCGGGGTCGACAGTTCGAATCTCGCTACCTGATCGGTTCCGTCTGAGTTGACAGTGCGAATTCCAATCGGATCGATGTTTCCGTTCCCGTCGAGGAATGGGTCCGGGTGATCGCAAATACGATAGGCAGCGCCTAGACTCGCCTGAGCGCCGCCCAGATCATGAGCACGACCGGCAGCAAAAAAATCGGTCCAACGCCGATGGCGAGTCCGATCAGCTGTGCGGTGTCGACGTTCGGGCTGAGGGCGAGACCAGCGGGAACAGCGAGAAAGAAGAGTGCGAGCAACAGGGCAGATGCGATGACGGCCGAATCACGCTCGGGGCGAGCGGGGTCCGCTACGGGGAGTTCGAGCCTCTCGATCGTTGCGCCGAGGTCGGCAACCGGGCCAAGTTGAGTGTCACGGTCGTCGGGATCGGTCCCGGATACCTCCAGCGTGCCGGTGTCGAGCAGTCGGTCCGGGATTGCGTTGCGGATCGAGAACGTCGCCGAGTCCACCGGGGCAGTCCACTGGACGGCTCCGAGTGCCGTATCGTAGGCCACGAGTTGCTCCTCGTACCGGCGATACTCGATCGTCCCGTACCGCAGGTAGTAGCTCCCGATACGCACACTGGCGACGACGAGGACGAACACTAGCCCTAAGACGAGCCAGACCCAGCCACCGGTGAGTGCGGCGAACGCCAGCCCGATCAGGATAGCGAACGTGGACCGGTGAGCGAACCCGAACGCGATCATCGGGAGGCTGCCGAGCAGGACGGGTGCCGCGTCGACGGATACCCGTCCACGAACGGGTCCGTCCGGGGTGTCGATATCCGGACGTGGCTCGGCGTGGCTTCCGTCGAACGCCCCGTCGAGGACGGACGGCACTGGGAGGTCCGTGTGATCAGTGACGATCCGATAGACCGAGGTCGTCGTCTTGACGACGACGATGCCAGTGAGGAGGACTAGTCCACCGGATCGGTCGCCGGCGCTCGCGAGCAGACCCAACGTGAGAGTCACGAGGCCGAGCTGTAGGGGTTCACGCAGGATCTCTTGGGCGGAGACGTCGGCGTACTCCTGTCCGGCGAGGTAGTCGGACAGGAACTCGTGGAGCTGTGTGATCACCAGTCCGACACCACCGACGAGCAGGGACCGCGACGGGCGTATCACCGGCGTCGCCGCCAGCCAGTAGAGGACGCTCGCCGGGAGGACGGCGACGGTCCAGAACCCGAGTATCGACGCCGCGAACGGAACGTTCCGCGGATAGACCGCGGGCAGCCGGGAAAGGGGACGCCAGCCGCCACGCTTCTCACGAAGCTCGTGGAGCGGCTCGATATCGGGGAGCCCCGGCGAGCCGCGTTCGGCGAACAGCGCCTTCGCTGCAGCCAGCAACACCGTCACCAGTCCCTCGATCCAGTAGAGCACCAGCAGCGAGTAGACGTTCCAGCCGAGGGCCAGGACGCCGACCAGCGGAACGAGATTGGCGACGGCCGCAACGCTGCCCACGATGTCTTTGCCACTCTGTCGGTGGGTGGACACGCATATATCAACCGAGTTGTGGACGCGAGGTCTTGCAGCGTTTCATACCGGCGTGGACGAACGGCCGACGCTCATCGCCAGCGCCGGGCGAGTTCGTAGGCGAGGGTCACTGGAATAGTGATACTCAAGACCACGAACGTCACGTCGTCGACCGTCGGACTGGAGCGAGTGAGCGCGGCGACGAACACGAGCGCGCCGACGGCGAGGACCCCGACGACGGTCGCAACGTAGTCCGGGCTCGTCCAGTCCGCTCGGGACGTCTCGGCGGGCACGTGTGATGGCACCGTCGTAACGTATCGGAGCAGTCCTCAAGAATACCCGTGTCGGATCTCTCTCACGGCGACGGTCGTAGCTTCCGCCCCTACAGCTCCGTGGACACATCGACGACGATCACGCAGTCGATAGCCTCCCGCGGTCGCGTCCGTGGCGTCGTCATCCGCCCGGTCCACCGACGCGGTCGAGGACACGGTCGAGCGGGCCACGATATGCGGGTTTGCTCCCGGCCCAAGAGCCCCCCACCCACACGCCGACGCCGATGCCGGCGGCGATGGGGTCCGGCAGTATGCCGGTCGTCGTCTCCCACAGGAGGCTCCCGCCGACGCATCCCGCGACGAAGACGGCGGCAAACGTGAGGTGGTGTGGGAGACGCCCCGCTTCGTGTGCGTGATCGAGGCCCACCACGACGAAACCGAGGAGGAGCCACACCGCGACGAGCGCGAACGCCGTCGTCCGTACCCGACCGTCGGTAACGAGGCCCCCGATGATGAGCACAGCGAGCGCGGCGACGGCGAGGCCACGACTGGCGGTCCGGAGCCATCCAAATCTGGACATCTACCGAATCCGAGGTGTCAATGCAAAATTCCGTTACGGTTCGTCACGCGGAACTGCTCGCGACCTCGCGACCCGACCGTCCGATCCGTCGGCGTGAGCGCACGGGAGCGATGACGCGTGGGATGCCCAGTGACAGCGACGAATCCGGACCGAACCGTACGATGGCGACCCGCACCGCACAGGGTTTATACTGCGTCATACGAAGCCCGGAACGTGCCCTCCATCCGCGACGTTCGAACCCGACTCCTCACGCCGGAGAATGTAGGTATCACCGTCGCCATCGTCCTCTCGGTCGTCGGCGCGTACGCGATCCAACTCCGCGTCAGTGCGGGCGTCGCCGCGTTCTTCGGACTGATCGTCCTCGGCGTCTCGACGCCGACGACGCTCACGTCACACGGCCTGTTGGGGACACGGTTCGCCTCCGCGGCCGTCCGCACGGGCGCCGCGTGTACCGCTACCTTCGTCACCTACGTCGGGTTGTTGATCGTCGTGTCCGGATCGGACGGGAGTTTCCTCGATGCTGCGGCGGCGTTTACCCTGACGGCACTCGCGGGCGAGGCTGCCGCTCGGATGTTAGATTGAGGATCGGATATGCGTGCGGCAGACATCACTCTCATACTGTTGGATTGCCATACTCGCGACCGAGATGGAACTCCCCGTGGGACTCACCACCCTCCACCTCTCACGAAAGGGCGTCTACCTGCTGGTTCTGGCGGTCGCCCTCGTCGGGGCCGGCGGGTACAGCTACGTCCAGCAGGGACAGGCAGTCGGCGACGCCGTCGCCGTCCAAGGGACGGTCGATAACGCACGCGTGGAGCGACTCGACGCCGGCAGAGGAATCGATTACGAACCGGAGATCGAGTACACGTACGAGTATCAAGGCGAGACGTACACGAGCGAGCAGGTGTTCCCCGGGCCGACGATCCGAACCTACTCGGACCGGTCGAACGCGCAGTCGGTCGTTCGGTCGTACGAGCCGGGGACGACGGTTCGGGCATACGTGCCGCCATCGGAGCCGAGCAACGCGTTCCTGATCAGGGAGCGGACCCCGTGGCCGGCGCGAGCGGTTGCCATCGGGGGCGTCCTGCTGTGTATCGTCGTACTCGCCGGACTGGGATCGAAGCATCCGGGGCAGCACGAACTCCGTCCGGAGCGCGAGGTGCGGTCGCCGCCGTCCCGAACGTGGGTCGAACGCAACGACGAAAGGCTCCGTCGGCTGTCGAAACGGGCACTCCTCGTCTGCTTCGTGGCGTTCTGGCTCTCGATGGTCGGGTTGGCGTTCGGCATCCTGAGCCTGAGCGAGGGGTCGGCACGATCGGTCGAGGCCGACCTCCTCGGACCGGTCGGCCTCCCGCTGCTCGCGGCGGCCGCCTTCTGGATCGGCATGATCCTCTCGTTGTGTCTGTACGGCGTCCAGTCGTTCAGTCGGTACCGGCGGCTCCGGCGGCGGCTCCCCGAACCGCGGCCGCCGAGTCCGTTCAGACGTCCGAGTCGGCTCGTCACGATACTCGGGACGGAGAGCGACGAGTTACCCGAGTACGGACGGCGCGTCCGCGTGACCGGCTGGGCGTTCCTGATCGCCATCGGGATGACCGCCGTCCTCGTACAACTCCTCTACACGGCGAGCTGAGACGCATCTGGGCGGCCGTCTCCCGTGGATCCGAGCCGGATCGAACAGTCATCCGAACGGTGTGACCCCGTCGATTCAGGACGCCCTGTGAGCAGCGGTCGCCGACAGGAGCAAGAACGCGAGCAGCCCGAGTTGCCACACGACGACGCCGAGCACCCCCGAGTTCGACAGCCCGGCGTATTCGCTGACCGCCAACGGCCCGACGCTGACTCCGAATAGACCGACTGCATAGCCGAATTTATGCTCACGGTCGGTGAACTCGACGTGCGTCCCGAGAAGGGGGATGTCGAACGCGAGGTAGAAATACGCCGCCCCGGCGTAGGTCGCTGCCGTGGCGAGCGCGGGGAACCAATCCGGAAGGAGGAACTGATAGACGACGGCACCACTCACCACTCCGAACAGTCCGGCGACGGGGAGTGCTACCTCGGGGGCCCGATCGGTCATAGTACGAAGGTAGGCGGCTCGACACGTCGGCCGACTCCATTCAGTACGGGTTCCATACGTACACCACCCCTGCGTACAGGACACCACTTATCGCTCCAACAGAGAGTGCTTCGATACTAGCTCTCTCGGTGAGCAGAAACGCAGTCAGCGAAACGACGGCGAACCAGAGCGCCCCGTGAACCAGGGATTGCTGCTCCCGTGATAACGTCTCCGACCAGTTGCCGACGGCGGTCCAGTCGTCAGCCCCCATCGGTCAGCGACCCGTTCGGGCACCGATGGCTGAGCCGCGAGCGTATCGAGCGCCGAACCACTGTGACAGGCCAGTCGTGACGAATGCGGCAGCAATCCGTGCTTTCGATTCACCAGGAGGGAGGGAATTATCGATCGGGATGGGCATATTCGAAATCCGGGTGGGCGATTGATAAGTATGGATGCTCGTTTCCACACGAGAGACGAATCTCGGGCCGGGGACCTCACGGATCGACA
Organism: Halobellus marinus; assembly: GCF_032113415.1. Taxonomy (NCBI): domain Archaea; kingdom Methanobacteriati; phylum Methanobacteriota; class Halobacteria; order Halobacteriales; family Haloferacaceae; genus Halobellus; species Halobellus marinus. The sequence continues at coordinate 29,388 of NZ_CP134948.1, forward strand.
CTGCGACTGCGGCCGCTTTTCGTCATCTGTCTTGTCACAGCGTCAAAACGCGGTACGTAGAGCCCACCGCAGGTAGTGAAGCGGAACGCGGCAACCAGCGTGGTGCCGATCTATGAGCAGAGATCGACGAAGCCCGTACGTAATGGGACAACGACTAAATGGAAAGAACATTTTACATCCACTCGTGATGGGGCTCCAGCGAATCATTCCGATACTCACCGCACTGCTCGGCGTACTGCTGGCGAGCATCGGGTTAGGCGCCACGGACAGCCTCGTGATTGAAACTGGCGCAGTTGTCGCCGGCGTGGCCACCTTCGGCGGGGGCGTGGCCTGGTACCGACGACAACGAGAGCGAGCGGACGAGGTCAGAATTGACGAGCGGATCGAACACCTTGCGTACCGTTCGGGTGAGATTGCATTCAGAGTCTCCCTCGCCTTCGGAATGATTTTGTTCCTCATCGTCGAGGCAGAAAGCGTACCAGTGACGGCCAAAGAGGGTCTCGTAATCTTGATCTTGGGTATGGTTGCCACTCGCTTCGGACTGTACGAGTGGTGTAGACGACAGTCGGTGTGAGACTCGTGGAAAACGATCTCAAAGTCCGGCGAGCGAGAGTGGACGTGACACAGAAAGAACTCGCCGATGCCGTGAACGTGACCCGACAGACGATTAACGCCATCGAGCGAGGGCGGTACGACCCGAGTTTGGAACTGGCGTTTGCGCTCGCGGAGTTTTTCGACTGCGATATCGAGGACATCTTCCACCCTGAAACGGAGTGAGAACTTCCGTTTTGTTCGGCACCGTCGGGGGAACTGTATCAGCTCGTGGCTGGATCGCCATGCGGGAGATAACGCCTGAATTCGTCGAAAAAAGGGCCGAGAACAGCGTTTCGACCTCCGGAACAGCGCTCGAATCTTTTTACGGATCGATAGCATATCCCAGTATGACGCTAATGGGAGCAGGCTATTGTCCGAATTGCAACGTCCAAATGGAGCGGACGAACGTAACTGCTGACGGGGCCAGAGGCCTCTATATTGGAACTGAAAGAGACGGTGGTATGCTCGACCGACTCGGTGTCGGGCATCGACTTCCGCTCTCCGCACTCCTCTGCCCGGAATGCGGAGTGATGCAACTTTACGCGGACCGTTCGGAGTAATCAAGAGAGCCTCGTATGTCCTCCATCGAGTCGTTTCCGACAAAACGCGGCACAGCATGCTTCTCCGAGGATTGTGTGCACTTCGACGAGTCGCTTTCCGGCTACATTCAGTCGCTCTATCAAGAATATTGGCAGAGTGGGACGTGGTGGCACAACGGAATCTTTGTCGGATACATACTTGCACTTCCAATCGGACTCTGGTGGACCGTCAGCGCGGTCCGCGGTGGCGATTTCTTACTTCAGGTATCGTGGCTGGTCTGATGATCGTGCTCTGGCTGGTGGATCGCGTGCGTGGATTCCGATCGCCGGATCGGATTCGACTCGACACGATCGAGGAGGTCTCTGCAACGGATGGCCAGAAAGGACTGACACGCCCCCGGCTTATTATCACGTACACCGAGGGAGAAACGACCTATCGGCGTCGCGTGAATCTCCCGTCGCTCTACACGAGTAGCGGTGAGACGGCATACGAACGGGCACGGACGGCGTTTGCGGAGCGCGGATTCTGAACGATTCCCGTATTGGTCGGTACGGCCTCCCTGCGAGGGAGAGTCATCGCTCCCGTGTCTGGTATACCATTACGTCGGCTCCGTTCCATCAGCACTACTAATTGACTATCGGCATAACGTTCTCGCGATGCCCTCCACACGAACTGTCGACCGGCCACGGGAGGCACGCGCCGCCGCGCAGCGATATCTCAGACGTGAACGACCGCTGAGTGCGCTGATCGTCGTGCTCGCCGTGGCTGGGTTCCTCGGTACGTTCATCGCGACGTCGCTGGCACCCGCAGTCGTCGTCGGGGGACTGCTGATCATCGTCGCGCGTGCCCCGATCATCGAATCACGCGGGACCGTCCGTCTTCAGAACCGACGAGGACGCCGAGTCCGTCGCCGAGTCGTTCACTGGGCCGACACCACCGATCCTCGTGTTTCAGTGGGGTATCGCTGACGAGATCCGTACTGGAGATGAAGTGGTCACGTACCGGCTCTCGTATCTCTTCGGCCTGCGGTCGGTCGAGGTGACCGTCGATACCCGGACGGATCGGACGCCGGATGGCAGCCGTCGGATCGAGTTGGAAGTCACGGTGGACGGCCAGCCGTGGTCGACGTACGTCGTCACCGTCGACACCCGGGACGACGGGACCGTCGTTGAGTACGAGTACACGGCGGATCGGCGATTCGGCCTGCGGCGGGTTCCCCAGCGAATCGTCGCGAACCGGTACCGGGACGAAGCGCTCGAAGCTCAAGGGTACGCCGTCGTCGAGCGAAACGAACAGTACGGCGCCGCTATCTGAACGACAGACCAGCGATGTTGCGGAGGGCTGAAACAGGGATCGCTGAACGGCTCGGGATCCCTCCGGGTTACCTTTCGCCGATTGGTATGCATCTACTGCTCACTATCGGGATCCTATGTTTCGAGTGGGATGTCGTTGAGATGATATTCATCTATTTGAGCGAAATCGTCGTCGTCGCCGTTCTATTCGCGATCGTCGCACTGTTTGCACCTATGGAAATTCTGCTGGCCGAACAAACAACGGCTGACACAATAATGATTTGCACCACGTCGACAACTTCTGTGACGGGATCGTAAAACTGGCAGACAGCGAGGTGATGGCTGGCTGTTCACCCGCCAGGCGGGAAACGTGATTAGAGAGAGCTGTCGCTCCCGCTGGCACCGACCGGCCGCTGAGGGCCGCCCGCTCGGCGGCCCTCAGGTCCTCAGCTACTCACGCCGGGCGGATCGTACACCTCCTCTCGGTTGAGCATGTAGTACATCGACACGAGCAGTTTTCGTGCTGTCGCGACGATCGCCTTCTTCGAATTCATACGGTTATTCAACCGGTGGAAGAACCGGCTCAGATACTCGTCGTCACAGGTGTACACCGCTGTGTACGCACTCTGAACCAGGATCCACCGGACCCGTCCAGATCCACGCTTCGAGATACCACCCTCGATCCGCGAGTCGCCCGACTCGCGGATCGTCGGGTTCAGCCCCATGTAACTCACAACCTCCTTGTGGCTGTCGAACCGACCGACCTCACCCAGTTCCGCGTAAATCAGCAACGCGGAGTAGTAGCTGACACCAGGGATGGTCATCAGCAGCTGGGTCTCGGTCAGAGACCCAGCGCGCTCCTCAATCGCCGCTTCGAGCTGTGATATTTTCTCGGTCAGCGTCTTGATCACGTCGAGGTACGACTCCAACAACGCGTCCCACGGTGACGGGAGCGAGAGTTCCTGTAATGAGTAAGAAAACTTTTGTGACCTAAGGTTGACGCTTGCGTAATGGAACGTTCGCGTCGGAAAGAGATCACGCATCACCTCTCCGAGGAAGAAATTGATGAGTTGCTGCGAGATGCGAAAGACGAGCATCGGCTTCGGCGTCTCGGCTTTGTGAAGAACCTCTATCAGGGTGACTCGATCCCGGAGGCCGCCGACCGCGAAGGCCGGTCGGCGGCCACAGGTGATCGCTGGGCAGAAGCCTGGAACGAGGGTGGACTGGAGGAGTTGATGCCGAGTTTCGGGGGCGGTCGGCCCCGAAACTCGACGAGGATGAACAGGAGGAGCTGCTCGAATTACTTCGTGAGGGGCAACCTTGGAAATCACAGGAGATTCAGCATCTTCTTAACGAGGAGTTCGGCGTCGAGTACAGTCCGAATTACCTCGGTCAGTTCCTGCGGAATCTCGGTCTATCGTACGCGAAACCGCGGCCGAAGCGACCGAACCGGCCAGACAATCCGGAGGAGATCCTCGACGAGCGCGTCGCTGACGCGCTCGTCGAGACCGATGACGATGAACCTCACAACAAACAGGAAGATGATGAGGAAGATGGTTGGGTAGTTGATGACGATATCTGTACAGATGGCGGGACAGTCGTCGGATTTTTCGATGCGTCACAACCGCAGCCGTACGATAATTCGCGGCGAGTGTGGTATGTCGATGACCCACACGTTGAACGGCCGTTGGTCAAAACCGAGGACTCGGCGGTCGGATTCTACGCACTGAACGGTGAAAGCCTGGTTCGCTGGACTGAGAACGAGGAGAAAGAACAGATTTGCACCGTGTTAGAACGGGTCCGCGAGCAGAATCCGGGGCAGCGGATTCTGCTCGTCTTGGACAAGCACGGCTCACACATCTGTGAACACACGCGCAAGCGAGCCCATCAACTCGGGATTGACCTCATCTTTCTCCCATCAGGCTCGCCGCATCTCAATCCAATCGAGCAAGTCTGGAAACAGCTGAAGTGGACGATGGCACCAATCATCGTCACCGACGAAGACGAATTTCACGATCTCGTCAAAGACGTGTTCGAAAAAGTGACACAGCGAGTTAGCTATGCCAAAAAGTGGTGCAAGAAGTTCCTTGACTTTCAGAAGTTATCTTAAGTAGTAGAGGAACTCTCGTCCCTTCACGCTCAGTGGCTTCACCTCCCGGGTGATGCCATTGTCGGCGAGCAAGCCGTGGATCTTGTTGGCGAACTTGGTCCGGTCTTCGATTAGGGTCTGTCGCCCGCGCACGAGTGCGCGGGCTTCCCTGATCTCGTCGGTGGGAACGTAACTCTCCGGAACGGAGTTGAGCCGAAGCAGTCGCGCGAGTTCTTTGGCATCGACGCGATCAGTCTTCTTGTCCGACTGAGCGATGAGCGTCAGTTTGCCCGGATGAGCGACGGTCACGTCCAAGTACTCCGCGAGAGTATCGTAGACGTTGTAGTAATTGCTGGTCGCCTCGATCACCGCACGGGAACCAGCGTAGCTTCGAGCGAGGTCGTCGAGGTTCGCGTTCTCGACGCGAACCTCTTCGACGAGTTCGCCGTCGCCGTCGATTACTGCCACCTGTGCGTACCGCTTGTGGAGGTCAATTCCAAGGTACATGGGTTGTCACTCTGGAACGCCGGTGCGTGAATCAGAACTGCACCTATGCGGGCTTTCCCGGATGCCGCGCGCCGCGGCATCCGGGCTGTCACGCCCATAACTCGGCTTCTTTCGCACTCGGACCAGTCAGCACCACGTGCTCTGCGGCACGGCATACAGCTCGGTCTCTTGCGTCCCATAGTTGATTCACGCTCCGCTGGGATAGCAGAATTTCCATCGAGTCAGCACGGCCTCGACGAACTACTCGATTTCTGTCAGTAGCGGTGTGACCGATACAGAGGGTGTATGCAGCAGGGTACTCGTGAGAACAGCGCTCTCAGAACGTCGGTGGGCTCGAAGACCTTCCGTCTCTCACGCAGTGATGAGGTCGGGTGCTAGGAAGATGGTCACGAGGAGACTCACCAGTACGGCAAGCGCCGTGAGTCGCAGGACACCAGCTTCCCGTCGGCGGGGTTTCGGCAGGGACTCGGCAATGCCGGAGAGGGCCATCCCGACGCTGATAAACAGTGTAGCGTAGAACGGTGTTGCCCCTTCTACAATGACGTAGTACCCCTGCTGCCCGGCCAGCAGGAGTGCGCCACAGAGGAACACCAGTCCAAGGGGACGACCAGAGGGCTCGCTAAACAGCGTTTGGTCGATGATGGAGGGCATCGAGCGTGTGATTACCCGCGTGGGATAAATATGCACTGCGTTCGCCCACCTGTTGCTGGAATCTTCATACCTGTGCCGAGCGAACGGTGCCGATGGCGCTGACCGATACGCGCTATCTATCTCGCATGGGGGCAACAATTGTATATGTTTCCTGTCAGTACCGTTGTAACCGACACGGAGAACTTAGTTAGTAATCACCTGGCTCAGGATTCCGAGTACTTACACTGCAGGCGTTCACACCGGTGTCCGAGGAATATTGCCCGCTGTTCGGTCAGTGGTTAGAACAGGTGACAACCGAATAAGTGCCCAATCGATATGTCCATTTGGCTGGGTACAGAAGTATGGAACATGTTTGTGGGACATTTTCTTGCGTTTATATCGTTGTCTGGGGAGGCTGTACTGACTGTTGATGGATTTTTGCCTAAGCTGTTGGCTGGAACCGTAGCGGCTTGGGCAGCATTGTACGCGACGACCAGCGGGGTCAAAGCGATACAGGATTGGTGGGGGATAGTAGCCACGGATTCAATGCCAATCGATGAGGCTATCGGAGCCGGTGAATTGGTTCAAATCCAGGGTCGCGTTCGTCCAGCCCAGCCTGACGATGGTTTTGTGTCACCGATACTAGGTGATGAGTGCGTCGCTTACGAGTACGATATCCGCAAAGTAGTACAGGATAGCGGTCGGACACGGATTAACTCTGCAACCAAGTATAAATCATTCATTATTTCTGATGGAGTCACTGACATCCTCGTTGATCCCGACAAAGAGAGCTTGTCGCTGAATACTACGACGAAAACACCAAGTACAAAAAAGTCAATCGAGCAAAAACTTGCCGATGACAGGCTGGAGGTGGAACCATCAGTATACACATCGGTCTTGGGCGACACCACGAAACCCATCGAGGTGAGTGAAGGAACGATCGGCGTTGGCGAGAAAATCACGGTTGTTGGGAAAGCTACCCCAGTACCAGCGGAAGCGGTCACAGATGCAGATGCAGTTATGATGTCCGAGGAAGCTCACCTGACGGTGATGAACGACGATTCAGGAAACACCGCGTTGAGGAAAGCCGGTCGGGGAGGGTTTCTGTTGCTATTCGGGGTAATTTTAGGCGCTTTTGCAATACTTATTCTGACACCCGTCGTCCGCGAGATAGTGGCAACGGTGGGATAGTCAGTTACCCACGAGTGAAGTCGTGGGCTTCCGCCTTGCGTCTGTGTGATCCGATGAATATGCGCGTTCCATCTTGCACGAGACGTTCGGACTGTAATCTGACCTGATGAGTCACCAGCCGTTGAATTTATCGATCGAATTCACTCGTTGGACACAGAGACGAGTGGTTCACTACTCCTGTGGCAACTCCAGATGATGGGAACGGACGCGACACTGTGTCCGGAGATACCCGCGTGGAACGGGTCAGTTCTGGGACAGCTCACGCCACGTCACGCGTTCGATCCGACGCTGACGACGGGCGTCGCAGTGGTGGTTGCGGTTGGGGCTGTTGCTTTAGCGGTCGTTGGTCGGCGGTTCTCGACGAGACGTCAACTGCTAGTCGGCAGTGGAGCGACATACGCGACAACCGTACTCGGTCTGTGGGCAGGGGTTCGGCTGGTGTTCTGGCGGTTCGCGTTCGATCCGGTCGGAGATGCACCCCTCGTCGCCCCCGTACTGGTCGGGTTTGCAATCGTAATCGCGGGTCAATTCGTTCTTCCGGTGTACCTGTTGGTCAGCCACGAAACGTGGACGCCGCTCGTCTGGTTGTTCGGCGTGACGTGGGTTCTCGGCGAGTTTGTTCTCTTGGTGGGCGGTGAGTCTGGCGGGCTGTTTGCCCTTCTTGTGTGGGTCGTTGGACTGCTACCACCGTGTCTCGGTGTTCTGGTCGTCGCGACCGGTGGTGAACTCCTCCTACGGCGTTTTGATCTGTCGAATCCGCTTCGGTCCTGACTTACCATTGCTCTCTGCTGTTGCGTTCTGAGTGTTTAAAATCGATTTGAGCTGGTAGTGGCGGGTTGGTAGGTGCAGGTTAGTACAGGAAAGGTCGTCGACAAATGATACGAGCGCCAGTTCAGGCGCGGCCTACACCGTGCGTCTGTCCTGATAACGCGTTCCCCTGCGACCGAGCGACCGTGACCGCCTCACCGGTCGGGAAAGATGAAGCCTGCAGGACTGTACCCACATGCCACGCCGCGGAGAGGGACGGATTCGGATACAACCACCGAAAATAGCACCTCACTTGCGTCCGACACCCGATCACCGATGATGCGTCCGAAATTATATCGATGACCTGTCACAATCAATCGGTAGTTGTATGTCACGCTACGGGATTTCTCTCCCACTCACTTCTTGGCGCCACCGATTTATAAAGACCGCTGAACGACCGAGGATATGCAGCACCGCTCAGGCGTTGGGTTATCGATGCTGCTCATGAGTCTCTGAATAAGGTAGACTGCTCTTATCGAATCAAGGACCGTATCGCTGGCTGTGGGTATTTCCGCAGTCACGTTAGCATTCTTCGGCGGTGGAGTACTCTCGGGGTACTTCTGAACCGGAAGCGATCCCCGACGAAAAAATGAGCACTCTCTCGAGTCGTATCCTTGTCGCGATGCTCGTTGTCGGCGGGATGGCCGTTTTGTTGATACTTGCGCTGCAGTACCGTTGATCTATATCCGCAGTCCGTTGCGGCTACTGAAATCGTTCGGGGGGATACATACAGGTCGGCGAACAGAGACCCCGTATGGAATCTAACGGACTGCTCGTCACCCTCTGGATGATTGGCTCGTTCGCCGTCGGTGCGGTAGCGCTGTCACCACAAGACGGAGCAATCCTCTGTTTCTTGACCACGTTCGTAGTCTGGGCTTTGTTGAACTACAGGAGATGAAGAGTCGTGAACTCCATAGAACTGTGACACGGAGTGTCCCGTGAGGCACCCGTGGACAGCTTCAAAAACCAAGATGGAACCGATCAGGATCCACTAACCGCTCTATGACTTCGTGACGAAGAGCCATCCGCGAAGGAATCCGCCAGTGCGTGACGAATACAAACATCACGCAGCGCTCGCCTGAAAACGTTCGAACCAGCAAACCGCTAGCCTGTAGCGACCACGTATGGTGGTTATCCACAGTATGGATTCAATCACTCATTAAGTCAAAAACAAGAATATACAGTAGCCAACGCTCACAAGCACTATGATTCCGTATTCGTCCATCGGAGAGCTCGCGACGACGCTGTTGCAGTATCTGGCAGTCATCGGTGTTGTTGCCCTCGGATGTCTCCCATCACTCACGGTGTCGGACTTTCGTGCCCGACTCGATAGCTGGCCGACTGATCGATTCCCGGTGAACTATTTGCTATTGGTCGGTGTGATCGCACTCGGTCAGGGGGTCGCCATCGTTGTTGGCTGGCAGGTGCTTCATATCGGGTCCACGCAGAGCGATCCGCAGTTTCGAGAACTTCGACTTATCGCGGTGCTTATAGCATACCCGATAATCGTGTGGGGACTCGGAATCATAGGTGTTCGTCTGTATTGTTGGCAACGGTCGGTTGAGCAGTGGTTGACGCCTCGGACTATCGCTGGCCTCGGAGTCGCTGCTGGGATGTACATTGTAACGCTCATCGGAGCAGCGCTCGTCCTCTTTATTGCCGCGCTGTTTTTCGCGTTACCGACCTGACACCGCCGGTTCAGACTTCAAGATGGATCAGGGATGTCCGAGCATACGACCCCGTGACAGGAAGTGAACGGAATCGTGGTGGACAGGATCGATCCGAAACAGACTCCCCCGATATTCAACCACCGATTCTGCCGACTCGTTCGACGGTTCGGACGAGCGTGTCGGGATCGATCGAGGTTACGACGAGTGACTTCTCACCAGCCCGCTCGATCCGGATCGCCTGCTGCCCGTCGACGATGTAGCCGACAGGGCCGTCAAATCGAATGCCCCAGCGATAGAACGAGGGCTGGAATCGCACGCCGACACCACCGAAGTCGGTAATCGGAGATATTTCGGTGATGGTGATCGAATCCATTTCCTTGTAGGGAATCGTTCGCGCTCTGAGGTGGAACGGCCATAGACGCAACATCAGGTCGTTGTCGCGGGCTTCGATTCGCAGGTTCGCACGGTACAACAGGACGAATGGGCCGAACACGAGGGCGAGAACGAGTCCGATCCACATCTGGACGTTTGTTCCCGCATCGGCCTCGCTGAGAATGCTAACGCTACCCAACAGTGCGGCGGGGACGCCGCTGATAGTCAGGAGTGCCCACAGCCACGGCTGTCGGAAGTATTGAACTTCCTCGTAGTGCGTGGTCGGTGCCACACCGTCTTATTTGATGGAGATGGTAAAAAAATCGAGTCGGGTTGCTGGGAGGCGGGTAGCGGTCGTCGCGTGTGTAACGACGGTTACCTGTGCCGTGCAGCTCGTTTCCATACGACCAGTCACTTGGAGCTGATTCAGGATTTTCGCACCGCCGTCTCGAGAATACAGGCGCGGTAACAATTGGTGGGGTCGACGGCCGAGCCTCGAGCAGTGCGATCGGATCCGTTACCTCTACCACTACGGCGGCGATTGGCACTTCTACGCTATCCTGAAATCCGTCCTTGACGACGAGTCGGGCGATACAGAACCAGATGTCGCGAACAGGAGGGGCGAGCCAATCGATCAGTACAACCCATCGAGAGAGCGGCGTTTTTGAGCGAGTCGTGTTCAGCGTCTCGTAGTGGCACCAACTCGTGAGTCTCGCCGGAGTGTTTTTCAACGGATTGCCAACCGCCCATATGCTGATTGGCCAGTGTACGATGCGACGCCGCTGTACGAGCGAAACTCGCTTGACGGCTTGGAATCAGATATTCGGATAGTCTCGCAGACCTGGTTCAGACACGACCACCACGAATCGGTCGAGAACTTCATCTGCGCACTTCCGCTGGCGTATTTCGAATTCGACGCACATGACCGCTACGCGGGGTCGACTCGCTACGGGATGGATACCCTCTTTCGCGTCTTCATCTTGAAAGAATGCCATGGGTGGGATCACGAAACAGCGCTGATCGAGTATCTCGAATGCCACCCAGCACTCTGCGAACAGTTGGGCTTAGAAAATGTCCCGAACCAGTCGACGCTGTGGCGCAGTTGGAACGAACGGTTCACTGCCGAGCTTCGCAGTACAGTCGAGACAGCTGCGCGGACCATCCTCATCAAAGCCCAGAACGCGGATGTCGCAGTCCCACGCGAGCCAGAGCGACAGCTTCCATCTCACGGTGACGAAGAGGACGAATCAGACCCAGACGATCAAGCTATCCTCAACGAGGCGGCAACGATCACCGATCACGTCAGCCGCGTCGTTTTCCCGGCGTTCTCACTAAATCGTGGCGACGGATGTGCAATCCACGAGAACGCCTACTGGGACTTACAGACGTACCTCGGACTTCGCGACCGGCTGGCTGCGAACGAAGGGGCTCGCAGTTTCCTCTACGAGTCGACTCGGGATCGGACGCCGCTGGGCCACGCCCATCGCGAGCAGATTCGAGACCTCTCGATTGAACAGGTTCGAGCGATGTACCAGCAGGCCGTCACTCGGCTCCTGAACGAAGTTGCGGAGACAGAGCAGTTCTTTCGAGCCGGGATCGTCGCGATCGACATTACCGAAGCTGATCCGTTCACCGGCGATAGAACGGGGCACGAAGACGAAATCATCGGGACGAAGGAGAAGACCGACGAGTATGCCTATCAGTGGGCGACGGTGCAGTTGGTCGGGAATGCTGTCCCGATTGTGCTGGACGCGCGCCCCGTCCGGAAGGGCGAGGCACGACTGGAAATCGTCGAGGATTTGCTGGATTCGGCTGAAGAGCTCGTTCACGTCGATAACGTGCTGATGGACCGGGAGTTCGATAGCCAGCACGTCCTGGAGATGATCAGCCAGCGCGGGCACTCCTACGTCGTTCCGAAGCGGATGCAGACCAGCGAGAAAGCCCAGGCCAAGCGATTGCTTCGACGTGATCAAGACCGCTACGAGACCGACCGGAAGCTCCACCTCGGCAAGAACGAATGGCACGAGACGACGCTGATCTACCGCCGGAAAGAAGACTCCGAGTACGACGACCACCGACAGTACTCGGTGTTCATGACGAATTGCGGGAGTGGGCACCTTACTGAGTACGGGTATCGATGGGAGATCGAGAGCGGCTACAGGTCGATAAAGCGGTTCATGGCGGCGACGACGTCGAAGAATTTCGAGCTCCGATTCTTCTACTTCGCATTCGCGTGTCTTTTGTACTCGATTTGGCGAGCGGTCGATTTGCTCGTCCAAGTCGAGTTGACGGGTGAGTACGAACACTCACCCATTGTGACGGCCGACAATACGCTCACGCTGCTGAAGAAGGAGACCGGAATCGGATAGAGAGAGACTCTGTCCGGGACAATACGGATTCCTGAGTGGCAACGCTGCCGGGTATCTTGGAAATTCACCGGTCTAGTTAGTAGTACGACATGAGAAGACTATCGAGAGTAGATCCGAAGCAGCTTCGCCTCGAAAATTCGCCCGAAACCATGCATCACAGCCCCGCTAAACCCACTGTAGTCTCAACTTCCAACCTAGAATTTTCGATATAGCATCATACGATTTATTAACTAAATCTGAATCCCTAAAACACAGTATTTCTGCGTTAGAGGCTCTGTATCGTGTGTTTACCGAGTCACGGTTTCGAGAGTCGAGTGAGTACTCTTAGGTCGATAAGAGTACGTACTTTCAAGCAGGTGGCCGCCGTCTACCAAAGCGAATCCCATGACTCCACCCGACATCCCAGGTATTCCCGCCCAGATAGCCCTCGAAGCACGGTTCCACGGAGGCGGTGAGTGAGATGAGTTCTTCTGGGAACGGCCAGGGCCACACGGACGGCCAGGATGATCGGCCGGTCGAGATCGCGGACGTCGTCGAGGATTACCTCACGGACAAGGGCAAAGGAGCGGAAGGAAAGAGTGGGACGTACCGCCGAGATGCAAAACGCGAACTCGACCGCTTTCTCACTTTCCTCGAAGATGAGCGCCCGCGTTCGCCTACGACATTCGAGGAGCTGACTATCCGGGATATCCGCCAATACGCTCGCCATCTCGCGACACAGGATTGGACTGAAAGCACGAAGCAGAACTATTACGCCCACATTTCGGCGTTCTGCGGATGGGCAGTACGCGAGGGATATCTCGACGAAAATCCGGCGTTAAAATCACGGGCGAAAGAGCCACTTCCAGAAGACGACGGACGGAAGACCGAGCGCCAACAGGCGTGGTCACCCGAGCAGCGAACGGCACTCCTGGAGTACGTCGACGAACAGGCACACGAAGCCATCGACGAAGTAGGTGAGAACCGCTACGAGGCGATCAAAGCGTGTCGCGACCGGGCGCTCGTCTATCTCCTGTGCTTCTCGGGCGTCCGCGGCGCGGAAGTCCTAGGCGATGTCGCCGACGCCCGGCGCGGTCGCGACGGTCTCCGGTGGTCGGACGTTTCCCTCGAGGACAACACAATCACCGTCCTCGGGAAGAAGGGTGAATGGAGCGATAGGGCTGTCCCACCGTCTGCGATCCCGTCACTCGAACGCCTCCGGTCAGTACTGAACCCATCGAGTGACGACTGGCCCGTGTTCACGACGCTGTCGTATCCCACCCTTGTCGAGACGTTCAAAGACGAACTCGTTGAGCGGGACTATACGCGCAAAGAGGCTGAAAGTCTGCATCGCGAGCGGGTGAACGATGGGGACGTCTCGATGATCGAACTCTGTGTCGAGTACGATGTCGACCCTCCGGCGTTGACGACCCACAGCGCACGGCGGATTTTGCAGCGACTCACAGAGGACGCAGACATCGAGTTGGATGACGACAAACACGGCTATCTGGCGCCGCACGGCGCTCGTCGGGGAGCCGGCGAGGTGATGGTTCGGGAGTTCGGGTACACGGAGGCTGCACGACACCTGGATAACTCCGAGGAGGTTGTTCGTGAGCACTACTCACATATCGAGGCGAGTGAACGCGCTCAGATGGCTGAGACGGCGTTTCAGAATCAGCGACCTAGCCAGAAAGATGTGCCCGACCAGGACTCCGACGGGTAGTACTCATCTATCCACTGTGCCCCAGTCGGTAGCGATCTTAATGTCTGTCATAGTAGTGCTAATATGTTGAATGTTCAAAATGTAGTTACCGTGAATAATGGAAATAGTGTAACAAATAGTACTAACAGCAATAGCCTTTTTAACGGTAATATCGCTAATAACGGTACTACTGACAATAGTAGTAATAATAGTAATACCGTATATACTGTTAGAATCGGTATTACCATTATTATTGTCGCATCAGAATAGGCCCTACATAGGTTAAAATGCCGAATTGGAGGAATAGAAGCAAATCGATAATAGCATTATTAACGGTAGTACCGTTCTGAACGGTAATCGTCTGACGAACAATTATAACGGTATGAATTCAATTTGAGGGTAGTTATGACCGACACCTACCCAGAAGTACTCGCCATCTCGTTTCAGAAGGGTGGCACTGGCAAGACATTCACCTCGTTGAACATTGCGGGCGGTCTTGCAGCTCGCGGTTTCAACGTGCTTGCCATCGACCTTGACCCACAGGGCACTCTCACCGCAAACCTTGGGAAGCGAGACCTCTACAAAGACCTGAACGCGCTCTCGCTAGATGAAATCCTTTTAGATCCGAAAAGTTGGGATAATGTGAACGACCTCATCCACACCGATCACGAAGAGTTCGATCTTATCCCCAGCAACCAGAGTTATAATGGAAATAAAACACCCCTAGACTCGGCTGATGCCGGCGAGAACCGATTGGGGCGACTCTTAGAACGACTTGAAGACGACTATCACTACGTTGTCTGTGATTGCCCACCGGATTTCTCACCATACGCGAAGAACGCGGTCACGGCCGGCGAGAAGATCGTCGTGCCGATGGAGCCGGAGACGGAGATGCCGCATTCGACAGATCTGTTGTTCGACCAATATGAGGTCCTTGGAATGATGCACGATCTCGAGATTCAGTATCTCGCATTCCTGATGACGGTTAACTCGACGAAGATGACCAACGAGAACAAGCGAATGGTCGAGTGGTTCAATGAAACTTTCGACGAGAAGGGCGTTATTACTGACCATCGAGCGGCGTTCGCGAGGGCCAAAAAGAGCCAGCAGTCAATCTACGCTCACCCAGAATCGCTCCGGAACGACGAAGTCGAACGATACGACGAACTCCTTCAATTGATTCTTAAGCAGACATCACCACCGACGCTCGGATTGGATGTTGAAGCGGCAAAGGCGATGACCGTCGAAGATATTCGCGCTGCGGCGGCCGACCAAGAGGTGGAAGCATGAGTGACGATCCCTCTGAAGACGACTTTGAGGCACAGATGAGCGATGTTTCAGAGCGGGCACAGAAGCTCGGAGTCTCCGGTTCGGACCCAAGCTCGAGTTCGGGCGCTGAATCGTTGCCCGAAAATACCACGGGTGACACTAAGGAGATAGCCGAAGTGGATTCTGATGATCCATCGGCTGCTCAGCAGGCAGTTGAACAAGAGTCACGCACGACTGGAGGACCTGATACCCACGAATACCCGAACCCAGATAGGGAGCTGGGAGCGCTTGCTGATGTCTATGTAAATAATAACGTATTCCTCTCACCCGAGGTCGTCGACGCCGTTGAGGGTCTCTGGGATGACATCGAGTATGAATGGAAGAAATCTCACGACACAGAACTCAACAAGAACTGGGACTTCTACATGGCCTGCTTCCGGGTCATCTTAGACAATCCCAATCTCATCCGTGACGAACTTGGTATGGACACTGAGGATTGACATCCACCCACGACTGAAGTCGTGGGATTCCTCTCGTGGGAGTCTCAGTCGTCTGAGTCCCCGAGAGCGATATTCCCGCGTGTAGCGGTACTCTGATTTGTGTACTCCTCGTTGGCTGTTGTCTCCACCGCGAGAGAGAGCGGGTTGTGGTGTTCCCGCCATTCGTGATTGTTCCACTTGAGGTACACGGGCCGTGCCATCAACCCTATTGTGTTGTTCTGCCGTCTCAGGAACGATTCCGAGGCAACGAGGTCAGCGTGTCCCTCGAATCCACACGGACACGTCAACGAATCCTCGTGACGAACTGTTTCTTTGCGCTCGCCGCACTCAGGACACTCTTGACTCGTCCACGCCTCTGACGCCTCATTGACCGTGATTCCGTACTCTTCACACACGTCTTTGAGGCGGTTGATGAACCGGCGGTACGCCCAGAAATTGTGCGTCTTCTCGTTCACACGCGGCGACCAGTGCGTTGAGAGAACGCCTTTGATGTCTCCCACGTGCAGCGTCGAGACACCTTCGTCATATAGGCGTTCTACGAGGTCACGAACAAGGCTGTCTTGAGCGTGATTTCGCCGATTCGTGCGCTTGCGGTACAAGCGGTCGATGCGTTTACTCGACTCACATTGGGTTTCGAGTAGAGAATCCATGAAAATCCCGCACCTATGTCCCTGGAGCGTGAACAAGGTGCTAGGGGCTGGCTGAGGCCGATAACAATCCAGTGCATCAAGCACGTGGTTAGAGAATGGTCCTAGGCCGTGACAAGACGCGGAAACTTGTGCCAGAGAGCACGCATAGGAGGATTTCCTGTTCACGCCACAGCCCTCGCGGAGGCGTCATATGTACCTCGGAATAGACACCCACACCCGATACTCGCAGGTTGCCGTCGTCGACGGCGACGGCAACCTGCACGACGAGATTCGCTTGCCAAACGACCGGCTTGGTGAACTCGCCGAACAGTACGCCGGTGGCGAAGCTGCAATCGAAGCGTCCGGCCACTATCGCCCGGTGTACGAGATGCTCGACGAGCATCTCGACGTCACGCTCGTTAATCCATCAAAGAACCGGCTCATCGCCGATGCGACGGTCAAGACCGATCGCATCGACGCCAAACGGCTCGCGCACATGCTTCGGGCGGACATGCTCGCCGAGAGTTACGTCCCGTCGGACGAGATCCGCACCTTGCGGGATCTCGTCCGAACGAGGAAGTCGCTCGTCGAAGAGCGGACAGCTGAGAAAAACCGCGTCAGAGCTGTCCTCAAGCGCACCGACAACGCCTACGACAGCGAGCTGTTCGGTCCAACTGGGCGAGAGTTCCTGGCGGAACTCTCGCTCAGCGATGCCAATCGGACGATTGTTGAGGCTCACCTCTCCGTGATCGACGAGTACGACGAGCAGATCGAGCGGTTGGAAGAGAAGATCGAACAGAAGGTCCTGGAATCGCCAGCAGCCCAGCGGCTGCTGTCGATTCCGGGTGTCGGGCAATCGACTGCTGCGTTAATCGTCGCAGAGATCGGTGAGATCGATCGGTTTGACCGGGACGAAGAGCTGGTGAGTTACGCCGGCCTCGATCCGATGGTTCACCAATCAGGTGACACAGACGTCCACGGAAGCATCAGCAAAGAGGGCTCAGCGCCCCTGCGCTGGGCCCTCGTCCAGTGTGCCCACGTGGCTGTCCGCTACGACGACTACCTCGGCAACTTCTACACCCGGTTGAAACGACGGAAGAACCACCAAATCGCGATCGTTGCAACGGCTCGGAAGTTACTGGTCTCGATCTTCTACATGCTGAAGCGACGGGAACCATACGATCCGCCGGAGGTGAGTGCCTGAGCGATCGGTCCGATCGCTCAGGCATAGCACGGCCTGTTCTCGTCCAGACAGCTACTGCTCCCGCAATCACGTTCTCCCCACCTGCCGGACGATCAGTCATCTGTATCTGGCTGCCGTCTGGTGATTCTTGACAGCTGTTCGGGTGAACCGGTGGCTCACCCGAACAATTATTGTCCGAGACTCGTGATTTGGCGGTGCGGGATTTTCATAGGAGATTGGTAGTGCGCTATTTGTTCCGTGGTTTCTCGGAACTGTTCAGAACAGGTCACGCCCTTCGTACAGGAGTTGTTGACCGGTCGTAGTCGTGCAGGCGGCGAGGTTGTTCGCGCCAACGTCCAGAGCGGCTTCTTCCGAAGCCAGTAGTGAATCCAGTCGAGAATCGTCGATGGCAACTGGTTGATAAGCCCTGAAAGTGTCTGCGAGTTCGTCATACACGAGTTCGAGTCGGCCCTGCTCGCCGTCCCACTTCGGGTCGCCAGCAATCTCAACGCGAAGGCGCTGATTCCGGTTCAACCCAAGTTCGTCTTTGAGTTCGGAACCAATCTGCTGTGTTGAATAGATGCTGAGTCACGGTCACAGCGGCTCACACAGCGGTTCTATGTTGATGATGGCAAACATCAAGACAATCTCACGGAACTGTCGATACCAGCCCAGCGCTCGCACGGTATCGCCGAGCGAGCGCTTTGTTGTCGAGTAGGATGTTTCGGCCATCCACCGCTGAGAGTAGCCCTTTCCCCGGTTCAGAGCGTTTTTCGCGGCTGCGTTCGCTGACGAGCCGCGATAATGAACGAGGTAATCGATGTCGTGTGCGGCGATCTCGTACTCAGTGTGCCAGTCTTGGAAGCCGTTGTCGGCGGCGACGGACTGCAGGTCGTCCGCGTTTCGGCGGACGACCTGCGGTCCCGTATTCGTGTCGTGCTTCCACCGAGCTGCGATGTGAACGTCAAGAACAGCCAGCGATTCCACATCAGTCAATGTCGTCACTTTTAGCGTCTGTATCGTCCGTCCTGCCCGCTGACGAAAGTACGAGGACGCACGTCGCCGGTCGAAGAACGTGCTGTCGAGCGCAGCGTGGCCGGACTGCGGGTGCTGCTGCGCAGAAACGCGCAGCAGCGCCCGCCACACCCACATTTTCAGCCGGTCAAAAGATTTGTAGATCGTGCTGTAATCCGGCAGGTCGTCCCGATCTAGGCCGAGGGCGTCACGAACCTCAGTCAAGTACTTCAACCGATTCGGCGTTTCACGGTAGCTGTGGCCTTCTTCGAGCCGAAAGCAGTGCAGAACAACGTGGACCCAGCGGGCGAACCCGCCGCTGGCGGGCTCGCCCGCGTGCTTCCCCAACGCTTGTTTAGCTAGGTCACGACACTGCTCAACGAAGTCGAGGAGGTCGACTTCCATAGGCAAGAATCGAATTCCTCGGCTTCATCCTTCTAAACCCGTGATATCGGCTGAATAGATCGCTCTTCAACAGAGCAAACCAATCGGGATTTCGAGACGGGAGCGGTTCCCGTACTCAATGGTGTACTGGTCGTTGCGAACGTACGTGCGAAGCACTCGTCCGTCTTCTTCGTTCCCCCAGTACCCCGGTGGCGACGGTTTCTCATCGAGTTTCCCAGCGTGGAATTTCTCGTTACTACTGAAGAACGACCGCCACGATTCCGAGTTTTTGCGGATGATTTGCTGGGCAACCGAACTGCTGAGAACGCCTTTGTACTTGCCTTCGAGACTGCCGGTGTCGGCGTCCCAGACGCTTTCATCGTCTTCGAGGAAGGCTTGGCGGCGAGCATAATTGGTCTCGTTCCAGAGACTTGCAGAAGCGTCCAACCAGCGAACGAACACCTCGCGCTCTTTCGCAGAGCGAGGATGAACGTCAAACTGGTTGGTTCGCTTCATCACAATATCTTACGAAATGCTGGTTTGTAAAGGCAGGTATTAGCGTGGGAGACTCAAGCCTGCTACCGAACGTGGATGGTGTGGTGGGATGTCGGATTCATCCCACGACTAAAGTCGTGGGCTTTCTCCTTGATTTTCTGTAATCTCAGCGTTCTCTCCTGGCCAATAATATCACTTGGTTATGTGTTCGGTATATCGGTGTGAACACTCATATTGGTAACAGTGGTAGTAACGTTAGTATGGTTAATACCGTAGATAGCGCAAACAACTAGGCGGCCGGTGACTTAGAGACTTCGCGAATCGATATCAAGATCTCGGGTTGTAGAGGTGGCGATAGGCATCCTAAGTGAGTCCCACAAACATCAACCGATCTCGTCGATTCTCCCCTGGAACAGCCTATCGGCTGTCGATTAGGCCAAAGGATATACCGTGAGTCAGTATATTCAACTCCGACAGGACTACGACACCCGGTCAGGAACGTCTGCGCGGATGAGTGACAGGTTCGCTCCCGTTAGAATGGGAGTGGCCTTTGTCACTCAGGCACTTCTTGGAGGGTGTTCCCCTGTGGCCGACGCTTTTGGAGGAGCACAGGCCACTACGCAGCAGACGTCTCCGGTAAGTGTCGTAGTTTTGAACCGGTTAACATGGTTTAACCGAGGTCTGGCAATGGTATACTACTCTCGTCAAGATTGTATCCCTCTGAAATGCCGACCTCCAGGAGAACCTCGACAAGGAACTCGATGTCATGAATCTCTTGGTCAAGCTGTGTGCGCTCGAGTTCGCGAGCGAGGAGGGCATCGAGAAGGTACTGTTTGAGAATAGTGGCCTCTGCTGACCGAACCGCGTGAATTTCTTCGTCGGTCAACGCTGATTGAGTAGTAGTGGGAAGCTTCCCATCAGGTCTGGGGACGAGGCCGGCTTGAATGTCAGTACGAACGCGCCTGTAGTGTTTACAGCCACTTTCCGGTGGCTCATCGGGGCACGTACAGGTTCGTTGGAGTACGTCGACCTCGTAGATACCCCCGGACGCCGATCGAACCTCGTAGATGCCACCCTGTCGGAGCAACGAGACGTCCATCTCCTGAGTCTGTGCCCGGCCCTCACGTCGGATTGCGGCGTTCTCAATAGACGGTGTCGATTCTTCTACTGGGTTGGAATCGGATGCTGCTGTTACCATCGGGATATCGGTCTCCATGGGACGACGACACGTCGAGATGCTGTACACGACTGGCAGGTTCCTCTGGTGTCGCCCCTCTACACTCTCGGGGAGACATAAAATCGGCCAAGTAAAACTGTGCGTTTGATTGGCGGAGGGTATATCCTACGTTACAACCTCATTGTGTCATTGTGACTATTGCGTAGGACTACTGGCATCTGCGACGAACGAGCGGTTTTACAGTTTGCAAACGGGAATTAGAGCTCATCCCACATAGGTGGATCAAATGATGAGGCGATCTCCTTGTCTGGCTCACTCCCGAGGTCATGGATATACGCAAGCAACTCTTCCGGTGGCGACATCGCTGAGACCGTCTCGGCTTCATCAACGGGCACGATGTCTCCTTCACGTCCGCCTTCCATCTCCTGTTCTTGACTCTGTTCTCCGGGCAGGATCTCGCCGTTCTCCTCGTAGATGCCGTCGATTCGGTCAGTGAGATAGCGGATGATACCCGCTCTGTCACGGTTTGCCCGCTCGTGCTCGAGGTATCGTTCAACGGTCGCGGCCTCTTCCATCATCCTAATTGCGGGCGTGATGACCCGCGTATTTCGAGTGTCGAGCAGTTTCTCGGGCGGGAGCTGTTCGAGGAGCGATTCATCGTGACTCATGCTTGACCAGGGAGTGCAGGTGGCTCGGAGCGGTTCCACGCATCGAGATGGGAACAAATGTCTGCAACGACGTATTCGATCGCTTCGGTCGTCGACGAATCGACGGGAGGTGTCTCGACGATTACAGCGAGTTCCAGGGCGTCCTCGAATCGGATGAGTGGGTGTGCGTCGTAGAGTGCTTTGACGACGGCCTTCGCAAGTGTGTCTCCATCGAGGGATCTGGGATCGTCGATAGCGTCTCGGGCGACGGCAGTGAGATGGTGCACACGGCGGGTGGCGGCGATACTGGCGTCGATGTCGCTGCTGGTGGAGATGCGCTGTGCGGTCGTGATAGTGTTCATCGGAATGAATCCCTCCACCGAAGCGAGGGACGACAAACGAGGAGTGGTGAGCCAGCCCTACGTTACATTATTAATACGAAGGTAGCGTAGGATAACGCATGCCCGAACCTGACCCCGACGCTGGCGCTCCCACCAGCCCTGAAGAAAGGGGCGCAGAGATGCCTACACCCCCGGAAGGGCTGGCAAAGCGCGTATGGGAGCCCCTGCAGGCACAGACAGTGTACGATCTAGAGCGAGTCATCGACTACTGCGAGGAACTTATCGAGCACAAGGAACGGCCGGTGTCTCCGAGTGAGACGGCCGGAGAGGGTGAAGTCGCAGACAAGAAACCACCGCAGAACCTCTCTCATGAGGAGCAGCGTGCAGCGAAAGAGGAGCTCGAAGAGATGAGTACGGACGAGATGAAGGAACTCTCAGAGGATGAACTGACCCGGTATGGACACGTCCAGATACGGAAGCTCCCGTGTGGGCCAGGATGCGATGGTTGCCCCCACGGACCGTACACTTACATCGTCTATCGAGATAGCCGAGGGGAGGTGACCTCGAAGTATGCGGGGAAGGCTGATGGGGTGTAGCACCATCGCCGTACGGAACCCACGGAAGACGAGAATCCTATAGAATCACCCGTGGTTTGCAGTCTCGACGACGCACCCGGAATCACGACACGCGGCGAGCCACCCATTCTGGTAGCCGATCCCCGCAAGGTCGTCGAATGGAAACCGGATCGTCACGTCCTTAGGGGTGACGTCGGGAAGTTGTACACGGAGCGCGTTGCCGTCCTGGTCGGCGGCCTCAAGATAGCCACTCCCAGCGAGTGCGTAAAGTTCCCAGACGATGTCCCGACCGTCCTTGGTCGTCTCGGGCCACTCCACATTAGAGAGCGCCGTGCGGACGTCCTCGACCCACTGAGCGGTGTCCACATCGTCGTCGGTGATGGCGACGTCGTAATCGTCGATGACGCGGTCGGGATCAAGCAGTCCGAATTTCGCAGAAAGGATCCACCAGCGAGCACAGAGTGTCTCAGCGAAATCGCGCTTGAGGCCGAAGTATGTCGAACGGTATTTTTCGCGAGCAGGAAGCAAGCCGTCGTGTTTCGCGTCGCCACACCCGACGAGGGCAGTTCGGCGAACGAGGAGATCACTTCGATCACTATCCTCACGGCCTCCACCGTCAGTCTGAATCGTCTCGATTGTGGTCTGTCTCGTTGGCATCTGTCGTCTCGGAGCGGCGTGAGTCACCCCCGCCACGAACCTGTGTGCATCAGTCGGTGAGATTTTGACACCCGTTAGGGATGAATCGGCCTCTGCGGGCCACTCAACGTCATAGATAATCGGGTGACTGTGATAGTAACCATGATTCGTTTGACAGGGGAGTGAGAATTAGTAGTGGACGTCGACGGGCGTCAGGTAGAACGAGGTCTCGTCGTTCCCTGTATCATCGGTCGCAATCTCGTCGAGAAGTTGATCGAATTCGGCTTGGCTCCGAATTGCGGTTCCGTATTCGTTGTAGAGGTAGTAGACCGGGCCGGCGTATTCACCGACAGAGTACATCGCATACCGGACGTCGATTGAGTAGGAGTCGATGAACTCCTCTTCGCTTCGGGCGGGGGCGAGAGGGTTCCACGGTTCGACGTCGGCTTCAATACGGGGGCTTTCGAGGAGTTCCTCGTCGGTGTACTCTTCGAATCCCTTGCGGATGACAGCCATTCGTCGAGCAAGTTCGCGAGTGGTTGATACCCAGGCGCCCTCGAGAAGATCGTTCCCGACCTCGGAGTCGGCACGAGCGGAGCCCTCTTCACGGAAGATGTCAGGGAGTGACTCGCTCCAGCGACCACCATCGGTCATGAGTGTGCCGTAGTCGAACGTCGGGTAGAGCGGCGCGTCAACGCCCTCAAAGAGGGCGTGGGCGATGCCGGTCGCGTCTTCGGCGTCGTAGGCTTCGCAGACGACTCTGATGAGCATGTGCATGATGAATTTGGTCAGGGGTAGAGGGCGAACGCAGTATCGTCGGCGTCGGTGCCGAATATTGTGCCAGGAGCGTTCCCTTCGGGATCAGCCGACGGGTAGAGGATCGTCCCGGACTCGAGTTCGAGAACGACCGTCGATTGCCAATCATGGGCTTGCCAGCCTTCGCGTTCAATTTCTTCGCTGGTCATTTCACGAACGTCGGCGATGCGCTGTCCGGCGATATTGTCGTCTGTGGTGGATTCCATTTTGAGTGGGCCTCCACCGCGTGGGGGCCCGACAAACGAGCACGAGTTAGTCCGCCGCGTCCTCGTTCTCGTTTGGCGAGTGCTGCACGGGAATCTCGAATATGATGTGACTCTCCGTATCCGTGGTGAGTTCGTCCACCTCGGTCCAGGTGTACCAGGCTTCTTCGAGGAGATCGGTTCGGTTGGGTGTCTCGGAGATGGCGTAGACCGAGGCGCTAATGCCTTCGGTGGCGAAGCGAATATCGACGGTGAGTTGGTCGGTGTCATCAGGTGAGACACCCATCTGACGGGTTTTGCTATCCGGGACATCGTCACTGCCGCTGTCCTGGTCGTCGAGATCGCCCCGGTAGCGGTGGGGGAGAACGTGGTCGGGGATATCGTTCTGCTCGATCACCGCGTCCTCCCGCTCATCGAGTGTCTCCGTCAGGTCCGTGAGCTTCTCCTCGGCTGTCTCGATTGCGGTCTTCTTCCGGGCGTAGGTCTCATCCACGAAGTGGTACTTCCGGGTGTCGTCGTAGAAACGGATGCCCTCCGACCGCTCCCGTCGCTTGGTCCCCAGTATACCGTAGCCCGCCAGATAGTCAGTCCGATACTCGGCATGGGTGTCACTCACGGTCTGCTCCCGGAGCCGAAAGCGCCCGATTGTTTCAGGCCAGTCGATATCTTCCTGCTCGGCCTGCTGTTCGGCCCGGTCGCGCTCCTCGGCCCGAACCTCCTTGATGTGCGGAACGAGTTCGTCGAGCGCGTCCTGGGCGCTCTCGTGGAACTGCCCGCTCCCGTCCCGCCGGGTCCCCACCGGGTCGAAGTATTCGATGTCCCACTCACCGGCGCCGGATGAGACGTCGTCGTCCCGAAGCCACATTTCGGCCAAGTAGCCGTCCGGATGCTCAACGAGGATCGAGGGCTCTTGCTCGGCGTCCTCGTGCTCATCGACGATTGTCCAGTGTTCGGGAACGTCCAGAGAGTCAACGATCTCCTCCATGACCGTCTGTTCGGTCACACTCTCGACGCCCTCGAGCTCATCGACGTCGCCGCCGGCATCCTCGATTGCCTGGGCATTGACGTTGATGGGGAGACCGTGGCGGGTGATTCCACGGGCCTTTAATTTCGGTATCGTTGTCCGGATCGATTTGGCCGAAGCGTCCCCGATTCCCGGCCACTCCGATAGGTCCTCGGTGTTATCTTCGACTTTCAGGACGTGACTGGCACCCGAACCCATCTCTTTGATCGAGTTGGCGACGTTTCCAGTGACTTCGAAGGCTCGAGTGATCGTGGAGGGGGTCCATGAGCCGTTGGCCAGCGCATCGAGCGCACTCTCCCGAGTTCCACCATCGAGGTATTCCGGGTCCTCGGTCGCCTGGCTGCCGGTGAGATCCGTCTGCCCCTCGATCACCTCGGAAGCGAGGCTGGCCTGCTCGCCGGGGTTAGCAGGCGGGTCGCACACGTCGTTTCGGTTGTCGACGAACTCGTCACTCCTGTCCACGACCTCTCCAGTGGAGTTCGTCGAATTGTTGCTACTCGCGTCGGTCGGCGGTGGTGAGGGCATTCTGTGGGCCTCCGCCGTGCGGGGGCCGGACAAATCGAGCCCTACGCAACATACGGACACCGACAGTTCGCACCGTAACGTAGGACCGGGCGACCGTTACGGCCGCTCGTCCACGACCTCGTCCCAGAGCCCTTCGTGGTATTCGACGTAGTTGCGCTCGGTCTGTGTCCGATATGCGAAAGTGCGCCCGTCTTCGTAGGTGACGATAATGGCCTGCTCGATGGGATAGTGGCCATCTTCGTCCTCGTAGTCCACTAGTTCTGCCCACTCATCGGGTGACCCAAGCGGATCGGGATCGCTGAGATCCCCTCCGTTGGCAACCCAGATCGGGTCATCCGGTTCTTTGACGGCGGGCTCGAGGCGTTCGATTGGCGTCTTCCCCTCGGCGGGCCACACTCCACGTTCCTCCCAGAATGCTCGCATCTCACGGAGGCTTCGACGGACAGTCCCACGGATGGTGAGGAAGTCAGCGTCTTGCCACCCGTCGCGTGACCAGGATTCGCCTTTGTAGGCGATACCCTGCGGGCCGTTCCAATCGAGACCGATGATGTCCGCAGGCGGGTCCGCTGTGAGATTCGGTTGGGTGAGCTCCTGGATGACGCGCCATTGCTTCGTCGGGCTGGCTCCAAGGAGATGCACACGGTGACCGCGCCAGTTGGCGATATCCGAGAAGTGCCACGCTTTGATGTTTGAACGCCCCATCGCGTATCCGAGGACGAGCGATTCCCCGGGGATATCAGCGTTGGCGACGATATCGATGGCCTCGCGACACTTCGGGACGATGATGATGGTCGCGTCTGGGTAGTCGGATTTGAGTTCGCGGGCGGCGTCGACAAACGTGTGTGCTTCCTCAGGAGTGCGGGCATCGCCAACGACACCGATTTCGGGCTCAACCTCACGGAAGCGGGTGAGATACCGATCGAGGTCGGGCCGATTGAAATCGTTGTCGAGCATGAGGATCGGGACGTCAACGTTGCGGAGATGGCTATCCTGAATCCGACAGTCCTCGCGAGCGCCGGTAACGAATCCGAGGGCGTATGCCTCAGTCGCAAACGGGGCTCGATGAAGGAACCCGATGTACTCGGCACGACGAGCGACTTCGATAGGGAGCGCGTCCTCTTCGCGTTCTCGTTCGGTGTTGCTGTCGGCCTCGATCTCGGACCGGTGGTCGGAATGCTCGCCTCCCGATGCCTGGTGTCTGTCCTCGAGTGTGTCAAGAGTCGCCGGCGAGAGGTACGTGGAGAGGTCGAGTTGGCCGTGGCCGATGCTCTCGACTGAACTGGTATTGGAACTCACCATAGGAAGTGGCCGTCAGGATGGTCAGCTGGCGGCGCACGGCTCCGCCGCCGACAAAAACTGGCGGACGAAACCTCGCCTACGCGGAAGACACAGAAGGGGAGCTCGACGACGAGGATGCTCGTTCGGATGGCTCCACGGATGGGTCACGAAGATGGTCGTAGTCGATCTCGAGGCCAGCGATTCCCTCGACTGCGGCGGTCGCGACGTTCCCGGTGAGGCAGTTCTCGACAGTCGCGTAGCCGTGGAGCCGAGCCCACTCACAGGCGTCGGCGATGAGTCCCCGAAGCACGTTCACCGGGTAAGCGAGGGCGTCGGTCTGGACGCTCGCAGTGGACAGCGTGACGGCTTCGGTGTTGTCCCGGGTGTTCTGCTCCCCGGAGTGGTCTCGAAGGCAGAGTACGGCAACCAGGGAGTCTTCTGGCGTCCGGTAGGCGAAGCACGCGACGAGCGGTGCGGTGTCGTCAGATTCGCCACAGTCGTACTCATCGAGGAACGCCTGGGCGTCGGTGGTGAGGGTGGTTTCTCGACGAGCCGGGTGCTCCTCGCGGGTCTGGACAAGTTCACCCTGGGCGACCGTGCGGGGAGAGGCACATGCGGGTCTGACTGGTGTGTTCTGGTCGGTGAGGCGGGCCTGATCGGGACTGACGCGACCGGCGGGCCGTCGGGCCTCGATCGAATGACTGGCGAGGACGTATCTGTAGCGACACTTCCGGTACGTTCCACCCCCGGCGCGGCCCTCACGAGAGTGCCATTCACTCCGGTCAGCTATCGTCGTCCCGAGGAGCTCGAACCCAGCGGCCTGATACATGGTTCCCTCGTTGCCGTTCTGGACACCGGCGTACGTGAGCAGGCGATCGTATCCTTCGAGGCGACTCCACGCACAGCAGCGTGAGAGGAGCCACGATCCGGTATTCGCGGGCCGGTCGGGATGGGCAGCGAAGCGATACAGTTCGACCGTCCGACCGTCGGCGTTGTGTCGCCCCCGCGGGCGTCCGAGGACCGCCATCGCAACCTCTCGGTCCTGGTAGGTGGCAGTGAGTGCGATTCGGAAGGGCGTGGTCACTGGGTCGTGCTGATACGCGACGTCGGGGTGCTTCAGGAAGCCGTTGACACGCTCACGGACTCTGGACCCACGCTCAGCGCGGAGCGATAGGTGCCCCGTTGACGACGCACCACCGGGCGAGACGAGACGGGGGTCACAGTCGCGGTATGTCCGATAGGCGTGGTAGGCGGCAAGGGAGTCGAATTCCGTCTCGAGTATGACGATCTCCCCGGAGTCGATCATCGCATCGGTCTCGTCTTGGTTGGGGAGGCGACCGATACTAAGTGGGCCCCCTGGCGGGACGTACCAGTTGAAGGATCCGATGGAGTCGTCCCCAATGCATCGCCCGATAGCGTTGAGGTAGGGGAACGCGATGATGTCGCCGGCGCGAAGCGGCCGTATCACTCTGGACGAGGGGTGGTGACGAGTACTCACGGGAAAGGAGAGGCGTTAGGCGGATGCCCAGCCAAAGAACAGGTACGTGTCTTCTTCGACGTGAATACATCCAGCAGGGCCCCACTTGCTGTCGATTCGAGAGTCCTGTTCGTCGATAAGCTGGCTGGCGTACTCGGCGGGGTCGGTGTCGCCTACTTCGTCGTCGGGAATACGGGTGAACGAGGTTTTCTCCGCGATGGTCCCGGTGTATCCACCTTGGCCGTAGTGGTACTGGGCGTCCTCGACGGCGTCGCTAAACGCGCTCTTGGCGTCCTCGCCGTTCGCTCGGGTGAAAAACGTGTGAGCGCCCATCAGCGGTCTCCCTCTAATTCGTCTTCACTGAGGTGAACCGCCTCGGCGTCGTCTGGAACAAGTTCCTCATAGGTTCGGAATTCCTGGCAATCGACACAGAAGACTCCGTTCTCACCGATATCGGAGTCGGTGATGGGGCCATTCTTTGTCACTTCGACATCGATATGTCCGTTCGCAAAGCGATGCACAGCTCCGAACTGTACTTGATGGATGATCCACGAGAACCGTCCGTTTCCACAATCTGGACAGACAAGCAACTCCGATTCGGAGTTCATCTAACGACCTCGTATATTCGCCGGTTTGTACTGCGGCTGGTGGTTGCCATCTTGTTTGGACTCCTCCACCGTCTCGGGGGCCACAAACAGGGTAAAATCGATCTCGTATGTGAAAGGAGTCATAGAATCGTTCACAGCCGATTTACTGCGGTGCAAGCGGTAGAAAATGTTGAATCATATATGATTACAGAAGCCGCTGCAAGATACAGAGGACGGGTTCCGCACGCAATCTTGAATACAGGACACAGAGTGAGATGCTACATGAACAACAACATTTCGCTTGACGGACGGACAATGGTCGGAGTCACGAATACTGACGACGGAGAGGTGAGCGGGGACACGAAGTTCCATTTTGAACAGGACGGTGAACGAATCTACGCCCACTACGAGGGTGGTGATGTGGTGGATGGACACCTTGTTGGAACTGTTGAGGGCAACCATTGGGACATCCGATACACACAGATTAACCGGAACCACGAGACTGCAACGGGCCACTCTGTCGGGGTCATCGAAGTTCTAGAAGATGGCCGCCTGCGAGTTGAGGATGAGTGGAAATGGGAATCACAGAGAGGCAGCGGTGAAACGGTACTCGAAGAAGTCAAATAAGGTAGCACTGAGTGTGCAATGATACAGCGCGCGTATCTTGCACGCGAGTCTTGACAAGACTTGGATAGACAGAGAGCGCGGAGCTTTCTATGACAGGCTCTCTCGTAATCAACCGTCAGTAGTAGGATGTACACTCAGGGTGAATGCTGGGACGATCCATAGCTCCTCGTCAGTACTGCCGTACTCGGGCTGAGTATAGTCGCTGGGATCATCAGGGACGGTGTAGCTGTCGATAAGGTCTATGAACTGCCCGGCGCGGCAGATTGCGGTTCCGTCCTCGTCGTAGAGGTAGATGTCAGGTTCGGGTTCGAAGTCAACTTCAGGGCCTTCAGAGAGGTGATCACCCCAGTTGGTGCGGTTGTGGGCTTTATTAAATAGTTCGAGGCCGCGTTCGCTCGCGACGGGGACGGCTTCAGGGAGTGCGCCCCAGCCGATGTTGAAGGAACGGATATCTGATTCGTCGGCTTCGTGGAGGAGCTCGAAAGTTACACCGTCGTAGCCGGCGGGCGTCTTGGGGGCGTTCTCTCGAGCGTCGAACGCGAGGGTGGCTTTGACGATCGCTTCGAAGCGCGATTTCGCGGGTACGACGGCGAACGCGAGATCGTCGATGCGTTTCTCGTAGGTCACGGAGACGTCGTCGTAGATGGGTCCATAGGGATTCCCCGATTCGAGCTCCTTGTCGCGCTCACATTCCTTGCAGAGGGCCCGATCGGGATCGACGGGGCGATCACACTGGGTACATCGCGGGGCTTCGTCGACGAAGAATTCGCCGGCGTCATTGGGGCTGTAATGCTCGTCTTCAAAAGATGTGTCTCCGAAGTCGTCCTTGCCGTAGAATCTCCGGTCGTCGTCCCAAGGGCTTTCGGCGGTCATGGAGGGCTTCCTTACCCCTTCATAGATTGCCCTCTCGTATAAACGAGCGCGAGCATCAGTGACGATCTAGTAGCAAAGGGGGGTTTCACCGAGAGGCTGCGAGAGATGTGTCCTGATCACAAGAATCGGCCTGTTGGCGGCGCTGGTCGGCCTTGAACATGAAGCGGGCGCTGGCTTGGTCCCCGCCGAGGGTGCGCTGATCGACGGCGGTATCCGCAAACAGCGTCCCCTGGAGGCCGGATGCGTCCTCGGGAACCGTCTTCTCACCGTTCTGAGCACGGATAGCGGAGAGAGAACGATTGTCGACGAACTCGTCGGAGCCGCCGGTCTCGATTCGTGAGGCTCGCTCCCGGGTATCAACGTTGACTCCGTGGTGAAAGAGCGTGGTCTCGAAGGGTTCGTCATCAAGGGCAAGCAAACCGGCCCCGTCGATGGTCTTCGTCTCGGTATTTTCGGGGTCATCTTGAGCTTCGTCTTCATGTTCAGTTGTCACGAAGACAGACTGGTGATGCACAATGAACGAGCGGTGTCGGTTCAGTACGCTGGCGCTGGTGTCGGTATCAGTACTCATAGATTGTAGTTCCTGTAGGAACGGGTGATTCGACTGATATGATTCTCACGTCGTGCGGATTAGTGGGGTTGGTGAGGCAGGCGATCCCCGCACCGCGTCCGGGGGCGACAAACGAGTAGGCCGTGGGCAGGCCGGTCTTGGATTTATATTGATGAGTTTAGCCATGACGGACCACTATATCCCAAATTCCATCGTGTCTGTAGAATCAAACTCGCCGAGGTTCTCGTTCCCGTTGAGGAGGATGATACGAAGCGTGTCGAAGTCTCCATCGAGGCTCCCCGTCACCGTAACAGGCCCGTACCAATACCCCTCTTCGTCGCGAACCTCACTCTCGGAGCAGGCAGGGTCGTGGCTGTACGCGAGGTAGATCGTCGCGGTGGGCCCCCTAACATAGAGATGATTGACGCCAAAGTATCCGCACTTGTTTCTGTAGTGGAAGCCGCCCTCTGCCGTGAACGCACCGTCGCCGTCGACGGTGAGCTCTGCCCATCCACCCGGTGCATCGTGTGGGGCGGGCTCACGACCCAGTCCTCGATGGTCGAATTGTGGACGGCAACGTCGGCGAGTTTCTTCCCAGGCTCGGGATCGTCGTAATGCGGATTCCAGTCGTTCGTGGCGGGCGAGGTGATCGGCCCGACATAGACGCGGTCAATTGGGTCGAAGCGTTCAGGATATCTGGTGTACGAAGGGGGGATGTCGCCAGGCATCACGCCGGGACCGTTCGGCAGTCCACCAGGTCTATCGTCGTCAGGGTCAGGCTCGGACGTTGGTTCGGGGGTTCCGTCGCTGGTGTCGGGTTGGTTCGTCGTCGTGGACGTTCGAGCAGGAGTCTGCCCACCACCGCTCCCGAGTCCGTCTTCGTCAGTCGCGTTCTGCTCGCTGTTGACGGGTTCTGCGCCGAAGACGCCGAGACATCCGGCGAGGCTGGCGAGGCCAACTGTCCCAATACCGCCGAGAACAGTCCGACGGGTTACTCGTCGAGTGCTACCGGGAGTGACTGCTTTCGATTGGGAGAGCGGATCTTGAGGGGTAATCATAGAGGGCGGTCCCGCTTCTACACCTGTTCACGTTCGTCGTCGGACAGTTCTCCTTCTCGTGCTCGTTTCGCTCGGAGCTGTCGAGCCTCACATTCGGTGAGGGCTTCTTCTGGGACACTGAGATAATCGAGCGCCCACTCTTCGACCTCAGGGAGCGTCATCGGGTGAGGGAGTTCGTGATGCCCGACGGGGCGGGCGAGGAATGAGCCATCATCGTCGCGAAGGTCCTCATCATAGTACCCGAGAAAGTATCGCTCGAGGCCGTTCACCCCTGGACCATCCATGATGGTAATCATGGTGAAAGAGTCCGCCTCGAACTCTGATTCGAGGCTGAGGGTCGGATATTTGGAGGTGATATTCACAGGTACAGTAGGACGGGTCTGCTCATAAGTGAGACTGAATCACATCAAATGTGGCGGCTACAGTTCTTTCGAAGGGTATGGCTCGTCTGTCTCGACGCCGTCGGTGTCGTCCACACAGAACTGCCTGTTCCATAGGTTGAACTGGAGTTGCTCGCAGAATCGACACCAGGCGGTATTTTCCTCGTATGGATGCCGATTCGGGTCGATTAGGTTCCCACAGATACACTCAACCAACGGGTCGGCAACGTCAGGACGGCCCGGCTTCCCGGCAGCGAACGCGCTGAGGGGGACGACTCGCAAGCGCCCGGGTTCGGTTGCTGCGTCTGCCGACTCGTCGGCGTAGGCAGCTGCGATGAGTGCGTCGACGACATCGCCGTAGTCCATGTACGCTTGGAGAGTGCGAATCCAGGCGGGGACGCGGTCGGCCCACTCAGGGTCAGTCACACGAGCGTGAGCGGCCTTCGACTGCCACGACGTCGTATCGGCCGAATCGAGTGCCCAGAGGGTCTCGGCGTCCTCGAGAACGGTCTTCGAGATCCCGAAGCCGTGGAGCGCATACTTCGAGGGGATAGCGTCGCGCAACTCCTGAATGATCGCACGAACTTCACTGGGTTTGTTCGGGCGAAGAATTGACCCGATGCCAAGCGTTGGTGAGGCGAGGCCGTGCTCTTTGAGGTAGTCGAACGACCACAGATACTCTTCGATGTCGTGCCCCTGCAAGACGGCAACGGGTTCGGCGGTGAGACCGGCTTCCTCCGCAGCTTCCAGGCAGTAGACGTGGTCGCGTATTGACCACTCCTGGTGGGTGCGGATATCCCGGTCGGCGTCGCGAAGAAGATCGAGGGCACACGCCCAATCCCGGAGCGTGTACTTTTCGATTTGATCGTCGTACTCGCTCAAGTAGGCAACATAGTCGTCAATGCTCGTCGGGTAATGGTTGAACTTCTTCTGAACGCTGTACCCGCCGGAATCGATGAACCAGTTCGGCCCCTCGAAAGGGCGATTGTCCCGGCGAGCGTAGGATATCATCGCGTATCCAGGGTGTGGGATGGCGTTGAGGTCGACACCAGCAGCGAGAAGCGCTTCCAGATCGTCGAGATCGAGTGCGTCGGGATTTGTGGCGGCAAGTGCAGCCGTCCCGATGGCTTTTCGCGATGATCCGGACCCGACCGTGTAGTGGAACTTGAACCGCTCACTCTCCTGTACTCCGGGCGATAGCGATTCACCGTGAGAAGGCGATCGCTGACCGGGACTGGCGGGTGCTTCTGAGGACATCGTCTCTGATCTCGCGCACCCTCCAGCGAGCGACAAACGGAGGCAGTCGGGTGGCTTGGCGACCGAGCAATTCGGGGTTAACGAGATGCACAGTTTGTCGCGTATTGAATCGGAGTCGAAATCTCAGCTATTTGATTCGTCCAGGAGTTCGATGGTGACGACCGCCTCAAGATGATGCCACAGTAGACCAGACCGAAACGTCTCAGTAAGGGTTGTTGTACAATCACAGCGTGTCATAGAATTAGTCTCAGCCGGTTAGCAGGACTGCGCACTGAGCGACAAAGGAACTACTAGACACGATTGATATCTAAAGTGGTATGCAAGATATAGAGCGTGGGCTCAGCGTAGGAACGTGTCGACATTGATGTTTCCGAGCATGAAACCGTGCCCGGACTCATTTAGCAATCGAGAACACAAACGGATGTACGTCCAATGTGTGAACGCCACTGTCCGGATTGTGATGTCCAAATGGAACAAACGAACGTAACCGCAGAAGGAGTCGGTGACCTCTACGTCAAAACCGAAAGAGACGGTGGTGTGCTTGACCGACTCGGTGTCGGGCATCAAACACCGCTTCACGCGTTTCTTTGTCCGGACTGCGGATTGACCCAGCTATATGCCGAACTCTCCGGATAGCATATCCAAATCACTGACTACCTCTTGCTAGATACGCGCTGTACGTACAGCGGTGTGGTTACAGACTGGTTGATCTCTTTCAGAAACCGTGTGGCTGATACGGCAGATTCACCCCGTAAATTGTCAGCAGTCGTGGTGAGTCATCTCAATAACACACCCGGTCGGCAGCAGTGGGTTCGAATCGATCACCGCGCTCAGTTGGTGAGGAGTTCGGGTGTGATGATCATAATTCCGAGCATACTCCCCAGCACGACGAGTGCCGTGAGCCGCAAGACGCCGGCTGCCCGTCGTCGAGGTTCCGGCAAGGACTCGGCAATGCCAGAGAGGGCCATCCCGGCGATCAGAAACAGTATAGCATAGAACGGTGTCGCCCCTTCTACAATGACGTAGTACCCTTGCTGTCCGGCCAGAAGAAGTGCGCCACAGAGATTAACCAATGCAAGACGTCTGGAAGATTCGCCGAACAGGGTTTCATCAATGATGGAGGGCATCAAGCGTGTCGTCTCCCGCGAGGTTCAAATGCTACAGGGATTCGCATACCCGCCGCTGAGACGAGTATGGTTTGATCGTGAAACGGTGCTGATGGCGTTGACCGACTCGCGCGTTGTATCTTGCAGGCGGGGCTTGACAAGAGTCGGATAGACAGACCGTGCGAAGTTTTCTATGACAGGCTCCAATCAGGGAATTGAGCAGGCTCTTGGACGTCGTGGAGATCGTACACCCGAGCAAGGGTCTGGAGCGTATAGGCGATAGCGACGAGATCGCTTCCAAAGGGGTCGCGGTCAGTATGGAGGAGATCGTCGAGCGCCGAGTAGCGAGCCTCGAGCAGTTGGTCGGAATTCACTGTTTCGAGCGAGGTTCCCATCTCGTCGAGTTCATCGAGGACGTCGTCGACGAGAGATTCGACGAGCGGTAGCGGTTCGGGGACCGGTGTTGGAATGAAGGTCTGAGTCATCCGGAGACGGCCTCCCCATCATTGATGCCACCGTCACCTTTGGCCTCGGCTTTCTCACGGAGGCGAGCTTTCTCGGCACAGTGGTCGGCATACACCCGAGAAAAGCGATTTCGCTGACTCTCGAGGGTCATCTGGGAGCTCCGGGCTCGGCGAACTCGGTCGAACGCGAACGGGTCACGATACTGCAGATGCGTCGGGATACTGACTTTGGCGAGGTCACCCCCGGATGAGACACCGAGTTCTCTAAGATAGCGTCGGAGCAGCGCCTCCGTAGAGCCGATTTTCGACCGCAGTGCTCGAAGCGTGCGCTCGTGACCGGATGAGAGACCGTCACGCGCCTCGTAGTCGATAGCATCGAGGTCGATATCCTCCCACCGAGGCACGTTATTGGGCGTAGAGTCACCGGTCATGCACTGGCTTGCGCTTCGTCCGGGATATTCGCGCTCGGTGCGTCTGGGGTGATGGGTGCGCAGACGGCGGGTGGGTCGGGATCGGTGTCGTTGTTGTTCTGAAAGCGACGGGCGATTCGGTCGTGGAGTGTTGTGCGCTCCCGATCGTCGTCCGTGTCATCGTACGGACGGCCGGTAGGGAGGGCGATTCGACCGGAGATCGTCCCGTCGCCGTGAGCGGTGAAGAGGACGTGGTCGGTGGCGTAGCCAAACGTGTTGACCGCGAGTTCGTGGAGCTGTTCTACTTCACTACGGGTGCGTTCAGGCGCGTCTTCTGCGACTTCATAGGTCATGTTTGTACGTCCCTCACCGGCACGGGGGGCGACAAAACTGGTCCTACGCTACGCTCGCGTCCGTACTGTAACGTAGGACGCTGAACGCCGGAAGAACGATTCAAAATGCTCCGATCGAGACCTGTTCGTTGACTTCCTCCCACAACTGAAGTCGTGGAATTCCTCCGTTGGGATGTCGGGCTATGCCGATTCCACGGAGGCAAGATTCCCCACCGTGCGGTGGGTACTTCGGTTTGTGCGCTCCTCGTTGGGACTTGCCCTCTCGAGAGAGTGTGGTATCTCCGACCAGTGATGGTCGTCCCACTTGAGGCGCACGGGCTGAGCCATCAGCCCCACTTCCGTCCCAGTCTCACGTTCGAGGAACACCTGACTCGCTTTGAGATCGGCGTGTCCCTCGTACCCACAGACGCAGCGGAACAAGTCACCGTTCCGCTCCGTCTCTTCACGTTCACCGCACCCTGGACACTCCTGTGTCGTCCACGCCTCAGATTCCTCAAGCAGGTCGATGCCGTACTCCTCGCAGACACACTCCAGCCGGTGGATGAACCGTCGGTACGCCCAGAAGTTGTGCGTCTTCGCGTTCACTTCGGCCTTCCAGTGGGTCGAGAGGACGTCTCGAATGTCGCCGACATACACTGTGGATACGCCGTCAACGTACAGCCGTTCGACGAGGTCGCGAACGAGTGCGTCCTGAGCGTGATCACGCCGCCCGTACATCTGGTCATACAATCGGTCGATCCGCTTGCTTGTTCGCCGCTGGTCGTCGAGTTTTGACTGGAGTTCTGCGATTCGGTTGGCTGCCTCGCGGAACTGCTCAAACGGCTGTGAGCCGTCGTACAGGAACTGCTCACCGGTTGTGTTGGTACAGGCGACAAGGTTGTTGGCACCGATGTCCAGAGCGGCTGTTTCATCAGCCAGTGGAGTTGCCCGTGTGTCGTCAGGAATGGTCACGGGCTGCGAAGCTCTGAATGTGCCATCAGTTTCGTCGTACCACAGTTCCAATCGACCTTGGTCCTCATAATCGGGCCAGTTCGGTTCGCCCACGATTTCCAACCGGAGGCGGCTTTTCGGACTGTTTTGTCTGTCTCGTAGTTCTTCTCCGACGATCATCTCGAGTCGGGAACGCGTGCCCCACTCGACACTGTATGCGTCCTTTCGAATGACTCCTTTCAGAACACGGCCGTCGTCTTTGTTGCCACGAAACCCGGGCGGACTGGGGTGTTCCGTGACGGAGTCGTCTGATTGGTCGTGGTACTGCTGTTTGTTTCTGAAGAACGCAGTCCACGCGTTGGAGTTCTTCTGGATCACTTGCTGGGCGGTGGACGCACCGAGGACTGGTTTGTATTGGCCTTCGAGTGAGCCGGTGTCGGCGTCCCAGACACTCTCGTCTTCGAGGCCGTCTTCGTCGTTGTACCGCATGAGGCGCTCGTAGTTGACCTCGTTCCAGAGTGCAGCTGACGCATCCAACAGATCCCGCAGTACGCGCTCTCCAGCCTGTGAGAGCGGTCGCACGGCGAACGTGTTGGTGCGCTTCATCGCTGTACGCACCTAGAACCTATAGATATGAATATCTATGCTATTTCTATTGAGGTATGACGAACAATATTCACATCCAAGTGGACGACGACGAGCAGTTCGAGAAGATGAAGGAGTTGAAGGACAAGTACGGATTGACGTGGAAAGGTCTGCTGGTACAGGGGATGAAGCGGGTGGAGGAAAGAGAACTGTAACGTGGGACATCCCGCGGGCAGGCGACGTTGAACGGGTTCTGAACTGGCGGATTCACCCCACGACAGAAGTCATGGGCTCTCTCCTGCATTCTCTGTAGTGGCCTTCGTCGACAGCGAGGCGGTCACGCTTTCCGTGAGGATGAACGAAATTACCGGCGTGCCCCGACGGGCGCTTGCACTTAGTGCCGATAGGAGCGCTACACGATGGGCACCCTACCTCAAGCACGGGATCGCGGGGCCACGTTCGATCACAGCCGTCGCGATTGCAGGAGAGGGTCATACGAACTCGTCGAAACCAGCCTGGGAGGTGTCACTCGGGTCGAGCGTGACATCGAGGTTCGGTGCGAGTGTTGGTTCTTCGGGTGTTGGTTCCGGGTCGACGTCCGGCTCGGGCTCGATGCCCGGCTCTTCTTGTGCGGCGCCGGCGTCGGTGTCGTCGTCCAGGTCGTCGGCGAGGGGCACACCGAAGAATCGGGCGAGGACGCGGTCACGCTCGCTCGTGTCGAGTTCTCGCACAGGATGGTCGCCCCCGATGAGCTGGGCAGTGCTGATGAACCATACCCGTCGGGCATCGAGTTTCAAGGCGTCACCGAGGAGGACGTACCCGGTCATATCGTTGAGAACGAAGTTGAGAACGGCCATCTTCGCGCAGAGAGGATCTTTGTCGTATCCGAGATAGACGGCTGGAGTCTCTGGTGCGAGGTCCCGGAGTCGATGGGCACTGTCGACGATGAGTCGACCGCTCCCGCACCCAGAGACATCACCGATAACGAGCGGGTCGTCCGGCGTGGCCTCACGGAGGCTGTCGGTGTCGGGGAGGTTCATCTGGGCCATCGCTCGGCTCACTGCTCCGGGCGTGAAGTACTGGGCGAAGTGCTCGCTGGTGAGGCCGTAGTGTTCGTAGACGCCGCCGAGGACATCTTCTTGCGTTTCCTCCATCGCAAGGACGAGACCCCCGAGGGCGTTGGCGTGCAGCGTCGCGAACTCTCGAACCGTCTCCTCGTCCCGACCATCATTTCGATACCGGTCGAGCGGTTTCTGATAGGCGTCTTCGTCGCCGGAGAAGCTGGCGACCGCCATACTGATCCAATCGGAGAAGACCTGATAAGGGGATTCGCCCGTCTGCTGACTGATGTCGTCGAGCGGGTCAGTGACGTGTTCGCGGTGTTCGAGTTTTAGAAGTGTCGTCATGCTATGGGCGACCTCCCGCTGGTCCTGGCTGATGGGAAACGGCGATCTCGGGACTGACGAATCGACGAGCGCGGTGGGGTACGTCGATACCCCGAGTGAGAGAGATGAAAATCGAGTCGTGTTCGCCGCAGACGATGCTCGCGAGAAGTTCGTGTTTACACATCACGCGGAAGGGAGCGGATTGCTTGTACGGGCACGAACAGGTGAGGGCGTCCCCCCATGGGATGAATGGGTACTGGCTCCCGCTGTCGTATTCTCCGACAAGGACGGGTGCGGGGAGTTCGATACCGTAGTCAGCGAGAGCCACTGGTTCGTCAGTGTTCGCGTGTGAGAGCACAGATTCCTGGAGGACGTACACCGAGTCGATGTCGTGTTCTCGGGCGATTGCGTCGGGGTTGGTGTCGTCGTCAACGATGACCATCCCCACGAAGGCGTTGTGCTCGAGGAGGTGGTTGGCGTCGGGGGTGGGTCCGATGCACTTCTCGATCAGCGACCCATAGGACGACACCTTGAGGATCTGTCGGAGATTCGCGCCGGGGATGAGTTCCTGATACCACTTCTCGCGGTCCTTACGCACCTCACGGACGGCTTCGTGAGGGTCGGATTGCTCACTAGCTTCACGGATACGTGCGGCAAGGTAGGCAGGTGCGTCGACCAGAACAGTGTCATCGTCGGCGTGTTCGTAGAACTTCTCCTCTTCGCGAATCCGTACATCACACGATGCTTCGGCGTAATCGAGGCCCCTCGGCTTCTGTTTTACCCCCCGCCAGGGATGGGTTGTGGGAGTCTCGGCCTTGTATGACCAGGGATTGTAGTCTCCGAGGAGCTGGTCGCGGCGGACAGGCCCACCGCTCATCATGAAGTCGAGGCGAATCTGGTGTTCGATGGGTTCGATGTTCGGTGGATCGCGGTCAACATTGTAGTCGTAGTCACGGTCCATGTGTGCGAGTGCGCCTGGTGGCAACGTCAGATGGGGCACACTGCCGTCGGCTGAGTGGATGGTTCGACAGGACATGATTGACGAAGGGCGGAATGCTGAAGTCGGTCGTCTGCTGGACGCCCCGCTGCCGACGCGGGGGGCGACAAACTGGCTCGGAAGACGTCCTATGCAACGAACCGAGTATTGTCGTAGCGTAGGACCATATCATCGTGATTCGCAGAAGTTCTCATGCATTCCAACATAACAGATCCTCAACTGAATGAAATCACGTTGACCGATATAGAGGAGGTAGTCAGCAGAGACTGCTCCGGTAATAATATGAACTGACAAATAGTATCCTAAAACAAGCAACATGGTATCGCACAAGCTCGTCCCTTACTGGTTCCGCCTCCGAGAGACGTATGATACAGACAACTACTGGAACCTTAGTGACATAACCAGTCACAGGGATGAGTTCAACCATGACTCCATTGTCAACGGTCTCGATGACTTTTTCGACCAGTACTACGGTGATATCGACGAGGACGACGACCGAAACCGAACCTTCGAGGTTGACAGTTACGAGGCTGATGGCAACGCTATCGAGGGCGAAATCAAGCTTGGAGAATACGGAATTGAGGCGGACGTCTACGACACTCAACAAAGTCAGCGCATTCCACGTCACCGCAGGTCGCATCACTCGGAGGAGACACCGTTCTACTTTACAGTCCTCGGTAATTGAGCCTCAGTTCTCAAATTCAGGATGGCCTTCGAGACGGAACGGATAGCCGTCTCCGAACACCCCCCGGACAATGTTACTTCGAACTGATAGATCTCGCACTTCTCCGATATCAATGTCCTCCATGTCAAGCAGCATGGCGACCATCAACTGGTTGGCAGTGAAGGGGTAACGCCCCTGGTCGTCTTTCACCGGACGGTCGTTCTCCACAGCGTACTTCACGTTCGACGCCATCCATATCGCGTTGTAGATAAACGCCATGTTGGCGACAAATTCCCGTTGACTCCGGAGTTCGCTTGCCGACTTCGCGGTAAAGTCGTGTTTCATCAGTCGATAGGATGTCTCCACCGCCCAACGCTGCCGATATCGTCGCCCGATCTCCAATCCGCCGAAGTGCTCAGGATTGAGGTTGGTGTAGTAGACCTCCCAATTCCCCTTGTCCTCGGTTCCGGTGTCAGCCCTGGATATGCGTTTCTCCGACGGCATCGTGATGAGCCACGACTCCGCCTTGCTTTCCGGGACTTCTTCACCGATGCGAACGTCGTATCCCGCTGCGTTATAGTCCAGGTCGTTGTAAATCGCCCCTTGCTTGAGGTCGTCCACGATGGAGGGCATACGCCCTCGCAGGCGGGAAATGAAGTCGAGACCATGATTTTCTAGACACTCGTGCATCCCGCGACCGTAGAAGCCGCCGTCCATGCAGACGACATCAGGGCCAACGTAGTGTTCGGCGTAGGTGAGCAGCTCGTCTATCTGGTGCTCGATGCTCCCGCGGCGCTGGATGCTTTTGGCGGCCAGCGTTACGGGTATCTCGACGTTGGCGAGGCTCACGGACGCGATTTGGAACGCGTAGGCGCTCCCCGCCTTCTCATCCACACCCTCAACGCCGATGGGCTGCTCTTCGTGCGGAATCTTATCCCGATCGAGCGGCTGCCCGTCCTCGTTTTTCTTATCCGAGTGCCGACCGTACCACATGATATTCGTGAGGTCCATGGCGATATCGGCCGTCTCGGGCAGATAGCCGTACTCATCGATTACGGTGACAACCGACTCTAGGGCGGCAAGGTACATCTTCCGCAGTTTGAACATGTCGTACTCGCGGAGTTGGTTCCAGAGAGCTTTGAAGCCGGGCACGTCTCGGTAGTAGAAGTACGGGAGGAACCGGAGTGATTCTTCGGCGTCGTTGGGGTGGATGTTGCACAGTCCGGCAATCTCCATCAGCTTGAACAACTGCCACTTGGGGTACGTAACCCGTGCCTCGTCCCGGTCCAACTGGATATACTGGTACGCTCTCTTCCGCATCTCGCGCGAGATGAGCACGAGCGGCGGCTCTCCGCGCCCGTCGGCTGAGGATTCCGGCAGCGTGACGACCTCGTTGTTGTCCTCCAGTTCCTCTAGGACCTCCCGAACCTCGGTACGTACCTCACCGCCGAGTTGTTTCTCGACTTCCTCGCTGATGCGCTCGATTGTGTTTTCGGTGACGGTGTCGTTCAGGCCGAGATGTTCCGCAACGCCGTCCTTCAACTCCTCTTCGATGGCGTAGTCCTTCGAGGCGGTGAGGGACCGGTAGAGATAGAGCCGTGCGGCGTCCTCCCTGTCGAGTTTGTACCAGTTCTTCTCCAGCTTCCAGAACGGGAGGGTGTCGGTGACGAGGTCAAGCTCGCCAACGGCTTCGGCTGGATCGAAGCCCTGGTTCAGGTAGGCCTGAAGTTGCTCCGAGATGGATGCCATCGGCCACATCTTTGCGTGTAGCAGCTCGAAACCAAGCATCAGGAGTGCCTTCGAGTTATCAGGGAACTCTGCCGCCAGCTCGGGATTTGACGAAAAATCGAGATCGATAGATCCAAACTCCTGTGGAGGATTCGGCACGCTTCCGGTATGTTACTGCTGTATAGGTTATAAATTAGCAGGTGTCACCTATCATCCATCCCGACTTCACCCTCCGCACCGTAGTACTGCGATGGGCTCCGGTATTGGGCTTCTTCCGGGTCGTCACCGGCATCGTACTCGTCGGCACATTCAGTTAATAAGCAGTAATAGAGTTCTACGTCGGTTTGATAGATTCGGTTGCTTCCTGTTCCTGAGTACTTACAGCCTCCTCGAACTCACGCATGAACTCATCAACCGTGTTTCCCATGATGACGACGGGATTGCCCTCTGCGAGAAGATCAGTCAGCACCTTCTCGGCGTCGTTTCCGTTGTCGTGTCGGGTGACCGGTAGCTCGGTATTCTCAGCGAACGCGCGGGTGTTGGCCCCACCAACGTGGGCGCTATCGATGTGGCCTTGCTCGTAGAGAAGGTCAACATACTCTGCGAAGGAGGCGGTTCGCCCCCGTCGATCTCGTCGGAGATAGACGAACGGCAGTATTTTTTCATCGGGAACGAGTGCCTGGCGCACCATCTCCGTGCTCTCGACATCGTTCACCTGTGCTGCGTTGAATATACGACCGTTCGGGAGTCGCGTCCATTCCGGCTGGATTGCGTCTAAAAACGCTTCGAGTTCGCCCTCGGGGAGCGGCGGTTCGTCGAGAAACGACAGGACCGCGTCAATCGCGTGCGCAGTCTCTGCCCCGATCATCCCCTCGTGCCGGTCGGGAATCTCGACCTGTTCGATAGTACCGCCACGTCGTTCGATCTCCTCTTGCATATAGTCGTGAAGAACAGGATTTTGTTCCCCACTGACGACGTGCGTCCCGGCGGAAATCGACCGTGCGAACGACCGGGCAATTTTGGTTCGCGTTTTACCGAGTGTGTCGTTGTGATCCTGGCGGACATTTGTGAGGACGACGATGTCCGGATTTATCAGTTGCTGATTGATCAGTCGCGTCGTGTATTCGGTGATGCCCTGGTTTTCGAAGATGCCGATATCCTCGGCGGCATAGGCATCGAGCTCCGGAGCGAACTCTCCGATCACGCTGATGTTCTCGTACAGCGTGGTCCGAGGGCCGCCTCGTTCGATCGGGTGAACCTCGCCGTTATGGATGAGCGTCGGGTGGTTCCCGGTAATCTTCGTTAACGTATCGTAGCCCCGGCGATTGAACACGTCGTCGAGGCGACGGGTCGTCGATGTCTTGCCACGGCTCCCCGCCACGGCGATGCGAGTGTCCAGGCGTCGGAGTGCCTTTCGGTGACGGAACCCTCGTTTTAGCTCCTTCACAATCCCGGTCAGACTCGGCTTGCCGACCTCGATAGATCGAAGGGCCCCCCCGCCACTCGTATTCGGCACCGACCATGAACATCGGGAGCGCACCGGCGGCCCGCGTGAGAAACCGATCCAAGGCATTTCTGGCCTCGCTCTCGGTGGGAAACCGATCTGCGCTGTTTGCGAGAGTGCGCTCTGGCGTCTGTAATTGCCACACCCAATTGTTCCGGTCCTGCGGAAGGTCACCACTCGGAGTCGGGTCTTCCCTGACGACCGTTTGAGGATCGGTAATATCCTCGCTTTCGAATGCCTCGTCATCACCAGTGAGCGAGGCAACCGCTCCGCGGACGCTGTCTATAGCCTGTCGGGCCTCTCGTGACGTATCGTAGTGATGTCCGCCGGTTGCAACCACGCGTTCCTGAACGCGAAGTCGCCACGACCAGCCGAATCCCCGTCCATATATTTCGTATGCAGTCGTGCTCATGAGTCATCCCCCGAAAGAACGGACACAGACTGTACCTCGGTCTCGTCAGGTTGGGCGACTGAATACCAGCCTCCAATTCCCACACCGACAACCACCACGAGTATGCCTGTCAGTATGACTGGCAACGTAAGTTCTTGCGGGATACCGAGTGGCTCCGGAGCGGAGAATAGTCGTATGACGAGCACCGCCGGAACGAACACGACAGCTTGGAGAGGGAGAACTAGCCGTCGATCAAACGAACCTGTCACGTGAGCGTTATACGCTGTGATGCCGGCAAGGAAGGCAACGAAAAACGCGGATAGTCCCCGACCAATCGGGAGCGAAAGCGTGAGTGGAACAGCCATGAGAAGCGCAAACGCGGTGGTGGTTCCGAGCAGTACCCGCCCATACCGCAGTGTTGCGTAATTTACTGCCTGGACAAAGCCGAACGCAAGGACTAACAGAATCACGTACATGATGATGAGCCAATAGTTCGTGTTGGCGTAGACTGCCAACAGGACAGCCGTGATGATGCCCACTCGGACGCCGAAGCGGGATCTAATGCGCTCGGATATGATCAGACCGGCAATAAAGAGGCCAGCAATGATTTCCCTCGAAATGACGACCGCTTCTGTTGTGATATCAACGACAGCATTATTATATACCGCAACGTCGGCGGTTGCTGCGAACAACACCGGTGGCGTCACTGTCCCGAATCGGGTAGCGATTCCGGGAGAGACCAGTACCAAACCGAGTACGATCAGCCCGGTGAACAAGCCAACAGTTGCGAGTAAATCGTTCCGGCGGAACTCCGGCTTGATGCTGTGATAGTTGTAGGCCGCTAGACCGGGGAGAATACTGCCAATTAACACGATGATGTCTGCATCGAATCCAACCTGAATCAG
Source organism: Halobellus marinus (assembly GCF_032113415.1). NCBI lineage: Archaea > Methanobacteriati > Methanobacteriota > Halobacteria > Halobacteriales > Haloferacaceae > Halobellus > Halobellus marinus. The sequence goes on from NZ_CP134948.1 coordinate 74,057, forward strand.
ACCGAGAATTACCACTAACGGGACTGACGTGCCGATGACGAATGCGGCGAGGAGTTCGTCTCGACCGTAAATGAGGGTTCGTCGTCGAAGATACCAGAGACCGATGTACGCTGCGATAGTACTGAGGACGAACACCGGCAACATCAGGACGTTCTTGAGCGTGTACACCGCGAGGACCGGCACGGTGATCGATCCACCGAGTCGGTAGCCAGTAAACTGTGTCGTCACTGCTACGCCAAGTAACCCTACGACGGCCAACAGCGTAGCAACCCACATTACAAAAAGAAACGAGACTGATACCTAAAGGTCTACGCATATGAACGACTACTACTCGACACTCAAACTGCGTCGAGAACGACCTCGATTCGCCCCACAAGTTCGGCTTCCGAGAAGGGCTTGGCCACAAAATCGTCAGCACCGGCGTCGAGTGCTTGCACGATATCTTCCTCCCGGTTGCGGGACGTCAACATGACGACTGGCAGATCCACGAGTGCGTCGTGATCCCGGATACGTTCGAGGATGGAAAGGCCATCGAGTTCGGGCATCATCACGTCTAAGACCACGAGATCTGGTGGATCGCTGGTCCGTGATCCGAGATGCTCCCAACACGCATCACCATCTGTGAACGCCACCACGTCCCATCCGTTGTCAGTCAGGTTGAATTCGACGACTTCCCGGGTCGTCTCATCGTCCTCAGCAATGACTATTTCGGCGGTCATGTGTGTCTCCTATCCACATGTTGTCGCGGCGACGCTTGGTTCCACGGGTCATTCGTTCCGTTCACCAGTTCGGATTTCGATGCGTGCTCCCTGGTCTGTGGCGGGGACTAAGAGGTCCCACCCGTGTGCTTCCACGACATCGACAACGCTCATGAGTCCGATTCCGATCCCCGACATCTCGTCCGTGTCTCCGTGTGCTTCGATCTCTGCCCGGCTCTTCTCGGAAAACCCTGGCCCGTCATCGGCCACGTAGAACCCCCCCTCGTCAGCGAGGGGGCCAACTTCCACGGTAACGTCGTCGCCGCCGTGTTCGACGCTGTTGCGGAAGAGATTGCCGAACAGTTGCAGCAGTCGTGTCTCATCGGCCTGTATCTCACCAAGCGGGTCGTCTGCGGACAAGGTCGCTTTCGGGGCGTCGGTGTATGACCACGCCTCCTCCACGATTGGTTGTAATTGGTGGGTGCGTATGTTGACTGCCTGGCGATCACCGCGTGCGATCATCAACAACTCGTCGATGAGTTCCTCCATCCGCTCTAAGGACTGTTCGACGCGGTCGAAATGCTGTGACTCGTTCGTTTTGCGGGCGATTTCGAGAAAGCCGACCGCTCCCGTCATTGGGTTTCGAAGGTCGTGTGCCACGACATCGGCAAACTCTTCGAGGCGCTCGTTCTGTTGCTGGAGTGCTTCACCACGCTCGGCCAGTTGTTCTTCCCGTTTGACTGCGGTTATGGCCTCCGTCACCAACGCCTCAAGAAGGCGGAGACTTTCGATGTCGATCTCGTCGAAGGCACGTGGCTCGGTCGCAGAACTCGTGATGATGCCATGATTCCCGCAGGGAACGTGGACCTCTGACCGCAATGGCGTCTCCGGATTGTAGGTTCCTGGTTGTTCGGTTAGGTCCTCGTAGTACCGGATTTCGCCACTATCGAAACTCTCCCAAATGAGTGCGTCACCTCGCTCGAACGTCGGGGCCTCCCCGACTATCCGTACTGCTTCGTCTGTTTCAACCGCCGCAGATAACACGTCGTCGTCAGCATCATACTCCCAAAACGCACTCACCGGGAGATTGAACAACTCGACGACCATCTCCATCGTGATCTGTGCGACGTCCGTCGTCGTTTCAGCCGTCAGCAACCGCTGTGATACTTCGTGCAGACCTTCCAGGCGTTCTTCGAACCGCTGCCGTTCGAGTTCGTACCCGGCCCACTGTCCGAGAAGCTTGATCACCTCTCGTTCGCCGGCGGTGAATTCCCGGTCACGGTCGTGTGGGGCCGCAAAGCAGAACGTCCCGTAGAGGGTCTCCCCGACCATGACCTTCGTTCCGATATAACAGCCTAAGTCGAACAGTTCGTACGCCGGGTCGTCGTCGCCCAACTCCGCTTGTGCGTCCTGCATACCGACCAAATCGTCGCTTTCGATGGTTTTCCGGCAGTACGACTGTTCCAGCGGTGCGGTTTCGTCTGGCTGGAGCAGTGTATGATCGCCAACAGCGTGTACAATCTCTTGTGTGTCTTCCTCTATTCTCGACAGGAACCCAAACGGCAGATCCAGGTACTCACACCCAATGGAGAGGATGCGCTCGGCTTTTTGTTCGAACGTGAGAGCGTCCTCTGCACCAACTTGATAGAGTTTGGCCAGCACCTCCTGTTTTTGTTCTGCCGCTCGGGCCCTCCGCTCGCGGTCTGTCACATCCCGGACCACGCCGACAATATCGTCAGTGCCGTCGTCCCGGATATGTTTCGAGACGCGAACGTCTACCATCTGTTCGGTTTCCTGATCAATTTCGAAGGTCAGAATTTCATCCTGGATTTCTCCGTCGGCAATGGAGTTGATGGTTGTAACGAATCGATCAAACTCGGCGGATTCAACCAGTCCTGATTCAACCAGCGTGTCGAACGTGTTGCCAACCAGTTCGTTCCGCTCACGTCTAGTCAATGAGCAAAGCGAGTCGTTGACGTAGGTGATAGTCCCGTCCAGATTGACGACGAAAACGCCGTCTCGAACAGCTTCGATGATGGATCTATAGCGGCTGGTAATCTCTTCGCTGCCCCCCCAAGCGCCGTTATGGGGGCCTGTGTCCATGGATGAACTTTCCACTAATTCATCATAGATGTTTTCATCGACGGATCATAACGTTATGAAGAGGGATACCCACCAGTGGAGACCTAGTATCACAGCATTTGCTACGAGTTGTGAGAGAACATCTGTAACTATGTAAGGATATTGAGGGGATGGGGTGAACTCCGACTAAGTTACGCGTTATAGACTAGTCGAAATGAATCCCGGAATTACGAATCTAAATTTGAGAATCGAGTCTCAATTACCGAGGACTGTTTATGTTCTACAAGCCCCCGAACGTGGATACGCGAGCCGTCGTGGTTCTAAAACAGTACCGCGCTCGGGGCGTGAAAGGTGAACTCTACGGACGTCTCGATGATTATATCGAGGATCATGACTCGGACGCAAAGGAGAAAGATATTGTCTGCGAGATGGAGCCTGTTTACACGCAGGATGCGGAAGAGCGGATAACAGGGGCTGACGACTTCAAGCGGCTCAAGTTCGAGGGGACACAGGAACTGACTCCTGTCGAGGAACACGCCGACAATGAGGATGCTACCGATGCCGACCGACAGACGGTCAGTCGAACGTATGAAATCAAACCTACCTCAGATAACAAATGGGAGCCTGACTTTGTTCGGTCGTTCATGCCGAACGGTAACTGGAAGTACGGCCAACTGAGTGAGGACGAGTTTGATGATGTCAAGCTGACCCTCGAAGAGGATGGATCGCAAATCACGTTCTCACTGTGGAACGCAGATATACGGATGCGGCGTGAGCTTGACCCCGAAGAGGATGCCCTGGATATGGATGGAGGACACCCGACTGCTGACTCACTGTCGCCGCGGGCTCGGGAGGTTGCGAACGTGGTACTCCCACCCGAGGCTGATGGCCCAGATAATGACGATTCACTGCTCTGAGAATCGCGCCAGAAGACCCATCAAGACCGAAAAACAAGGGTTAGATCCCACCTGAACCGATGAGCATACTAAGAATCGTCAACCCTGCCCCCGTGATCCGCGGTCATTACGGGACACTATGGCATGAATCTCAGCATCCCATCGGGTACATGATCACCCTGATTATCGTCCCGTTGTTCCTCGCGGCCGTTGTCGGTCAGTTCTTGACGGTGACGTGGGAAATAGTCGGGTTCTTGACCGTATTTTACGGTGCAGTGTTGGCGTTATCGGCGCGTTCAGCGTTCAACATTCCAAACGCTCTTGGGTAGAGGATTGTTGGTCAGGTCTCAGCAGTCGCTGGAAGTCACAGCGGGCAAGGGTGACGCGACCGCGTCACCCGACGAACGATGTTCCCAATCAAGACGTTCGTCTCGGAGTGTCAAGCCGCGAACCTGCTCCAACAGGTTCGCTGGCGTAACGGCGTCTATTGCCCACGCTGCCGTGCCGAATCTGTGATTCGGTACGGCAGCTATCGGGTGTTTCAGCGGTATCTCTGTAAGAATTGCGACCGCACGTTCAACGATCAGACCGGCACCGTCTTCGAACACTCGGCGGTGGCACTCAGAAAGTGGTTCCTCGCGGTCTACACCTATATCCGCTTCAACACGAGTCTCAGACAGTTAGACGTAGAACTCGATGTTTCGTACAAGACGATCTACCGGCGCGTCCAGCGCTTCCTGCGAGCGCTGGACGCGCCTCGGCCACAGCTCAAAGGCCCCGTCGAAATCGACGAATTCTACGTGAAAGCGGGACGAAAAGGCCGCGAGCGCGACCAGCCGTCGCGCTCGCGTGGCCTGTCCACGCGCGGACGTGGAACATACGCCGAAGACAAGCCACCTGTGTTCATTCTCGTGGATCGTGGGACTGGACGGCGGTACGTGATCCCAGCGAAAGCCGCCGATGAATCGACGATTCGACTCCTGCTGGCCGACCGCCAGCAGGAGTCACTCACCGTCTATACTGACGGCTTTCGGGCGTACAACCCGCTAGACGAAGACGACGCATTCACACGTGAATACGTCGTCCACGGCGATGGCGAGTACGTCGATGAAGACGTTCACGTGAACACCTGCGAGAGCCACGCGTCGCTGGCGCGACGGTGGCTCTCGCCGCATCGGGGTATCTCCAAAGATCGACTCACTCCGTATCTCCGAGCACTTCAGCTCCGCCGTGGAGTCCTCAGAAAACCAGGGAAGGAAGCACTGAAAACCATCCTCGAAACTGTTCTGTGATCTACCAACAATCTACGCCACAAGAGCGCATTCCAAATATTGGCGAGGCAGATGGCGAACGGGAGGCCGAGGCGCTTCAGCAGCTGCGCAGGACAGCGATGTACGCGGTGTTCCTCGGCCTCGTTTCATTTCTCACCTCGCTAATTGTCGCGGGGGGCCACTTCATCGTCCGTCAGAACCCGTCGATTGTCGAGTGGGCGCAGGCGAATCTGATGACGCAGGTGGTTCCACCTGTCCTGACGTTCACGTCGACAGTCCTCATCTTCCTGCTGGTACACTACCTGTTCACGCTCGGAGTCTTGTTCAGGTGGCTGTACCTGATGGGAGAAGCAGGCTCCCTGTAACTGGTATCAATCGACGACTTCCCAGATGAACTTGTTACCCGCCCATTCGCTGCACCAATCTTGGCCGCTGAAACTTTGATAAGTCCGCACGACCGATTCGCGCGATGTATTCAGCAAGCTGGATCTATCAGCCACAGAGGTAGATGGTGATAGAATGTATGGAAACTTCTGCTAATTATCACAGCCCGGCTAGCAGGCTCGCGAACTGGTCGAGTCTGTCGTCGAGACGCCCGGGCGTGTAAACGGCCTCCTGACGTTCATAGTACTGCGAGAGTTCGGAGGCACTGTCAGAGAGCGACCCAGGCTGGCAATCGGTCGCAATAGTGAGCGAGCACACGGGTGCGTGCGACCGCCGGATCTGGTCGATGACCTCGTCCGTCGAGGAGGGGTTGTCATCCGTCACGGTGATTATCAGCGGCTCGTCGCGTTGTGCTTCGACGAGTTCACGGGCGAGGCTAACCGCATCCGCGAGGGGCGTCCCGCCACCACACGTCGTATCGAGGAGATTCGCCTGGACGTGGCGAGTGTCTATACTGAATGGTTTCACGAGGCGTGCATCGCCACGGTAGAAGTCGGTGATAGCGACACTAATTCCGAGGTTCTCGGCAGCGAGTGCAAATCGAGCGAGTGCTTGCGTCGCGATCTCAATCTTCGGTGGTGACCCTTGACGCATCGACCCAGAACGATCGAGGACGAGGACGAGCGCGTACTGCTTTTCGTCCCCAAGGGTTCGGGATTTGCACACGCGAGGGTCGCCGATTGCGAGGCGATGACCGGCTCGCGAATCGTACGCCCCGGAAGACAGGCCACGCCGCACGCTTTTGCGGCGGTCGAGCCGGAGGTACATCTCGAGGGTGTCTGCGACTTGATCCGCCCCTTCTTCGATAGCGCCCCACTCACGAGGAGGGGCGAGGTCGTCGCTGATGGGGAGGATATCAAGGTCGTCCAAGCTTCCAGGCCCACCCTGTTGCCCGCCTCCTTCACTGTCCCGTTCTTCTCCATTCTGTGTGTGCTGGCGCGCGGATCGTTCGAGCTGGTCAGCGAGCGCGGAGAGTTCTTCCTCGAGGGCCTGTTCGTCGATGCCTTCGCGCTCGGACTCACCGTGGGCAGCGCGTTCGTCTCCGGCGAGGGCATTCTCGTAGGTGGCTTCGTCTTCGTCGGGTGACCTCGTCGAACTCTCGGCGTGGGCAGGCCCCTCCGGGATGTTTGGTTCCGATTCAGCGTCTGATTCGGCTTCGGGCTCTGAACCGGACTCCGATTCCAAACGTGCGTCAGTGTCCATGTCCTCCGCCGCCGCGCCACTGCTCGCTGTCTCGGGCGTCGAGGTCTCCGCTTGGTCCGACTGCTCTGCCTCATCCAACCCGTCCGAGGAATGCTCGTCGTCACCCTCGCCTGCGCCCGGATTATCGTCGATCTCGTCTTCGCTCGTATCGGGACTTTCGCTCTCGTGATCGTCTTGGGTATCGCCGCCAAATTCCCCGAGAGTGAGCTGGTCTTGGTTCTGTTGCTGAGTGTCGATGGAGCTCGACGCGGCGGACTTCGGGACGTCACCCGCGTCCTCCTCGGGCGACGGTGACTTCGACGGCGCTTCTGTCTCGGAAGAACTCGTCTCCTGGTCCGGGTTCTTTCCCTGTTGTTCTTGTTCGCGTTGTCGGGCGCGGTCGGCGGCCTGCGCGATGGCCTGGGCTCGACTCGACGGTTCGGAGTCTGACTCGGCCTGCCCCCCATCCCCACCCCCAACCCCGTCTCTGACATTACCCTCACCGTCGGTGTCGTCTCCCCCGTTTTGAGCGGCCTCAGTTCTCTCCTCATCGGCTTCTGCGTCACCTGCGTCTTCACCATTCCCGTGGTGGTCCTGTACGCCCTCGCCGCTGCTGGGGGCCTGCTCATCCTTCTGTTCGCCTTCTTCCCCGTGACCCTCCTCTCCCTGATTGTCGATCTCGTCGACGTCGGTGCGGTCGGGGTCGTCCGTGACCGGCGGTTGCTCGAAGATGTTTTGGTGGGGGTCACTCGTTGCTTCCCGCGACAGTGAGACGTCAGTCGGATCGAAGTCATCGGTAAGTTGTGTCGGGGACTGAGGCTGTGACGTCCCTTTTGAGCCTTCGTCTGGACCAGCGTCTCCTTCGGTGTCCTGTAGGCACTCGTTTCCACTGGAGATTTTGTCGCCTGCGTCAGGGTCGGATGGCGTCTCGAGCTGTTCTGCGGCCTCGCCACCCTCGTCCCCGCTGGACTGGTCTTGCTGCCCGCTTTCGTTCTCGTCACCGGCCCCCTGTTGGTTGGCTTGGGCGTCCTGTTCCTGCTCTTCTCCGTCCTCTTCGTCGGCCTCGAGGACGGGCTGAATGTGGTCGGTCCAGGTCTGGATAACTCGTCGCGCTCGACGGATCGAGGCGGTCTTGTCGTGGTTGTGAGTGATGTCTGAGCGGTCGGCGCTCCGAATCGCGTGTACGTCATCAGACAGCGTACACAGTTCCGAATGAATTGTCTCGAATGCGTCCCGATCCGCACCACTTTTGAACTGTATGCGAGTGTCGTCTTCGTCGAGGAGAACGTCAGTCGTCCCCGTCGGATAGATGGCCTCGTCGTACAGACAACTCGTGACGGCGTCCCAGAAGGAGTAGCGGATTTCTTCCCCATCAGGGATGTCTTCGGGCGTCTGCGAGTGGAGTCGTCGGGTGAGTTCGAGCCGGATACCGGCGTTATCGGTGAAATTCTTGCCGTGGATGGCTTCGGACTCGATTGCGCCATCCTCGACAATGTTGATGAGGTCGTGAACTTGGGCGTGGTATTTGGCATCGACCTCGGTCTCGAGGAGTTCCGAGATGGCTGTGATGGCTGTCTTAAGTATGTGGAGCAGTTCGTGAAAGGCCAATCCGAATTGGTGGGCGTGGTCGGCGGTGAGCTGATCGTTGAGCGGGATTCGTGTGAGGTCAGCCTCGTTCCCGGTCACCAGTATCAGATAGTCGGCGTCGACGCCGGCGAGCAACTGTTCGGCCTGAGCGCGTTCGATTTCGGTCGCACCCGAGGAGACGATCGCATCGACGTCGACGGGGAGAACAGCAGCGGTCTGGACGCCGGAAGAAATGACGACATCGACGGTCACATCCCTGGGTAAGTGACCGAGGATGAACTCTCGGAGACGATCGGCCCGCTGTGTAGAAATTCGCGATCTCACAGCGGCGTCGGGTTTGAGGTCGTCTGTGACCTGATGGCGTTGAACTGACATGGTTGGAATAGGATCGAGGCGGGACGGACGGGTACTGGACAGAGCGTGCTGCCCCCTCACCGTCACGGGGGCGCACAAACAGGCGGTGCTGAGTCCACTGGTGAGTTGTCAATCCTCTATTGATATGTCCCAGGACCCACAAGCCAGAGGGGAGAGTCGTCATCTGATAAAAAAGGCGTGCAAGATGGAGAGCATCTATCCAGCATATCAATGATATTTGTTTCACACTAACTCAGTCGAACCAGCTGTAAGACCTACTCTGCTTAGTGAGCGCTTGATACATGTAGCTATTGGCCCGGACCATTCACGAACTCTCCTTGATCGTTGGCTCTGTTGAAACCCATAGTAGGAAGGCTCTGGCAAAGTCTCGAAGTACGATTTCTTCGAGAGGACTTTCTTCGGATCCGGGAATGAGACTATCATTTAAAACCCTCAAAGTCCAATATTCGGACGTTATGGACCCTCAAGAAACCAAATCCCGTCTGGAATCCAGGTTACAATCCGCCGTCGAAGACAACTCTAAGCTCCACTCCGCATACCTGTTGGTTCATTCCGACAGCCGTGACCTTCACTGGAATCTAGCAACTGGTCAGACAGATGGTGTCGAAGCCGATCCAGAGCAATCGTACTACGCAGCCAGCATTGGCAAGACCTTTACCTCAACAATCGTGGCTATGCTCGCCGACGACGGGCAACTACGCTTCGATGACCCGATCTCAGAGTACCTGCCGGAGCCACTTCTTGACGGTCTTCACACGATCGACGGCACAGACTACACGGATGATATCCGCATCCGCCATCTCCTCGGTCACACGTCTGGACTCCCTCATTCCCTTCCCGAAGGCGGGAAGATGTTCTTGAACACGCGATTGGAAGAATCCCCCGAGGGGAACACACTGTTCGACGAGATGTTAGCGGAACCGGATCGGATATGGGAGCCGGAAGAGACGGTTGAGTGGGCAAAACAAAATCTGGAGCCGCACTTCCCGCCCGGCGAGGACTGCTACTATTCGGAGTTCGGGTACAACTTGCTCGGATTGATCATCGAAAACGTAACTGAGCAACCGTATCACGAGGCGCTAGCGGAGTTCCTCTTTGATCCGTTGGGGATGGAGCATTCGTACTTACCGCCGTTCTCTGATCCTGCTGTCGAAAGTGAGCTTCCCACGGCACCGTTTTACATCGACGAGACGAGAATCGATGTGGATGAGATGCCCTCGTTGAGTGCATTCTACGCTGGAGGGCAGACGGTAAACACTGCAGAAGAACTATTCCGGTTCCATCGAGCCTTGGTCGGGGGGGAGCTCGTCGCCGAGGAAACGCTCCAGGAGATGCAGCAGTGGAACAAACTGTGGCAGGGAATCGACTACGGCTACGGCATCGTCCGTATCCGGCCGTTGCCGTTCCTCAAACGCTTCCACTCGTGGGGTGGGTTGGGCGCGAGCAGTGCGTTCATGCTGTACAATCCCACGATTGACGTCTATCTGATCGGGAGCTTCAACCAATGGTCGTATATGCGGAAGAGCATGAGGTTCCTCCTCCGAACGCTGCGTTCGATCTCGAAGGTGGAGAAATCCGAACAATAGCGTTGGAGAGGATGAAACCCGCACTGTTCGAGTTCACAGTCAGGAGCCTTTGTACCAACGGTGGGCATATCAGTTAGTAATCGATACGGTGGCTACACCAACCGATCTTAACCGGCTTGATCGACCCAAACTCCTCGTGCAAGACTCGCGCGCTGCATCTTGCATGCGGTGCGAGAAACCTCTATTACCTGATATCTGAAGAGACAGGACAATCGCATCAACCGACAGTTGACGAACCATTACAGGTAGTTGTTGAGCGTTTCGTAGGCGTCCTCGGGATACTGGTTTGGTTCGGCGACTCCCCAAAGCACCCCCTTGACGGCAGCCTTTGGGTACACTCCGTCTTCGATGTGTTCACAGAGAATAGTGAGATTCCGCGTCGAGAGCGTCGGCCAGGACTCGTTCTCCCGGGTCTTGTGGGCGAACTGGACGATCTTTGTGAGCGTCGGTCGGTCCACGACGGGCTCGCCGCTGTTCACCTGCCTGTCGAGCGTATCCACTTCCTCCTCGACATTCTGGATGTAGGGCTGCTCGAACGAACGGAAGCGGCCTCTCGTTGCCGAGTTCATTGGCTCCGAATCCCGGTACTCGCGGGTCGGCGGGTTCATTGTGATGACGAGGCGGGCCGACGGGTGTGGCTCGACGAGTTCACCGTGACTCTTCACCAGGAGCGTCCCCTCGTTCAAGAGTCGGTGTAACGCGATGGCAGCGCCGGCCTGCATGACGGGGAACTCGTTGATGACAATCGTATCGCCGTTCAGGAGACCCTGTTTCACGGCGCCGTTGCGAGGAACGATGACATCGCCATCAGGGACGAGTGGACCGAAGAGGTCCTCGGGTTCGGTCGCCCGGTCGACGTCGATTGACTGATAGCCCCGGTTCGTCTTGTGGCACAGATACTTGAGAAGGTAATTCTTCCCCGACCCACGCGGCCCGACCACCCGAATCGGGATGAGGCCACGGGCGAGTTTCTTCGCGATGAGTTCGTCGAGTGGGAGCTGGAAGCGTGGGTCGATCGGGACGGCAGGTGGGACGACCTCGCCGTTGTCGTCGACCGGGAGTGCGTCATAGGCTGCATCGGGGTGAGTCGCGGCCTTCGGGACGCTCGGGTAGTGGGGATCGTCGAGGATGTGCAGGCCAGTGGGGACGGGGCTCCTGGCGTTGCGGCCGATATCGGAGACGTACATTCCGCGCTCGTCGTCGGGCTCCCACCCCTCGGAGTGGTACTGGGGTTCACCGACGGAATCGGTGACGAGCGAGAGGTCGGTGACGCGAGCGGCAGCCCGTTCGGTGTCGGGGTCCATCCGCTGGTCGTAGTAGGTGGCGGCGTTCTTCGCGAGGCGGAGTCCAACGGGGACGTGCGTGGCGGCCTCTTTGAGGAGGTTCTCGGCGCGGCTCTCGGTGAGCGTGCTGGTGAGGCCGGCGATGTCGTCAACGTTGGCGTCCGCGAGCGACTCGAAGGCGTCGTACCCGGCGTCTTGGAGGGCGTCATTAATCGTGTCGGTCACGACTTCGATCATGCGGAAGTCAACGTCGGTGTCTTGTTGGAGTTCGCCGAAGGCATCGGTGATGACCTCGGGTTCCGTCCCCTGTGGTGAAACGCCGGTGATGGTGGCGTTCCCGCTCGAAGAGCGATCTAGCGTGTAAATACCGGCGTCGTCCCCCTCGTCGATGAGGTCGGCGGCGTCCTGGTCGGAGAGGTCGACGTAGTCGGACACTCGTAGCGCCACTCGCTCGACAGGGACGTTGCCTCCTTCACGCTGGAGGAGTCGGTTCACGAGGTGTGAGAGGACAACCTGGCCTTCGGGAGTGGTGTCGCCACTCGCGGTGGATGCTGAGGACATGAGTTCTGGTGGTCGAGGCGTTCTATCTGGGTCTTTCCAGCCCCTTCACCTGTCGGGGGGCGACAAAAATGGCGTTCCACCGTCAGAGAGCGTGCAACGGTCGGCTTCTAGAATCGAATTCCGAATAGAGAGACGAGGCACGACTCTCGATTATAAAGAGCAAGGCGAATACCCGCGCCTTTAGGCCTGTCTCTTACCCACAAATCGAGTCGTTGCCGAGGTCAATAAATCCGATCGAAACCTCGATATCTACAGATTTAACACTCCTATGGAACGATTTTGCTAATCCCGTGTACCACATTCAGTAACCCCCTACCGCCGAGATCATCGCCCGGATCACTCCTCGCCTCGATCTTCCGATTGCAGATTGGGTTCGACAGCGTCTGAAACGTCTGTTTGGGACTCCGTGAACTTATGGGTAAGAGACAGGGCTTTAGGCGCGGGATGAATTCGACAACCCATTCCACAACCCACCATGCCTTGTTTTGCCGCTAGCTGACTGTAGTTTCAGACGCTCTCACAGGAAAATACCGTCAAGCTAACCGGGAATTGGACGCCGTCTGGCGATATGGGATCGCTCAGACGGCTCGCTCGGATGTGTCGAGATCTTGCCAAACAGCACGTAGATGACCCTGACGTACCCGCCGCGCCGAACGGCGCGGACGGGTACGCCAAGTGGACACAGATTGCGTTGATTTTGTTCCGCGTTGAGTTGGAGAAGAGTCTTCGTGAGACTGAAGACTACCTCAACGAGATGCCCGGTATCCTCGCCGTATTTGATCTCAACGAGGCACCACACTACAGTTCGTTCTGCCGGTGGGAAGACGAGTATCGGATGCGTGAACTCCGCCGCCTGCTCCGCGCTTCGGCGGAGCAGGCGGGCTGGAGTGGTGAAGCCGCAATCGATGCAAGTGGCTTCCAGCGTGATCAGACCAGCTATCACTACCGTGACCGTGCGAACTACTCGTTCCAGTCGATGAAGACAACCATCTTGATCGACGTGAACTCGCTAGCGATCAAAGACGTTCATTTCACGACACAGAAGGCGTGGGACGGCCACATCGGGATGCAGGTCTTCCGCCGGAACGCGGAAGACCTGCGTGTATTGTTCTGACGCGAACTACTCGTGGGGCGAACTCCGTGAGGAGTGTCGCTCGAACTCAACGCGACCACTGATCAAGCACAGGGAACAAACACCGTTGCAGAAGGCCCACAACGCCCGAATGACCGAGGATTACAACCAACGCTGGATGAGTGAGACGGGCTTCTCGCAGTTGAAAGAAGACGACGGCGAGAAGCTCCGCTCCCGGAGCTGGCACGGCCAGTTCCGGGAGCTGACTCGGAAGTGCATCGTCCATAACCTAACGCAGGCGGCGAGTTAGGGCTCGCCGCCTGCTCCCCTTCTCCGGACGTATCCGGGAGAGGCATCGCCGTCGTCACCGAAACAACGAAGCAAGATACCATAGTTTTGACCCTTCGGCAACCGCTGTCAGTAACAGCCGCTGTATCTTCTGACTGTAAGAACGCACCTCTGACAGCGTGAGACTACAAACAATCGACCCTACCCCGTCGCTGTCTTGCGTTCAACAAGGCAACCCACCATCTATGGCAGGGCCGGATATTCCACCAGTCTCAACCCATACTTTTACAACAGAAACAAGTATAAGTGATTATACAGGCGTTCAAGATGCTGGAAGTCCACCGAACACACCAAGCGAAAATCCTCAACCACCAGCAGGTAGAGGAACCGCTCAACCGGCACGGGTGGTCGGCCAGCAAGCTCTGGAACGTCGCTAACTACCACTCCCGAGAAGTGTGGGAGGAAACGGGCGAGATTCCCGACCACGGCGACCTCAAAGACGAGTTGAAGACCCATCCAAAATACAAGGGACTGCATAGTCAGTCCAGTCAGCGCGTTCTGGAGGAACTCGCTGAAGCCTTTAACTCGTGGTACGGCAAGAGGCAGTCCGATGATCGCGCGAATCCGCCCGGCTACTGCAAGAAAAACTACTACGACAACGACGGCAACCGCGTCCACGAAGAACACCCCCGTTCGACGGTGACGTGGAAACAGAACGGCATCCGCCACGACACGAAGAACAACCGTGTCCGACTTTCGAAAGGCGCGAATCATAAGGAACACCCGAAAGCGTGGGAGTACATCCTTGTCGAGTACGAGACGCGCCCCGGCGTCACCGTCGAGAACCTACAACAAGTTCGCGCGGTCTATCATAAGTCGAATGAACGGTGGGAGCTGCATCTCGTCTGCAAAGACGAAGTCGAGATGCCCACCGCACCCGGCAACGAAACGGCGGGTATCGATCTCGGTATCAGCAACTTCGCTGCCGTCGCCTACAGCACCGAAGACGCCGATCTGTACCCCGGCAACCGCCTCAAACAAGACGGGTACTACTTCCCGAAAGAAATCGCCAAGTGCGACGACTCGGGTGGCAAACGGGCCACTCGACTGCATCACAAGTGGTCGGAACGCCGCACCCACTTCTTCCATTCCTTAGCGAGACACATCGTTGAACAGTGCGTCGAGAAGGGTGTTGGGCGAATAAATGTCGGAGACTTGGAAGGCGTCCGCGAGGACGAAGACGGCGACTCGAAGAATTGGGGTCGGCACGGCAACCTTGACTTGCACGGGTGGGCGTTCGACCGCTTCACGTCGATTCTCACGTACAAGGCGAAGGTCGAGGGAATCGAAGTCGTGGAAGTGTCAGAGCGCGATACGAGTAAGACGTGTTGCGTGTGCGGTAGAGAAGACGATAGTCAGCGTGTCGAACGCGGCTTGTACGTGTGCGAGGAGTGTGATGCGGCGTTCAACGCTGACGTGAACGGGGCGGAAAACATCCGCCACGACATCAACAATAGCGAAAGTAACTCTGAGTCTTCGGCCAGTTTGGACGAGGATAGGAGTACCGGCTGGTTGGCACAGCCCGGAGTCTACCTTCACGACTTGTCCAGCGGATTCCAACCGCAGGCACAAGTGGTAGACTGCAAACCCTAATATCCCAATCCAGCGGTGCGGTGCCGTGGGATTCCTCCGCGTTCACGCGGAGGAGGATGTCAATACTCCATTCGTCTGATTGTTGAAAGAGTGGTTATCTAGAGAATTGATATCTGTTCTCGACGGTATCCGCGAAATCGAACGCCTTGACTAACTGAACGTGATTCTCGTAGCTGTGTTGAGAGAGTGCTCGCTCAATCCCACGGAATGCGGCTCTGTCGTTCGTGTAGATCGCTATCGAGTTTGTGAGTCCGTCTTCCAAGAGCGTAGCAGCCGCCCCACCTACTTCTGCATCGGCTTGCTCTATCGTATGCTCGGGACGCTCGGTTGCGGCGGAGATATAGTGTCGAACCATATCCATCGTGGCTGAAACGACGGGGTTCGAGTAATCAACTTCATCCAAGACCTGCACCCAGCCGGATTCTATCGCATCGTCAATTGGAGGTTGGTCGTAGGGATAGGACTCTGGCGTGAGTTCTTCGTATACTCGCTGCGGGACCAAGAGAACGATATCGTGTTCGGTCACTGCTCGCTCAAGCAGGTCAATCGTCTCGTGGCGCTCGAAGCGAATGAAGAGATTCGTGTCAATGAGGTGGCTCTCGACATCGGGAAAGAGGTGTTCCGGCACGGTTACTACTCGCCGATTTGCTCGTCTACGTCTGCATCCAACGCCTCGATATCGATTTCCGTCGAAATCTCGTCCTCTACATCAAGGAGGATTTCCTGGAGTTCCTGGAGGATTGTTTCGGCTTCGAGGACGGGGATCTCCTGCTCTCGAGCCATGATCCGGGCAGTCATCTCCGATTTCGTGTAGGCCCGAGCGTATTCGATGGCCGTCGCCAGACCGCTGACTTCGTGGCGTTCGACGTAAAGTTCGATATTGTCGTTTGAGTCGCGTTGAGCCAGGGCAACGAGAAGCGTCGGGGTGATTTGAAACGTCTCTTCCCCGGTCTGTATGGTCATATCGACCCGACGAGCGCTATATCGGTGCGGCTGAGAGTCCGTCACGCGCTTGAGGACACCGATTTCCACGAGATGCTTGACATCCTCGTAGACCGTGGTTTGAGAACTCGCAGAACGGCTTGCGAGCTCCTCTACAGTGGGGGTGTCGAGTTCGAGTACCCGAGCGTACAGACGTGCCAACCGTTCGTTCTGGATCACGTCAGAAACTGCCAGCATCGTATCCAACGGGTGCGAACCCGAGAGAGCTGATTCGGCCATATATTTTAATTTCCGCGGAATACATAAAGTTGTATCGGTGGGCTAAGTGGTGCTTCCAACCGTTGATTGAGGGGTTTGTTATTCCTCAAACCGGAGAAGAGACTCATTATTTGATAGAACCGTGTGTAAGAGGTAGAAGATGTATGCAGCACGCGCCGATTTGAATCTCTACTGACCGGATCTCAATATCCTCAAAAGTAAGTTTATTAACAAGCAAAATAATACTACTTAAGACAAAATGACGTTTTCATTTGATACCACCTATAAAAATTTGGACCCAAGCCTCTATTCGAGAGTAACGCCGAAAAGTATCGCTAATCCAGAAATTGTAGTTCGTAATGACGGGCTCTGTGCTGATCTTGGATTGGATCCAGCGGAACTCAATGCTACCATTCTAGCAGGCCAAGACCTCTTGGAAGAACCAATCGCCCAAGCATATGCAGGCCACCAGTATGGGAGCTTTACCGTCCTGGGCGATGGAAGAGCGATGATACTCGGCGAACATGTACGCGATAGTGATAGATACGATATCCAATTAAAAGGCTCCGGTCGAACGCCGTACTCCGGGAGAGGCGACGGCAACGCAACTGTCAGCTCGATGCTCAGAGAGTATCTGTATTCATATGCGATGCGGAATCTACACATGAAAACATCGAGAAGCCTAGCTGTCCTCGAAACTGACGAAGCGATCCGACGACGGCGGAAGGAACCTGGAGCCATTCTTGTCCGAGTGATGAACAGCCATATTCGATACGGGACCTTTCAGTATGTTGCAAGCCGAGCAGCCGACGAACTACAGCGATTCACTGACTACGTTATCGACAGACACTACCCACAGCTAACTGCAGCGGATCGTCCATACCTCGATTTCTTTGATGCAGTCATGCAGTCGTCGATTGAGATGGTTGTCGACTGGCTGCGTGTCGGATTCGTTCATGGCGTGATGAATACCGACAACATGAGTATCGATGGAGAAACATTTGATTACGGGCCCTGTGCGTTCATAAATTACTATGATGAGGATGCGGTCTTCAGCTCGATCGACAAGCACGGGCGATATGCCTTCGGCAACCAGCGACCCATTTTGCGGTGGAATCTCGAACGTCTCGCAGAGGCGCTCCAACCGCTGTGTACACGAACGGCGCTCACGTATGATGAACTCGAAAGTAAACTGGACGAATTTGACGATCGATTTGATGCACAATACTACACGATGATGCGAAAGAAGCTGGGGATCACCTCGGATGATGAGGAAGCACTCGTCGATGAATTCCTGGAGTGGCTCCGCAATTCGAACGCAGACTATACCAATACGTTCCTCGAATTAGAGACAACCGGTACGTTTGATGACCCAGCGTTTGCAACTACAGAATTCGAACAGCTCAGAGATAAACTGGCTGCTGTCGGCCTAGATGAGGAGTTGATGCAGGAGGCCAATCCGCGGTACATTCCCCGCAACTACCTGGTTGAACAGGCATTGGACGAGTATCTCGAAACTGGGACTCTTTCCACATTCGAACGGTTATTGAACGTGCTGGAAAACCCCTATATATCGAAGGATATGGGTTCACAATTCCAGCAACCACCGCCACGAGAATTCGATACGGAGTATACAACGTACTGTAATACGTGAGCCAATAGTACCAAAGTAGATATACTCATCAACTCGCCATTGCTCAGGCGAGGACACTATCATCGGGCAAACGGCAGTTACTGTTGATGAACTGTTGGGCATCGCCGATTGAGAGAGCAGTATTCACAAATGCAAGACTCGCGCCCTCCATCTTGCACGCGGTGAGAGAATTATCTGCTATCTAATATTTGAGCGTATGATTATGAACTCACGAATCCACAGTTGAATGACCACTTCGTTCACGGTGAATCAGGAGATGTCACCGAGTCGTCGCTGAAGCTGATCCTGCACTCGGTGTGCTTGCTGATCCGAGAGGTCGGCCTCTGTATCGACGCTGATGCCCGGGATATCGACGATGTCTTCGAGAGAGTCACTGAGCGTCTGCTGATTCTCGGGAAGGACATGCTGGGAGTCGTCGTCCGTCCGCCGGTCGTGCTCTTGCATGGCGAGTTGGATCATCATCGCTGGCTTTCTGAACAACTCGCCAGCGACCTCAAGGTACTCCTGATAGGTATCCGAGGCCATCGATCCCTCGTATTCCTGTAGTACCGCGATGAGCAAGGAGAGCTGAAGGTTGAACACAGTTGGTCGCGAGGAGGGCTTTGCGATCGAGATCGCTCGGTCGGCGGCCCGCTCTGCGTATTTGAATGCGATCCCCCAGTAGGTGTAGCAGTCTTCGACGGAGAAAGGGAGGTCCTCAAAGTCGTACGCGATGGCCCGTGTCCGACGAATAGCGGTATCGACCTCGATCATCCGAGTGTCGATGTCGTCGTAGATAGAGCGCCACCACTCGCTAATCGGGACACGGCCCTGACTGCGTTCGTGATCGGCATTCGTGGCTTTCCCGTAGTGCCGCCGTGTGTACCGTTCGCCCATATCGGGAAGGACGGTCCCGCTGTCGGGGAAGAAGAGGACAGGTCGCGCCCAGAGCGTCTGCGTGCCTCGGAAGTCGTACCCGGTCTGGAAGCCGCCGTAGATGATGGTCTCCGATCCTTCCTCGTCTTTGTTGGAGTCCTCATCGGAGTCGCTATCGTTACTAACAGCGATGGTGATGCCGTCTTCTTCGACGTCGTCTTCGATGTCCCCCTGATCGCCGGAGACGAGGTGACGGAGGCTCGGGCAGATGACGACCATCTTGAACAACCCACCCCAATCGCGGTAGGACACCCACCCGAAGGGATTGGTTTCGCCGCGCTGCTGGAGTGCACTGATGATGGGGAGATACGCCTCCTGTGGGTTGATAATGGAGTACGAATCCGAGGCGATCTGCCACCGGAACTTAACATCGTAGCCGAGCGCGTTCAACGCCTTTCGGCGGTCGTCGACGATATCTTGATGATCATAGACACGCACGACTGCGTCGGCCTCACTCGCGGCGGCGAGGTCTTCGATCGAACTTCCGGTATAGGATTCGAGTGCGTCGACGTCGAGGCCATGCACACGGCGGATGACGGCAGTGTCGACACGCCCGGATGTCTCGACGAAATCGTTGGTCGCCCAGAGTTCACCGGAGCTCGCCTTCGGGAGGGCTTGGATAGCTTCCTTAAACGAGCGGGAGTTCGCTGCCGAACACCGGGTTTCCGGTGGAACTTCATCGGGATATTCCCGGGAGTCGTTCTCAGTGAGGCCGACGAATTTTCGGTCTGTCTCTCGGGTTAGGAGATCGGCAAGCGGAAGGGGCGGGCGGTCGGTATCGGTGCGACTGGCGCTAGTATCGTTCTCGTCCCCACTGGTGTTCTCGGTCTCGTTCTCGTTCGAGTCGGAGCCGGGGGAGCGAGGCTGGCTGGAACTGGATTTGGATTCTGTTGACATGGGTGAGTCCTCGGTATCGAAAATGCCGCGGGAGTACGCACACGGCTGGGAGTGAACGGAGAAAACGCAGAGACGAGACGGCCGATCCCGTATCATGGGAGTTTGCCGCACAGTACTACAGCTACGAAGGGGAGTGGAGCGTGGAGAACCGCTAGAGCCGAGAGGAGAAAGATGGGGGGTGGTGGAGAGCCCGAACAGAATCCGTCCCGGTGGTCGTCAATCGACGCGCGGAACGCTTGGAGTGTTCTGTTTGGACATCCGATCCCCCCACCGAACAGGGGGGAACAAACAGGTGAGAGGGAAGCCGAGTCGGTCAGGCTGCTGTGGGTTACTCGTCTGCCTCACTAAGAGTACTTGTGAACGTCTGCTGGGCGGTGTCGCCCCGAGTGTTGGACATCTCCGAGAGCGACATTTCACGGGTGTCGTGCTCGGGGATGTGCTCTGTACCGCCGAAGTACTGGACGAAGCCGGGGCGAGCGTTAGGGATTTTCTTCGCGGATGCGTCGCTGATGCCCGCGAGCTGGGAGTGATTGCGCCCATAGCAGACCCAGGCTGCGAGTTCGCCCATCGAGTCGAACTGCTTGACGAGCGTACTGCGGGCGTTCGAGGGAATGTCGAGGCCTTGAATTCGATAAAGTGTCCCCGAAGCGACGGCGTCGCTGGCGGGATCTTCCTCACCGCTCCAGATGGCTTTCAGCCGTCGAAGGTTCTCGCGACGGTTCCCCGACTGCCACAGAACCTCCGCGTACTTCTCGGCGAGAGCGATCTCCGCGGCGTACGTGATGGACTCTAGGTCGGCATCCTCGAGATCGGGAACGTCTTCGGGGCCGGGGGCGGTGTTTTCGGGGTAGTCGCGACCGTCGATGGCCTCGACGTACTCATCTGAGCGGTAGTCTTGACGTTTGATTTCCCAGGTATCGTCGGTTAGTTCACGCCGGACGAAGTTCTCCGCGAATAGGTGGTAGTGTTCGACAGCGTAGTCCACGCCTTTGAGCGGGGCGAGGAGTGCGATAGCGAGTTGACTGGCCTTCTCGTCAGAGGCGTCAGGCCCCCAGTCGAATCCGCCGGGAGCGAGTCGGTGGACGAACAGATGCTTGTCGAGCAGGTTATCGCCAGCGTAGACGAAGTTTCCGCCAACGCCTCGTTCGCCTTGGTACGGTTCGTTCTTCCATTTCGTTTTTCGCGAGTAATCGGTTTTTGCTGGCATAAGATTAAGTCTGAAGGTGGGTTATCCATCAGCGGATTGGTGGGACTGCGACGGGTCCGAGGCGGGTCGTGCCTCGGTCGATGGTGTGGGACTCGGTTGTGATTGCTCTAGGTTGGTCGGAGACGAATGGTGAACCTGCCCCGAGGTCAAGCCTCGGGGCTTCCTGCTTCTACGACGCGCTTTGCATTCACCCGCGAAGGAGTGAACGTAGGGAGCGCAGTCTCCACAGGCGTTGATTCGGAGCGTCCCGCCCCTAACTGCTTGCAACCGCGTGAAAGGATGTTCTTCGCCGCATTTAGGTCCCGGTCCTCCTCGTGACCACACGCCGGACACGAGTGCTGCCGAACCCAAATCGGCTTGTCCGTCTTGACACCACACCGCGAGCATTCCTTGGTCGTCCCTGCCGAGTCTACCTTCACGACGTGCGTGCCGTGCAACTCTCCTTTGTACTCTAAGAGCGTCAAGAACCGCGACCACGACGCATCCTGTTTGTTCTTGGCCGATTGAGACGTTTCCATCATCGGCTTCACGTCGAGGTCTTCGACAGCCACCATGTCGTACTCCCGAACCAGCCACGTCGTCAACTTGTGCTGGAAGTCCAGCACCACCCGCTTGATACGACGCTTCGCCTTGGCGACCTTCTGACGCTGTTTCTCCCAGTTGTTCGACCCATACTCTTTCCGGTCGAGTTTCCGCTGTTCGCGTGCGTAGCGGTCGTACTCGTCGGAGAGGTCGAGCATGTCCACAGCGAGGTTGTCGCTGGTGTGGATATACGACTGGATGCCGAGGTCCACGCCTACGCAGTCGGCTGGAGACAGGTCGTCGGGATTCGGTTTCTCGGGGAGGCTGTCGTCCGGGCGTTCGGTGACGAGACAGGCGAACCATTCGCCCGTCAGCTCCTTTTTGAGAACGACGCGCTTGATGCTCTCGGTCGGCGGCAGGTCGCGGTGTGCGCGAATCTGAATAGTGCCGATTTTGGAGAGTCGGAGTGACACGTATCCGTCGCGGCCCGTGGTGTGATTCACGTCGTAGCCTTCGGACTGATACGCGACCGATCGCCGCTCTCCGCTCCCCTGCCATTTGAGCCGTCCAGTTTTACAGCCCTTGTACCGCTTTTCTCGGAGGATCTTGATGTTCTTGTGAACTTCAGAGATGGTTTGTTGGGCGGCATGTGCGGACACGTCCTTGAACACGGGCCACCGCTGTTTCCAGTCGGTGAGTTTGTTGTGCTGATCGAAAGAACTCGGACGGTTGCCCGGTTCGTGGGAGTAGTAGTCGCGGACGGCGTGGTTGCGGATCTGCCGGTGAAGTTCTATGTGACGCCACGCTTCGCTGGCGGTTTCCTCATCAGGGCAGGCGCGACAGCGAAGCGTGACGTTCATAGGTGTTACTCCAGCCGTTCGACGGTGAGTTTGACTCTATCCCCGGATTCGATGCCGAGTGTTTCTCGGACTTCTTCGGGGATGGTGACTTGCCCCCGGTCGCGGACGGTGGGGTAACATTCCATCTCTGTCTGATCCATACTGATTTAATCGTACCCAATCCAATTAATGACGCCGATTCGGTGGGCCTGTGGGCCGGGCGAAACCCATCGTCGGTTGGTTGGCTATAGTCGGGATTCACCCTCGTCAAGCCCCGAGGCACTCTCCCTTGATTTCTGTAGATGATGTACTCGTCGTCATCGGCAAGTGCCTCGAGAACGCAGGACGCGCAGCCCGCGTAGTCGTCTGGCCAGCTGTCGAGTCTATAGAGTGAGTTCGTCTCCCAGCGACAGTACGGACACTTCCGCTGGGTTTCAGTTCTCGTATCGATAATCGAGAGAGGAGCCGCGTAGCGTCCAGGAGCCATCGATCGAGTAACTACCCAAGAGCCAAATCGCTGTTCGTGGTCGGGTCAGTCCCGGTATGTGCCCCAACGGTGGTCTCGTCGTTTGCTCCGTCAGGACTGAGATCGAGGCAGTGTTCGCCGATGGCGGTCTCCGGTTCGTCCGGGTGGAATACCCGGATAGTGAGTGCATCCTCGGAACGATCGACAGAAACGATGAACGTCTCGCCAAGCCGTATATCTGCATAGGTATCGCCGTCGCTGAGGGAGGTTAGCGAAGTCATTAGTTGGACCGGATTCGGGGGGCAATCATCGAGAGAATCTCGCACTCGCCGTCTGCAAACTCGTATTCGATCATCATTGGAAAGTCCGTCCCGAAGGTGATGCTGATTGCAGCGTTCTTCGGGAATTTCCGGGAGATGTCCTTAACGTAGTCAAGCGAAAACAGCGCCTCCGCGTCGACGGCGGTCAGCTCGGTATACTCCTCCTCCGTAAGTTCCAGGGACACGTCGTCGGTGTCGCCTTGGGCTTCGATGAAGACGGCCTGCTCGGTCTCGTCACAACGGATTTGGATGTGGTCGGAGACCATATCAGCTGCTTTCACCCCCCGCCTGATCTGCGATTCATCGACAGTGAACGACGCGGGGAGATCCATGTCCGGAATTTCGGGTTCCGACCTGATGCTGTCGGGGTCGATACACGCCATCGTGAACTCGACGCCATCGATGTAGATGACGAGTTTGAACGTATTCGTGTCGAACGAGAGTTCGACGAGATCATCCTTCTTCGCGAGTTTTAGGACCCCCTCGAGACGTTCGAGATTGAGGCCCAGAACACCCTCGGAGGCGTCGTAGGACTCGAAAGCCCCTGCGGACAGCACACCGTCGTCCATCGCGACGTTTGCGGGATCGACCGCACGGACCTGAATGCCATCAGGCTCAACATTGAACTTCGCCTCGTCGACGATGGCGCGAAGCGTACCGACGAACTCCTTGATGTCACCGCCCATGATGGCGGCTTGGAACTGGCTCGGCGGTCCGGTGCCGACATCGGCCTCTTCTTCTGCGTCTTCCTCGACGTCCTCGTCGGCTTCACCGTCGGTGTTGGATTCTTGCTCCGGTTCAGAATCTGGTTCCGATTCCAGATCTGGTTCGGGCTCGCCTTTGGGTTGGGTATTTTCAGCGGTTTCTGCGGTGGTCGCGTCGTCGACGTCCATCTCAGATTCTACGTCTGAGGATCCGTCGTCGGGTGTGGTCGCTGGCTGTGCGTCCGCGCTTTCGGATTCGGTGTTGGTACTCATGTTTGAGTGGAGTCGTGGTCGCGATACTGTCGGTGATCGAGCTGCTCACGAAGGGAGAAAATCGAACCAATAATAGTAATAATAACGGTAATACCGTTATGAACGGTAACCGTCATGAACTCTTCTACCTCCCCCCATCCCCGTGGGGTGGGCAAAACCGAGCATGATGGTCGCGATCTCGGTCACTCGGGGAAGTCGATAACGTCGGGGTTGATCGAAAGCTCCCTGGCGACGCGGTCGAGTTCGACATCGTCGAGAGCGATTTTGATGAGCCCCTCGAGTGCATCGTCGTAGGCTTGCTGTACTTCACTCTGGTTCGAGGCAGCGTCGAGGCGCTGCTGGAGTGCGGTCTGGAAGCGATTCGCTGCACGGTGGCGTGCGAGTGAGCCCATTTCGAGTTCCCCCACCGACTCGGGGTGCGACAAACGAGCGGGGGGGTCGCAGGTGCCGCGTCCCGAGTGTTAGTCCTACGTAACGATTCGGATGGTGCGATTAGGACTGTTACGTAGGATATGGGGGTGTCATCCGATCCGTCTCGTCGCCTACCACCGTTCCACAGGGTAACGAGAAATGGTCGAGGTTGCCGTCCGGATCGGGAAGTTCTCCGTCATCGGCAAGGCCTTGGAGCTCCCTCCAGAGCTTGCGAATCGTTGTCGGGGTCGTGTAGCCTTCCTCGGCAAGAGTTTGTTGGGTAAGTCGGAGGTTGCTTTGCCCACTCTCTTTGAAGGCGTGATAGAGACACGCTGCGGCGACGCCGTTCGGTTGCCGGCCGTTCGCGAGGACACCCACAGCGTTCGATCTGGAGAGCTGGTAGGCACGGCGTTCGAGACGAGGGGAGGCATCAACGGCACTCGCGAGTCGTGGGATGTAGTCCTGCGGGAGTGGTGGAGGCGTTGCGAGCTCAAGATCTTGATTTAGGCATTTGTAGTCCTGATTGATTTCTTTAGTATCGACACGAGCGACTTCACCAATCTCTTTGAGCGTGCGTAGCAGGCGTTCGAGACGGCAAGCAGCGTACACACAGGCGCTCGCCATGCCTTCGATGGAGTTGCCAGCGAGCATTTCTTTCTCACACACCTCGCGGTAGAGGTCAGCGACGCGGTCGTGGATAGAGCCGGAGAGTTCGAGCGCACTGATGAGGCGAGCGATTTCGCCGAGGCCGAGGCGGAGCGAGCGGTCGCGACTCGAGCCGGTTTTCGATCGACTATCCCACTTACGGAGTCGACGGAAACGCCGTTTGGTCTGACGCGACAGCGGGCGGTCGTACCCGTCACTGTTATATCCGATCTCCGTCGGGAGCCCCTTATGATGGAGGCGATGTGTGGTGGGAGCGCCGCCACGTTCGGGTTCACGGCCGTCCCCAGTATCGACCCAGCGAAGGCGCCGATCGAGGATATCACGGAAGAGTACGAGGCCACATTCCCCACAGTAGGTTTCCTCCTCGTCAATGACGAGGTACTCGTCGGTTGCGCACTCAGGACACTGTATTTCATCGGTCGATTCCGAGTCCGTGGCTTTCGACTGCTCGTCTTCGGAGGCAGTCTCGCTGGAAAATGACTGAGTCTGCTGCTGGTTCTGCCTGAGGCGCGTCGAGACGGGAGTGGGAGACCCCGACCCGGCGGAAGACGAGCCGGTACTATGGGTCGTAGTGTCAGTGTTCTCGAGGGCATCTTGAGACATATGGAACGGGGGCGTAGACCCCCCAGTTCCTCCGGGGGAAGACAAACTGAAGGCGAGGAATCTGGTCGTAAGCAACCGAAGAGCACGATTCACGGTCCTTCGAGTTCGCTGTGTTCGTGTTCACTCATCGACGTCATCCCCGGAGGAGCGTGTCTGGCGGTGCTCACCGATCGGGATTAGTGGCTCGTCCATCCGAAGGATGAACATCCCCTCACTAGTAGTGATGACGTCGTCGGCGGGGGTCGGCTCATGGTGAGCATAGTGCTCGATATCGTTGCCGAGCAGGACACGGTGGGTGTCCGAGTCGTGGACGCGCAACTGGCGTTCGTAGCCATCGTCAACGTGGGTGCCGGCGAGGGCGAGGGCGAGGACGAACCACCCCGAGTCGGGTGAGCCTCGTGTGGCTTCGAGAACACGATAGACACGGCCGGTGTCCTCGTCAAGGAAGTACACAGTCGGCGGGTTCTCGCGATCGATATCGTGGGCTTTCGAGAGCGTCTGGAGAACGCACTCGTCGTCGAATTGATCGCGAAAATCAGCGAACGTATCGGGAGCAGTGCCTATGTCAGTATTCGTTTTGTTCGCACTTGAGTCTGTATTTGCGTCTGGGTCAGTGTTCTGGGTCATGGGTTCGGGAGATTGCATAGTTTCGGCTCTTGGTCATCCGGGTGGCCCGTTCGCGGATTCGAGAATCCCGAGGATGTCTGGGTCGTGCTTGTCGTGGAAGGCATCGAGGACATCCCACTGCCACTGGAAGTGACCAGGATCGCCGAATTGGTTGACGCCGAGGCCCTGCGTACGGGCGAAGTGTTCGAGGTCGATACAACGGATAGAAGAGACATCACCACCCTCACCAGGCGGAACGTTGGCGGCTTCGGGAAGCGGGGTCTCGATCCAAGCGTCGAAACACGCGTCGTTCGAGGACGTGACTACGACACCGTCGGTCGCCCCAGCGAAGAGTTCGGTGGTGATTCGACCGAGATTCTGGTACACACCAGCGGGAATTGCGAGGAGGTTGCGATCGTGGTCGATGGTAGCGTCAGTGCGGATCTCTCGGGGGTGACCTCGGACGAGCCACTGCTCGTCGTCGTTGAGCCAAGCGCCTCGCCTGAGGCGTTCGATGGCGGCGTCGAGGTGGTCGTGCGTGCGGTACTGGAGGTAGCCGGAGATTCGCGCGTAGAAGCTCATGCTGGATGGGGGATAGGAGATGGAGGCGAGTTGCGGCGAGCGTCGTGGCGAAAGATTCGAGCCGACTGCTCATCCCAACTGGATATGGTCAATTTCTCCATCGGGATCGACGCGGTACTGGTAGCCGACGTGGGGGAATCGACATTTCTCGTAGCCGACGGTCTGGATGACAAAGGGCTCGGTGAGGAACGGCGAGAGTTCGCGAAGGAAGTCCTCGGTGTGCTCACCGGCGTAGTCCCAGAGGAGTTCCTCGGTTTCGTCGTTGATGACGACCTCGCGTTCGTCTTCATCGAGATTGTCGTCGAGGCCCTCGAGGACGGCCTCGCGAACGGTCGGCCGATGCGTCGGGGAGAACGAGGCATATCCGTAGAGCGTGAGGTGCGGCGGGTCTGCCTCGCCGGTATCGGGATCGCGTTCGGGAACCGCAATCTTCAGCGTGATATCGTCGAATGAGCCCGTGCCGATGAGCCATTCGTCGAGAAACTCGCGGAGTTCATCGACCTGAGTGGGGTCGATAGTCGGTGCGTTCGAGGCGGTGCTGAGCTGGAGTGTAGCCATTTCGTGTTGAACCCTCCACCATTTCAGGGGAGCACAAACGGGGGGGTCAATAGTTCTGTCACAGTACCCTTAGCCGTCACTAATTTTTTGACTATCGGCTTGCCTCGCGTCGATATCGAACCGATCTATCCACCGCGCGACGATGGTCGCACCGCAGCCGCGGTGTTCACCGATTGCCTCTCCGGAGAGAGATTTCTCCCAGTGTAGTTCGTACAGGAGATTCGGATTGCGTCACGGGGCCTCAGAGTAGTCGTGAGACCGGGGTTCGATTCTATGCCGTCTCAACCAGGAGAGTGCCGTGTTCTGCGCACAGCCCATCCGCTTTCGGCGACTTGTTCGACAGAGAGGGAGTTCTCGGCGCAGAGTTCGCATAAATACTGCTCATCACCGGAGATCGGGTTGCGAGTGATTTTTTGCGACTACGCTCGTCTCAGGTACGATTCCACACAAAGCTTACACCGAAACATAACTCTACAGCCAGTTGGAGGGGAATTGTCACACGCTCCCTTCCTTCTCCTGATAACCTACGATACTCCGAAACACGGGCAATGTCCGGAGTGTGATGAGAACATTTCTGCTGCACACGTCTTGGTTGAATATGAGTAAAACAACGGAACGACTGGTATCTGGGCAGAGTGTCCCATCTGCGACGATGTCGTGAGTCCCGAGTGAATTCTGAGCAACGACACGACAGCAGAGTCAAGTGTTCTGCACTATTACGCTGCCAGGAGGCCGACTAATGAAGATTTCTGAAGAACTCCAATGTCTGTTTTCAGCTTCGATTGAGGAACAGGACGGGTCGTACGTGATCGACGTTCCAGAGCGCGAGCTACAACTGGGTGATCTACAGCAAGGAGAAACATATCGCGTCGCACTCGTGTCTTCCCCGACACAGAGCGAGCCAGAACAGAGCGAACAGGCTGAAACGGGATCACAGTCCCAGCGTGAGCCACAGGAACCACCAGTTGAGGAAAGTGAGACTCGAGAAGTCGAGATTGAGGACATCGGCGAACAGGGTGATGGCATCACTCGGGTCGAACGTGGTTTCGTCGTGATCGTCCCGGATACGAAAGAGAGTGAGCGAGTCAAAATTGAGATTACCGATGTACGGCAAAACGTCGCTTTCGCCGAGGTCGTCGAACGGTTGAGTTACTACGAGTAATTCCTCGATTTTCGGTGCGAGAAGAGGACGAACATACACTCGCAGTTATTGTAAGAATAGGTTTTCCGTAGAGTCAAACTGCACTTACAGCTCAGGGAAGGTGGATTTCGACGGGGAGGAACGAACGACGGGGTGGGGAGGGGTGAAAGCCCTCCCGAGAGAGTTGTGCGACAACGTTAGAAAGTGTGGCCGGGAGTGAACGGAGGTGTTCCTACTTGGGCTTACTCCTCGAACCTGGCGTTTGCGACGGCAGCGGCGATTTCTGCCTCCTCAACCGTCGCTTCCTTGGTGACGCCGTCTTCATCTACGCTGACGTCGTCGTTCTGGTTCTCGGTCGTGGTCTCACTATTGGATCTGTCCGACCGGTGGTCCATGTCCATTCCGAGGTCCTCGCGAGCGTCGTTGACGGCCTCCCGATAGTTATCGAGGTCGAGACTGTCGCCGTACTGCTCGCGGCTCATCGCGGCGAACTCGCTGTCACTATCGGGGAAGGCGTCGAGTCGGGCTTCGGTACATTCGATGGTCTCGGAAACCCACTGATCACGGGTTTCATTATCGACGCGGGTGGTGGTCTCGGGCCGGAGCGAGACGTACGTCTCGCCATCGCTCTCGAACGCGGATGGCTTCGCGGTCACAGCGACGTACGCCGGGGGTTCGAGGCTGGAGAGGAACGCAGCGGCCTGGGGCTGGTACTGCCCGGCGTAGACAAACATAGTGCCCGTAGGGTCGACCACGCGAGCCTGCAAGTAGTCGTCCTCGTTCCCGACGTCGTTGACTTCGGTTATCGTGCCGACGAGGAAGTATCGGTTGGCGACCTCGCCCGACGGAAGCAGCGCGAAGTTCGGGGCTCGTTCCTCATCAGACTGTTTGAAGACGTGGGTAGCGTCGTTGATTTCGGCGGCGAAGGCACGCTTCGCTACCTGGCGACCTTGCCGGCCGGCATTGCTGTTCTCGGTGTCGGTGCTGTTGGATGTCGCTTCTGGGTTGGATTTGCTCATAAAGTGTTTAGTGACGGTTGTGGAGTCGAAAGTCAGGCTACTCGGGTCGCGTTCTGGTTCGGATTCGAGGTTACCCGTGCTGTTCAGCCTCGTTCACGAGCAGATATCGACCGACAATAGAGCCTTCTACACGGTAGTACCGGCCCACGAGCGCGTCGATGAGGGCGTCCTCGACAACGCTGGTATCGAGAGCGTCCATCGCCTGCTCGATGGCCTCATTGAGCGTGATACCCGCGATGGCCTCAGTCGCTTCGCGGTCGAAGATTGCGTACTGGACGGTCTCACCGTCGTCGAAGACCGCTTTGATGCGAAGGTCGAATTCCCCTTCAACGTCGCCGTGTTCTGCACACCGACCATTCTGGAGGACGCGCGTGCAGTCCCCGTCGGGACACCGCTTGATGAGTCCCGACCCGGACTGGATTGCAACCATCGGGACAGAGAGTTGAACATCTTCGATATCGGCTCTAACGTCGATGTCGCCGTCGACAGGTTCGATGTTCGAGCGCGAGTTGAGGTTGATGCTGTATCGCCCCTGGTACTCGCTGGTGATGACGTTCGAAAGCTTGTAGACGCTACCCTCCTCAAGGGTTGGGAGTTCGGCCTTCGTCCACTTGGTGAACTTGAGGCGACCGCTCTCGTCGCCGATGAGCCCGACCTGGTCGATGCTGTCGTGGGTGGGGTCCCAGAGTTCGACGATTTTTACGGTCACGTCCACCCACTGCTCGTGCTGGTTGATTGAGGCGAGGGTGACGTCGCCGGCGCTCTGGCCAGGGAACTCGAGGTCATCGTATTCGAGGCCGAACACGTCGCGATAGTGGCTGACCGCGGCGCGGCGGGCCTCGTCAAGAGGAACCTTGTACTGGTTGGTCATCTTCTCGAGACGGCTCGCGACTTCCTCTACGCTGGGGAGGTCGCCATCAAGGTCGTCTGGGAACTGTTCGAGGATGCCGGTTGTAGCCTCCGAGAGGTCTGTGTCGGAGACAGTTACGGCTAGTTCTGCGGATTTTGTGTTGCTTGACATTTTCTGGAAGTGGCGCGATTGCTGTCGCTGGCTGGAATGGTTCGACTGGGTGAACGAGACTAGATAGAAGATGAGATTCGAGTGGGAGTGCCCAGAGGACGGCTGCTGGAGCAGCACCCAGGATGTTTGCTCCTCCTCCGATTCCCCTCACCCCCTTGGGGGAGCCAAAACACAGGTATTGGTGGCCGATCGCGACTCACCGGACTTCATCGAGGTTGATGGTTTCCTCGGCACTGATCCAGCCGCCGACGTTCCCGCGCTCGATGAACGCCCAGGTGCCGTCGATGAGCCTGACGAACCGCATCGTTCTTGGAAGGGGACCGGGTCCCGACGGGTACGGGTTGAACTCGTTCTTGTCGTCGGTGACGGGCCGGCTGGGATCTTCGCCGTCGACGATGTCAAGATGGAAGTCGACATCGTCGTCGCCGGTGAGTTCCTCGTTCGTGAGTGGTTGACTGTGACTGTTCGTCGGACCGTGGTCGGAGTTGTTGGTTGACATCGTTCTATTGGAATAGTGAGACTGGATACACGGAGTGAAGTGCTGCTTCTGTCGACTAGCTGTCTTCGCGCCATCTCTGGCCGCAATTCACACAGGAGAGGAGTCTCGTCGGTGGTTCGTCGATGGACCGGAGTTGAACGAGGC
The DNA here is from genome assembly GCF_032113415.1 of Halobellus marinus. NCBI lineage: Archaea > Methanobacteriati > Methanobacteriota > Halobacteria > Halobacteriales > Haloferacaceae > Halobellus > Halobellus marinus. The sequence goes on from NZ_CP134948.1 coordinate 105,282, forward strand.
GATATTGCGCTCGATCGTGATCACACTCTGGACACCGGCACGTGGTCGTTGGAAGTCCAAGACCCGGCTTGTCGTCGCTCGCCACGGTAGTCTCCGAGGTGTCGGGGGTTGCAACGCCAGTGAGTACGCTCTCGTTCGTGTCGTCCGCTGTCTCCGTCTCTACCTCTCCCTCCTTGTCGTCATCAAGGGCGGTTCCGAAAAGGTCGAGGTCACGGATAAGCGCCCAGAGACGACGCTTACCCTGGGGAACGGGAGTAACGGGAACAGGCGTGGATTCGGGACGGCCCGTCGAGACGACCTCCCGGATGGCCGCGCCGATCTCGTCCCCTTCGGCGTCGACGTCGACGTCGACGATTAGGGCGACCACGTTCGCTTGTTCGCGCCACCAAGTTGGGAGTGGTATCTTGCTATCGTCCTCGTCGAATATCTCGGTGGCTTTGAGCCATTCGAGGGCGTCCAGCTTCTCGCCCTTCTCTTGGTCGAGTCTGTCGACGGGAGCATGCACGGGACGAGAGACTTCTTCGACGCCGGGAGCGCCCAAGGGGGGAATCGTACACGCGCTGTGCACTTGGAAGGGCTGTTCGATGCCCTGTTCGCGGTGACGCTTGGCGTATTTCTCCCAGTCTACGTTCGGGATGTCGCCTCTGGGAGCGGGCCCGTCGCCACGCTCGAGAACTTCGATATGCGTCTCGGAGTCAGCGGCGAGAGTGGCCTGTCCCTGGTACTTCCCGACTTTCCCGGCACGAATCCGAACGAGATCGCCTTCGTGGAGGATGACACCCTGTTGAGAGCGTGTCCACACGGTGAATTTGATGGTATCGCCGGCGTCGTCTTTGATGAGGCCGACCTGCTGTTGGCTCCCTGATTTGGGTTGCCAGAGGGTCGTGACTTCGCCCTGGATGTCAGCCTCGACGTTGTACTTCGAGGGGATAATCGGCACGGACGAGATAGGTTGGATGACGCTCGCCTCCTGATAGAGCTGGTCCAACGTGTTGGACTGAGCGGTGAAGACGTCCTGACCGCTCCGGACTTTGCGTGCGAGCAGGTGTCGGAGTACTTCGTCACCGGGGCCGGTGATAAGGTGGTCTTCGATTCGAGCAGCGGCCTCGTGGACAGCCTCAGCCTCGTTGTCGTCGATATCTTCGAATGCGTTGTTGCGGATGATTCCCTCCCCGAGGACGCGCTCGTTGCGCTTGGACTGGCGTTCCTCGCGCTCTTCGACGAGCTCCTTACGGCATCGTGTCTCGCGGTCGATGCCGACCACGTGGGCGGCCAAGGCCTTCTCGCGCTGGCGTTTGCGTTCCTCACGGAGTCCGTGTAGGCGTTCCTGGGCTTCGAGTGGGAGTCCAGTGAGGTCCTCGTCGGCGAGGTCGATAGGATCGACGTCGCGACCTTCGGTAGTGCGAAGGCTCGCACCGATCCAGTATGCGTCGAGTTCGTAGTTTCCATTTCCTTCGATTTCGAGGCCGAACTCGTCGTATTCGGGCTCACGACGGGCAGCCATCATGAGCTCGCCAGCGTTCTCGAGGCGGATGCCGAGGCAGTCGCTTTCGAGGTGCGGTGACTCGTAGAGGCCGCGCATGGTGAGTTCGTCGAACCGGTCGTCCTGTTCGACGTCGCCGTTCGTGAGCTGGTCGTCTCCGTTGTGGTAGTACGTCATCTGGTAGTCACTCCATCTGGGTGAGGTCTGAGGCGATCTGAACCGACAGCGGCGCTGCTGTCGACCCTCTCTCACTCCCTCAGCCCCATTTGGGGTCCAAAACTGAGCGCAAGCTAGCCAATCGCGTCTTTAGGAACGTGTCACGTCTTCAGGTGTCCCCCGGTCAGTTCCCGCCCGCATTCGCTGGGGGTAGTCGATGAGCGTGTTCGGGCGGGATTATGAGGGGTAACGTCCGGGGACAGGCTACTGTGCTATGGACTGGGTGGTCGGTAGCCGATACGATTATATCAACATCCTGAGTAGCTAATAGTGAGCCTTGAACGGCTCATCATAACAATGTGGGAAAGGCGACTCTCGTCTTTCCACTTCCACACTTCTTGAGCGATTGCGACGTTCTATAACGGTCTGTGAGGACGAATTGAGAGGCTATGGGCGACGATGAGTGTTGCTGGCGCGAGCGATCTAGTCGGAGGCTCTGTTAGAAGGGAGCGGTATTTCGGGGGTTTTCATCAGAAAACCGCATTACTGCGCGGTGATAGGCGCGATACAGTTATAGACGGTTCGAGCGTCTATGCGAATGGAAAGCACGGTCGCTTTCCCACATTGTTATGAGTGGAAACACCGACAGTGTCCACCTCTCTGAGGCTGGTCACGAGAAGAACGGTAGAACCGAAATCGAATATGAGAATCCGACCCACATTGCCCGTCGCTACGATGGGTGGTTCTACGATCTCCGCTCCCTCGATCGCGAGGAACGCCGTCGCTTGGACGGTAACGTGGAGTCGCCGACTATCCGCTGGCACGCTGGCCTCGATGAGCCAGAGCGTCGCCTCGATGCGGACGACGTGGAGTCGCAAGGCGCAATCTCTGAATTCACGTCTGGCTCCGAACATGAGTTCGAGAGCGAGAGTTCCGATGATTACTACGGCTGGTACAACGACCAACCGATGGTCCCATCCCGTAGTGACGAGCGGAGGGCTGAGATGAACGCGAGAGGCCGTCCGGCTGACGCGATCTCTGAACCCGACGCTCTCTCGACTGGCGAGTACATCTACATGGGCCACGACCGCCTGACCGACCCAACTGGCGATCAGTTGACGGGCACAGCGTCTGGTCTTGAAGAGTACATCCCCACGAGTTCGTCTACTGCCCCCGTACAGTTGGGACAGAAGCTCGAACCTGTCGAGACCCTCGACCCGGACACTCAACGGCTTCGTGAGCTGAAGATCATCCCCAACGATGAACAGACGCCTCGCGAATCAGAAGGTGTCACGACGTCCGAATTAGAAGTGCTGCTTCCCTATGGCGAAGTTGCCTCCCTTCGGAGCGTCGTGCCGAACCCCGAGGACTACTCTCGGTCGTCGATAGCCGGAATCGAATTCCGCCTAGCGTTGGATGAAGAGCTCAAGCGGAGCTCTCATGGTATCGACGAAAACGGTCACATGACAGGTGTGGCTGCTCTCTTGAATCAACACACAGACCTCCTTGCTCGTTTCCGCACGGAACACGATCGCACGCTTCCTGAGCGACGGGATCGGAACCGGCGGAGCTTCGAACAACGGTTCAAACAGCAGATCTACGACCGAGCTGCTCCGTTGCGCGAGCTGGGTAAGGAAGATCCCGATCTTCGTGAAGAAATTCTTGCCGAGACACGCAGACTGCTTGACGGGAATGCACTGCACGAAATTCGGAAACCACCGGTCACTGTCGCTTCCCAACTTGCACGCCGTGTGCAGGCTGGGACGGACATCACGACCGCGTTCCTTTCGCTTGTCGAAGAGGAGCAGACCGACCCGAGAAACGTCATCAGGATCAACGCGATTTTGAAGGCGAATCTCGCGTCCTCGAAAGGCTATGTCACGACACAGGGCGTCGTGAAGAAAATCTACTATCCACCAGTTCCTAGCCTGAAGTTTGCTATGATCCTAAAGGATGGTAACCGCCGCGAGGATGAGGTCCGGGTTTCCGTCTGGGAGTCCAGCGAATACGAAGAGACTGCGTCAACGGCTGACCCCGGTGATGTCGATGGCGAAGTCCTAATCTCGAAGAAAACCTTCATTGAACCGAACGAGGGCGACACTGTGCGTCTGGTGGATTTCAAGCTTCCACGCGAGAGATCCAAGCAGACGTATCAAGGTCAACCGAAGCTCGATTCACGATGGGCATCTGAAATCGAGATTGTCGAACGCGCTCCTGTCAAGTTATCCGATCAGACGTCGACGACTGCCAGACCGCAATATGTTGGTCGTTCGTCGAGTCCGTCTGATGATGGTGAACCAGTTCCCCGGAGTGAGGCTGCGAATTTCGACGGTGAAGTCTGCGTCTCCTGGCCCGAGCCAGTGATGATTGCTGACTTTATCGCCGATGAGCTCACCCGCATTGCCCAGACTGGTGATACTGCATGAGTACACGCGTAGTGCGTACTCCTCGGTATGGATTCGATGACGGAATACCGTCTCCGTACTGTCACCCCGAAATGTAACGAACCCTAACAACCACCCGAGTTCCCCCGACGAACTCAGAAAACTAATCCTTCCTTTTCACAGACCACAGAGCGAGCGGTCTTGATATCGATCGCGATCTCGCAGTCATCCATGTTTAGGATATCGAGACGATATCGAAAGAAGTGGAATGTGGGGGATGTGACGGATGTGAGGCTACAGTAAATGTGAACGGCAAATCATCTTATAACGTGACAGCGTTGGGTGCGGTACGGTTGCGAACCGGGATGTTTAGTCATCCCGGCCGCTGACGCGACCGGTCGAAACACCCTCCAACAACACGGAATTGGCTCGGCTCGGCCCTCGTTGTGTCATTGACGTGGGCGGATCGAGCGGATTCTCCCTCCACCGATGACACCGAGACCTCCACCGACAGCGAATAGGAGACGGCGATACACAGTTGATGCCCGCGTAACTGGTCGGCGATCGCGATGACGAGCTGGCGCAGCGACGACAAGATGAGTATCGATGAGCAGTGGTACGAAATTCAGTTGTCGGTCCCGTGGGTCGTCGCCGGCGCGAAGAGCGTCCAAGACGCAATCAACATCGCAGTTGCGGAAGTCGGTACGCGAACGAAGTCAACAGAAGCCCGGTCGTCGGAGATCCTCGTCCAAGATGTCGTCTGTCCCTCCTGTGGGTATGAAATGGAGGCGGCGCTCTGTACGACGGATTTTGCGCTGGTCGTACTGACTGTTATCGTCGAGATGTTGGCAGAGTCTCACGAGGAGAGCGAGCGTGTCGCGAAGCGCGAGTTGGGCGTCCGCATGAAGGACATCCCGCTCACGGTGTTGGAGACGCGACCGGTTGACGAAGCGGATGAAAAGCCAGAAATGAACTTCGTGGATCTTGGTCGCGACGTCCAATCCAGAAACGAAACAAAGCAAACGTGAGTTTAAGCGGGGTCAATCCGAAGGATTAGCATAAAATATTCCCGAGAAGAACATTATGCGTGAATAATACATTCTATATGGTTTTTACTGTAAATAGATCCTACCGGTTCATCATACTTCCAGACGACTACACTAAATTCTTTTATTACAACCTCAAAGCGATCTAATCAGGCGAACCGTTTCAGCGAGGATTTAGAGATTTCTCTAAATCGAGTATCCTCCATTACAATATCAAGGATAGTCTCAGGATTGTGGAGTAGCCGATGAGAGTTGTGGCGGCCGCCGCCTTTTCCCATATTTACCTCTTTAGTTTCAATTACCTGACTGAGTTGCATCTCATCAAGGATATCCCGAAACCGCCGTATCCCGATCGTGTCCATATCTATTGCGTTAGTGATCTGCTGGTACGCATCATATAGTTCACCTGTGATAACATAATCGTCGCGCGAGTAGAGCGACTTGGCAGAGATCGAGAGGCATGCGGCTTTCATTTGAGTTGGGGTTCCCTGGAGGAAGTCGCGGAATCGATCCTTTTCAAGTGTGTCCTGAGCGCTTCGCACATGATCTTCTCCAACAACGTCTGATCCCTCGCGATCAGCAAGCTCTCCCGCTGTCCTGAATAATCGCATTGCCTTTCGCGCATCTCCGTGTTCCTGTGCTGAGAAAGCCGCAACAAGAGGAATAACGTCATCGGTTAGGACTCCATCACGGAAGGCGTCATCACGGCCTCGAAGAATTTCTTGAATTTGATTTGCGTTGTATGGGTCGAAATTGAGTTCTTGGGTCTGGAAGGCACTCTTCGTGCGTGGGTTTAGCTCGTCGAAGAAATTGATTTGATTGCTTATTGCGATAATTCCAATTTGACACGACGTATCATTCGATTCGACAGCCTTCGCGAGACTCATCAAGACGTGGTCGCTCTTGAGAAGGTCGACTTCGTCGAGAATGATGATAGCCGAATCATAGTGATCGAGAATCTGCCAGAGGCGTTTGTAGAACTTGTCTTTCGGTAGCCCGGTATCGGGCATTTTCACGATGTCTTCATTCTCGTCATAAATATCCTCGTCGTTCAGCTGTTGCCCGATTGTCGAGATGACTTGAACTTCAGTTGAGGATTTCGAACAGTCTAGATACGTATGACCTATTCGGATATCCTCAACAGATGCATTGACAGCGCGACGAGTGACGTATCGGGAGACAAGAGATTTTCCCGTTCCTGTTTTCCCGGTAATTGAGATATGATTTGGGGCACCACCATAGACAGCGTCGTTCAGACAGCTGCTGATAGTGGAAATATAATCGTCACGTCCGACAATTCGATCGCCATCAGGTACCCAACCGACACGGACCATCTCCTTATTTTGGAAAATTCCCTTCCGTTGAGAAAAGAGCGGGTCGTCAACTTTGAATTGTGTACCGTCCCCGTCGCTTGATGGCGGTTTTCCATTCTCGTCTGGACTCCCCTTCGGTTCCGATGTTTGGACGCGATATCGGTCGTCTTGACCGTCTGAAGACGCAGATTCCAAATCTCGACTTTCATCGGAAGTCGAGGTCTCGTTTGACATAGAGGCATCGACGAAACCTGATTACTTAAATGTATTCCCACCTCGACTTCCGACGTAAATCTACCACCGAAGAGAATATACTGGAAGGACTACCTCGGTCTCCGAACAACCACAGACCCCCAACACACACACACCCCTTCGGTTCCGTCGTTACCGATGAACGTGTACCCCTCACAGGAAGCATAGGTACGATCACGGTCCAGAGGATAGAACGCGCCTCTACGGCGTTTCTGTGCGTTTCAATCTGTTACCGAATTTCGTCTCGAACAAATCAGTCGCTTCGCTTCTTCATATCTAGTACTTCGTCCTACGGAGTTGTTTCAGCTGCATTGTCATAAAGCTATGGGTAAACTAAATCAAATTTCACATGTTTTTATCGTGAGATAGGATACGGATCACCTCTAATATTTTCAGTCTAGTTACCTGCTTTCGTGGCCGCTAACGTCGGAACCGGTGGGGTGTGTCTGATCATCCTATCCTCAATCTGGGTGGTCACCAATTCATCTAACGCCGGAACCGAAGGGGTGTGGGTCAACCATCGTGGGCTGGTAGAGTCTCCCGAGTATAACTCTCGTCTCTAACTTTCATATTCTATTTGTGGGATGCCGAATTATTCACTCTCAACGAGAGTTCTGAGGTAGTCTCCACCCGTCTTTTCATCTTATTTGTTCCGCTCTAATACTAAGAGAGTAGATTCACATGCTAACGTCGGAAATGGTGCGGTATCTCATCTTGATCTCTGGTGAGCTAATACGATCTATCCTTCATTTACGACGGAAGTCTTGGGGTGTCCCTTTGTGTTAACGTCGGAACTCGTGGGGGGCCGACCATCTCTCCTTACGACGGAACCGGAGGGGTGTCCCCTCTCTGAATTTTCTTTCCCCACGTTGGATCGTGGTATATCCGATGTTCCGATTCACCTGTTCGTATGGAAGAGCGAGCCCCGTATGAGATATCACCTGCACTCCCCTGTCAGGCCAAGCACTAACCTCAACATCCGGGTCCTGAACGGCATAGCCAAAAATAAAGTTGCATATTGTTCTATCGCCAAGACGGGAAACTCTGAGCTCTCCCACTGCTGTTGGAGGACACAAGCAAAGCGGTGTAGTAGCACTTCACTATTACTCTCGGAATTCCTCATCGAGGAGGTTGCGCTCGGCGGGGTCGCCGTCGTACCTGAACGAGACGAGTTCGTGGAAGTCTTGATTTGTCCGATCCTCAAGGTACACGCTGTAGTCCGTGTCCGCGTCGGGTTCGTCATCTTCGCCGTAGCCGAGGATGAGATACTCGGTCTCCGTCTCGTCGACGACGAAGTGAGCCCGCTCGACAAACCACTTATTCTCGACTCTGTACCAGCCCTCGTCCTTATTGATGTGGAAGATGCGGCCGTACTCTGGGTTCCCACCGTTTTTCGAGACTCTGATGGGATACATCGTCGGAACGACGTACTCGTCGGAACTCTTCCAGTCATCGATATCGACGGCCAGATCGAAGGTAAGGTCGACAAGCCAGACAGGGCCGTGATATTCGGTGTGATCCTTGTATTCGTTAATGATCCGGTAGAAATGGTACGGGTCGGAAACCGAGGCGGTGAGCGGGAAGACAGGCTCATCCGAGTCAGGCGTCGGGGTCGAACTCTCCCCACCATCATTCGTCCCGCCACTAGCGCTAGAGCTGGAGCAGCCGGCGATCGCGGTGATTGCTCCAGCACCGGCGAGCCCACCGCCCTCCTGGAGGAATGATCGGCGACCGAGAGTACTGTTCGAGTGCTGTGCGTCCGTGGAGGTATTGTTGGAGTTCATGATTGGAATGAACGAAATCGACCGAGAACAGCGGTTACACCGCCTCTTCGATCTCCATCACTCCTCTTCAGGGCCCAATACTCACACGATGCCGAGGAAGGAGCTTGGTGGGTGTTCATAGTCAGAACTAGCAGTGAAATGCAAGCATAACTCTTCGCGAACCACATTCAATGTAGCCGCCACATTTCACGATGTGTAGCGGGTTGCTCTGACCGCAATTGGTGACGTTGACGGTATCTCCAGATGAGATGAAGTCGTACGAAAGGCTCAAATCCTACGTTACAGTCCGAACGTAGATGCCGTTTGGTGTTGCGTAGGACAAGAACGGAGCGCCGGAACTTGCATCCGTCTGAAAACTGCTGGCGGATGGTCGAATGGTACAGAAAGTGAGATGCGAGAGCCAGGTGCGTCGTCAGACGTGGCATTGGCAATACTGGCCGACCTCCAAGGACCACGCTCTCAAGCGTATGGTCGGGTCGGCTGTGACTCTCGACGGGGACTCTGCGATGAGTTCGGTGGCGTTGCCAGATTGCTTTCTAGTGTTGCTATGAGTGGACACGGGCAGGACTCGTGCCAAGACTCCGGGAACGGAACCGATGGAAACAGAGTCGAACGGTCGGTGAGGGCTAGCGATTGATCATCGTGAGGCCCGCGATCTTCGACGGAGGCAGTGATAAGCCGACCTCATCGATGGGGCGAGCACTAATAGATGGTCGAATCGCCCCTCACCTCCTTCGGGGGGCAAGAACTGGAGAAAAGAAGCGCCAGAGGGAACCAGAAATGGGTAGAAGCTAGTCAAGGGTCAAGAGCCGATGCAACTGCATACCGCTTGAGACCAGCGAACCGCCGACGTACCGGGGGCACTCGGCAGATTTTCGATGCACAGTGACGGCGTGCCGGAGGGCGACGTTCACCCTAGCCGGACGGAAATATCCCGCGCCGCCCTTACTGGGCGGGAGCTGGCTCCGACTCGATGTCGCTGCCGGCAGGAGCGAGGTCCTCGGCTGCCGCCTGGACTGCCGCTTCGGTGGCCGAGATATCACTGTTGTAGACGCTGAGAACGGCGTCCGCTGCATCCGATTCACCGCTCTCGAGCGCGCCTAGTCGCGCCCGGGTTGCGTCGATGGTTTCAGCCATCCACGAGTCGCGAATCTCCCCGCCCACCGTCGAGATGTGCTCGGGCTGGATGGAGACGTTCACGCCGGCGTCCGTCTCGTACTGGTGGACCTTGCCGACCACTGCGACGAACGACGGGGTCTCGGCCGAGCGGAGCACAGCCATCGGCTCCTGCTGGTACTGCCCCGCGTAGAGGTTCACAACTTCACCACCTGCCATGACGCGCCCCTTCCAGAACTCGGAGTCATCGCCGACATCCGAGGTTTCGATGAGAGCACCGACCACGAGCACGCGGTTGACCGCCTCACCCGAGGGGAGTAGCGTGAACTTTGGCGCACGATCGTCGCCCTCGTCCTCTGGACGGGTGAACGAGTGGGTCGCCATGTTCAGCTCTTCAGCGAACACGCGCTTGGCAGGTTGGCGCTGCGTGGCGGCGTCTGCGAGGGCTGCGTTACTGAGGCCGGCATTCTCTCCCGAGTAGGAGATCTCCTCGACCTCGTCGACGAGGAAGTACTCGCCGATGACCGGGCCCCGGATATCATACGTCCTGCCGATGAGCAACTCACGGAGCTCCGTTTCGACGACGCTGGGATCGAGGGCCTCGGAAGCCATCTCCATGGCGTCATCGAGACTCACTTCGGAGACTGCCTCAGTCATCTCAGCGTTGAACAGCGTGCGGACAGCACGGTTGCCATCGTCGAGGATGGCCTTCAGGCGAAGATCGAACACGCCATCGACGTCACCGTGTTCGGAGCAGCGACCGTTCTGGAGGACGCGCGTGCAGTCCTCGCTGGGGCAGCGCTTGATGAGGCCCGAACCCTCATCGAGGCCGACGAGCGTCCCAGTGGCGCGAATCGACCCGTCCGTGGGTTCGACGGCCTCCTCGGACTCCGTGACGCTGCTCGCCTTGTTGAGCGAGATGGAGTACTTGCCCTCGTACTCGTTCGTGACCGCCGAGGTGATGTCGTAGGTGACGCCTTCCTCGAGTGTCGGGAGCGAGTCAGTGTTCTTCGCCCAGACAACGAACTTCATTTGGGCCGTTTCGTCGGCGATGAGGCCGACCTGCCGCATGGAATCGGAGTGCGGCTCCCAGAGGTCGACGATCTGCGCCCGGACGTCCACCCATTCCTCGTCACCGAGGTTCGAGATATCCTCGAGAGCTATCCGGTCGAAGCCCCGGGAACTGCTGTTACCGGTGCCGACGAAGCCGGCAACCGCCTTGACCCCGTCCGAGAGGTCGTTGGATTCGAGGTCGTAGTCGTTGATGACGTTACGAACTGTCGTCTCGACCGCCGTCTCGATCGGAACGGAGAACTCCTGCAGGGCCGCAATTCGCTCTTCAATGCTCGACACGGGGATCTCCACGCCCATCTCGCCGAACTCGCCGCTGATGTCTTCCGCGCGCTGTGCTACGTCTGTGGTAATGTTTGCACACATGTTTGTCACTCTCTGAGGGGATTTCTGAGAAACGGCTTCGGGACTGGGCACTCGACCGTCGCGCCCCACCCCACCCGCTCTCCCTCACCCCCTTTGGGGGCTAATACTCACGGGAGACGCAAGCAGGATAACCGGAAAGCGACGATTGGGACATCCCGACCGCCGCCGTATGGACTGATTCGCTCCGAGGTTGAACCCCGGATCTCGGCGAGAATGAACGCAGTCACCGCTGCGCCCCTCTCTGACTTCCCTCACCCCTCTTTGGGGACCAAAACTCACGCTGCGAGGAGCTGGGGAAACCGAGAGAACAGAGGCACTTTGCCCGTCCGAGCCGTCTAGTCGGAAAGCAGTACGTACAGAATCGCGTTCACATCCTCGACGACTAGAAGGTGTAGTCGTCGCGATCGCGAGCTTCGGCACACGCCTCGCAGAGGATGTCGAATGGCGGCCACCCGGTCAGTCCGTCGGCATCTTCGAGGAGCGTGGTCGGGACCAGGCCCGACATCCCACACCCACCGTCACACGACGCCCAGGAATGGCTGACCGCGGCGAACGTCTCGCCATGTGGGTCATGGTCGGGCTTCCTGAACTCGGGGCCATCGCCGGTCTTGAACTGAACGCTCACGGGTTCTCGCGGCTCAATTTTGGCTTCGGTCGCTGATCTGCTGAAATCGCTGTCGATACGCCGCTCATCGGGGTTGATGTTGTCGTACATCTCACTTCCCTCACCCCCATTTGGGGTCCAATACTCACGCTGCGAGGAGCGGGGGTACACACGGAACGAACGGCGCGATCAGCCCGCCGGCCGAACAGTTCGGAACAGCGCCGTTACCTGAAGAGTCGCGAGAGGAAGCCCTGTTTCTTGCGTCGTTCGCGTTCTTCGGCCTTGATACGTTCGTTCGCCTCTTCGTACTCCTGGAGGACGGCGTCGATTCCTGTGAGTGTCTCTTTTGCCGTCTTTGCGTCTTCGCGCCGAATCTTCGGACGCATAATCTGCTTGACTCGCTTCACGGGGTCGTCTGGGAGCTCGGCAGCGTCTCTCGAGAGCTCCCCGAGGTGCTTGAGTTGCGTACGATACTGAGCGCGTTCCTCCATCAGCTCATCCATCGTTTCGAGGTAGACCCTGAGGACAAACCGGAGGCGTTCGTTCTCCTCGCCCTGCTCGCTGAGTTCGGCGAGTTCCCTTGATTGCCGGTCGAGTTTCCGAGCGAGAATTCGCTGGTCTTCACGAGCGAGACGCATTGCCTGGTCGGTCGCGGAGTAGCCCCGGATCTCACCGATGGTCCAATCCGCTGGGTACTTCTCGTCATCATTGAGCGTCGGGTCGGTGCGTTCCCATCCCGGCCCGGCGTCGCGAGCGGACGCTTCCATCATTCGCTGGGTGCTCTCGTCGAGGTCGGAATCGGTGTCCACCCCACGCGGGTCAGCGGGTTCGCGACCATCCGTCGTCGGCGGCGCGGCCCCTGGCCCGGCCGTTCTCTGCCCTGAGACAGGACTATCATCAGCACTTGTCCCAGCTGTCGTGGAACCTTTGGGTGTGGTCGTCGACGAAGCGGCGTCATGACTATGGGCCCGGGCGTGGCTGTTCCCCTGTTCCGGTTCTTGCCTAGTTGCGTAGGCGTCAGCGACTGCTGCCGGGTCGCCATCTTCGTCGGGGTTGACGGGAATGAACTCTTCGTCGTCCTCGAGGGTAGGATGGACATCGGTATTGACGGCGGGGGATCCCCCGTTCGCCCCTTCGCTGTGCAGTGGGTTTGTCTCGTCCGTAGCGGCGTTGACAGTCTCGGACGGCTCGGAATCGGAGCCAATCTTGAAATCCATCGGCGGGAGATCGTGGTCGTCCGCCCCCGAGGATGACGATGAATCCGAGCCGTTGGAATCGGCCTTCGAGAACTTCACACCATCTTTGCTCGGGACTTCGTAGTAATCGTTCACCCGGAGGAGTGCACGGGCGAGCGTGACATCGCCGTAGGTTGCGCCACTCCCGTAGTGACGTCGCTCCCACTTATCGCGGTGCAGGCCGGATTCCTCGAACAGTGCGTTCATCCGTTTGGGGTCTTTCGCCGTCCAGAACGCGAGGTTGTGAGCGAGCGCCATATCTGCCTCGGACTGGCTTGGATAATCGGCGTCATGGGACCCCCACATCGAGGCGTCGCCTTCGTAGAGACGCTGCCTGCGGTCACCTCCCTGAGAGTCGAACATCCGCGTGAGTATCTCTTGATCTGATAGGTCCACACCGGGTCCCGCGAGGTCGGCGAACGTACTCGGACACTTGGAGGGAAGGTACTTCGTCGCGACCCGCTCGAGGGCCTCCTTGATTGCGGGGTCGTGGATGCTCTTGAAGGCGTCTCCATAACGCTCAATGAGCGAACTCGCACTCTGCTGCGCCCGGGCCTCGATGCCGCGGCGACCATCCGCGTCACCTCTGCTTTCTGAATCTTCAACTTCTGTCCCTCTGGTGAGAGTCGTCTGTCCACCTGGTCTCACGCCATCCTCGATGAACTCGCGGTGAACGGTCTCTATCTCATCCTGACGCTTCCGGATTTCTGTGGGGGTTCCCTCGACGTGAGCACCAGTCGTAGCGAAGTACCGTCCGGAGTCATACATCTCAATAGGGCCCTTCCGGTTTCCGCCGGGCGGAAGTTTCCCACTTGCGAGGATATGCACACCAGTCCCGGAAGCGGAAACCTCCGTATATGAGCCGACCTTGTCGATGATTGTTTGCGTCCATTCCTTGATTTCACCAGTATCAGAATCACGACAGTTATCGAGGTCGATACCGACGATGGTGACGTCGTCACTGAAGACGAACCCCAGACCATCGGCGTTCACGCGAGAGTCGTTGAGTGAATCCCAGGCGGTGTCGAAGTCTCGGCGATGTTCGGGGTTGGTAACGTCGGCATTAATGTCACCACTCGTCCGATATGGTTTAGTCGGAATCTTGGTAGATTTTCCGTCACGCATACCTTCACGCCAGCAAATCCAATTCCTGATAGTGCGGATTTTGTCCGGGATCCCGTCTTTAGCTACGTCTACTTTTGGCATGGATATTACCTATTGTCAGTCCGCCTCGTCGCCTCGTTTCGTCGGGCGAGACAAACCGATTTCGTCGATTTTCCCCGACTCAGGGCGAAAACCAACAGACAGCACACGAATTGTGAGCGAATGATCCCCCTCCCGTATCCAATACTATGTAAAATCACTCCGGAGGTGTCGAATGGAGCGATCTGGTTGGTTGATAGCCTGTCTAAAGCGCTTTGCGCACGTGCGCTAAGTGCTGACGCTGAAGGGGTGTTAGAAAAGGCGGATTCTGACGATAGAGCTCCCATACTGCCGATGCGCGTCACACGCGAATTTTGCGCGAAGTTGCGAGCATTCGAAACCCCCGCAAACCCGGTGATTTCGCTTTGAGCCTCGAAATACCGTTTTAGAGCCTCTAAAGTGCCTTGAACGCGCGCGCTAAGTGCTGACACTGAATAGGTGTTAGAAAAGGCGGATTTGCGGGGTACAGCGTCCGTACTGCTCGTGCGCGTCGTGCGCGGACTTTGTGCGAATGCGTGGATGTGACTAGTCGAGATCATCGAGGAGATTTGGAGCGCCGACGAACGTCCACTCACCATCTTCACCCCAGATGGCTTCGGTGAGCTTCTCGTAGGTCCGCTTACTTCTCTTGGGGGGCAGTTCGTCGATCCGGCCAGCATTTGCGAGGGCTCGAGTGATATCCCATGCGACTGATAGATTGGGCACAATCCAGATTTTCATCTCGACGTCGAACCTGTTGAAGTCGTCATAGTGCTTGACCATCAGCGAGGGATGGACGTTTGAGATGACCTCTCCAATAATGACGGGATCTTTGCCATCGTAGCCGACCACGTCTGGCTTCACATCAGTCCCGTGAAGTGGCGTATATTTTTTAACAAAATAGTGATTGTTCGGGTCACGGGCGAGTGAGCGAGCGAACGCCTCTACCATCACCTTGTGGTAGGTCTTCTCGTTCACATCGCCTTGGTCTTCGCCGGTCGCGACCTTCGCTCCACACGCTCGCTGGCCGTCGCGAGTCACAGTGTAGTAGACCCGCAGATTTTCGGTCTGCTTCTCGAGGTAGCCAAGTTCGACGAGCTTCTCTTCGTCTACCTCATCAAACTGATTTTTTATCCTCTCCATCGAGTTCACAACGTCGTAGGCAGGGTGGTTGCCGTTGACTGTGGTGACAATCGCGGTCAGGAAATGGCGTTCTTCAACTGTCAGACTCTTATCTATACCTGATCGAGTCTCTCTATCCTCTTTGTCGGGACTCTCAGCGGCGTTCTCGTTGGGTGCATCAGACGCACTCTGATCGTCTGTATTGTTGGCACTTGTTCCTCTCTCCTCGTCGGTGTCTGTATCGTCGGTTTTGGACGGATCTTCGGAGCTAGGGTCAACTCCACCGTACAGAAAGCCGTCAACTCGATCTCCCAGATTACTGTCTCCTTCATCAGCTGATCGTGGAACCCCGCCATCGGTCTCGTTTTCATCGCTCGTCTCTCGCGGCGGGCGGCGTGAACCGAGATCGTCTGTGAGGTCGTCTGCGGGAACTCGACTAGCCCCTGATTCGGCCTGTTCGCCGTGCTCGTTCGATCGGGGTTGTCCCTCTGTGTTGGGGGTGTTCGGACTCCCCGTGCCGAGTTGCGTCTGAGGGTTGGACCCAGTCTTCTTGCCTTCGCCGTTTGCGTCTCGGTTCTCGCCGGACACGCCAATCTCGAAGTCACGATTCTGGCTATTTTCACTACCGTTGATGCCGCGTCTGTGTTCGGCTGAGAGCTGCTCGTCGGAAGCGTCGGTGTTGCTTCCGGGTAGCAGGCAGTGGTCACGCCGCGTGGTACGGGTAATTTCTGCGTTGATGTCGCTGAAGACATGACCCTGCGTCGACACGGTCTTGTTGATCACGGGGTTGTCGGAATCGCTGTGACCGTCGGGGATATCGACGGGGAGCATCGTCACGATTTCGGGGATATCGGTCATGAATCCGGTGTCAGGGAGTTGAGCGACCCATTCTCCACGCGGGAGCGACGTGATCCGGTCGACGAGTTCCTCGTCCTCGATGCCTTCGTGGAACAGCGTCATCACGAGTTCGTCGTCGACGGCGAGTTTCCCGATGAGTTTCGTATTAATGTTCCGCAGAATTTCCTTGTACGAGGAGACGTCGAGGGCATCGGCCTTGACCTGCTCTGCGAAGTGGACGATGACTTCGAGGGAGAGACCGAATTCACGCCCGTCAGGAATCATGTCGTCGCGTACCAGTTCGGACTGGAGCATCGCCGCAGCTTCGTCGATGATGAGGTTGATAACGTATCCATCCTCGACCGGCGGGGTGTTCCTGAGTCGATGACGGAGACGAGCGCCCGACCAGATGTAGTCGAGCAGCATGAAGGTAAACAGATTGCTCGAGGCGGGCCGGAGGTCACCCGTATCGACGAGGACGACCTTCTTCGAGGCGAGGACGTCCTGGATGTCGAACATCGGCGATTGGTTGGCGTAGCAGCCCTTCTCACCGTTCCACTCGGGAACGAAATTGAGGACACGCCAGACAAAGCTCCGCTCAGCGAGCTTCGTGATGCGGTTCATCACAGCATCGATCGACGTTTGGAACCGCTGCTCGTCGGCGTGGAGATGCCGCGTGAGAGCGAGGCGAAGCGTCCGGTCGCTCACTTCGGGGAGTTGCCCCTGCTGCATCTCGTAGGCAACCTGGAACAGGTCTTGGATGGGCCATGCGTCCCGGCCGTACACGGGGTCGAACATCGCCTTGATGAGGTTGTTGAGGATCTCTTGGGCGACGAACGCCTGCTGGGTCATTTCTCGGCCCAGCACATACACGAGGAGTTCGTTGTAGCGGTCAACTTTCTCTTGGACGGCGACCGTGCGTGAGACGCCGGCAGCGAGTTGCGGTCGAATGTCGAAGTACGGGAAAGCAAGCACCTCGTCGTTCGGCCCCGGGACAGGGACGTGGAGGACGTCATCGAGGTTGCCGAATTGCTTGAAGTGTGCTTTCTTGTACTCGTCGGCCATCGTCCCACCTTTCCGGTCGAAGACGAAGATGGGGCCGTCGAACGATTGGTAGGCCGACAGCGCATCGTTGACCATTGCGGTTGTCTTCCCGCCGCCCGTCGTCGCTGCGCGGAGGATGTGGTGCGTCAGCTGCTCTGCACTGAGACGGATGGGAATGTCTCGCCGGTTGTCGACGGCGGTCTCGGCGTACCCGATGTGCATTCCGTAATCGTACTGCGAGAGCAGGTCTTCATCTGTCGCCGTGAGTGGCGAGCGAGCGTCGGGTGACCCGCCCGAGGACCCACGCGAGGCTCGCGGGAGGGCGTCCGTGTGCGGGACGACGACGAAGTTCGCGAGTTCGTCGGGAGAGGCACAGATGAGTGGGTCACCTTTACTGAAGCGCCCGGTAAAACCGCTGATGCTGGCCTGACGGGCGTGGCACAGACGGGCGAACTCTTTATTGTTGAACCCGAGGAGTTCCCCCTCGATGCCATAATATGGCCCCGAGAGCGACGTGAACGCGTTTGAGATACTCTGGACAGTCTGTTCGTCGCAAGCAGCCCGGAGTGTGAGGTCGAACGTTGTGGTGGGTTGTTTGCGGTCGATCTGTTCCATCCGCGACCCCGTGATCTTGTCATCATCGCCGGCGCTGACGGACCCTCCGACCTGCTCGGAGATGTCTCCACGGTGGATGTTTCGGCGTTCCTGGTCGGATGTTCCAAACATCTGCCGGGCAAACTCGTTTTTAAACGCGGAGAGCGTCCCGTGGTTGCCCATTTTGAGGTTCCGCTTGTGGGTTTCAGCCTCACTAGTCCAGTTAGAGCGTGGCCTGAAGGTGGCCTGGAAGATGAACGGATCGTCGGTGTGGACGGCCTGCTCAAGGAGCACACTGAGCGGCGAGCGATACTGGTCGTCGCTGTCGATAGCCAAATCGCTGAACGGCCGAAGCAGCGTCATCCAGTCGTCTTTTTTTGAGGCAATGCCTTTCCACCGGACGAGCGAGGGACGCTTCTCTTCACGGATTTCCTCGGGACGGAGCGGAACGCCTTCCCTGACGAGCTGTTCTTCAGCCTGCTCGGAAGAAAGATTGTGCCCGCTTCCAATACTATGATCCACAAAAACCTCGGGGTCCTCGAAGCCAGCGAGGTTCTCGAGGTCGATAATGTCGTCGAGCGTAGCGATACGTCGCCCGCCAACGCGGGCGTTCCCGTCTTCTGAGGCAAACGCCGCGACGGGGTTGAACGGGACGATCTCGAACTCGAAGGACTCGGGATACATCGCGGCGACGTTTGCGGCGAGCGTCTTGAACGCAGTCGCCTCGTAGGGCGTCACGGAGATATAGAAGTCGAATCGCTTCGTGTTCCGCGGCTTGTGGATGATAAACTCAAAGGTCTTCTTGTAGTCCTTGAGGCCGAGGCTGGCTTTGAGATTGAACCGCGAAGTGCTCGTCACGCCCGCCCGGTACAAGCCAAAAAGCCCCGCGATGACGTTCCCGGGCGTGACCTGCTCACGGGCGGGGGAGATGTGGATATATGGCCGGGCTTCGACCGGATCATTGAGTTTCTTTCCCGGCCCAGTCGTGCCCTTGACCTCGTAGGAAGTGAGTTGCTCCTCACGCTCTTCGTTCTCCTGATCGACCCCGTTCTCGGTCGGAGGGATGTGGTCAAAGTTGGTCGATTCTTCCTGGTTCTGAGTGAGGTGGTCCCGTCCCGATTCGGTCGAGTCTTCTCCGCGCGTTGACGACAAAGAGTTGATACGATCGTGGAGGGTGTCCTGTTCATGATCGTCCCGGTTGGGGTCCGTGGATGGGGGAGTCATTGGCCCACCATCTTCTTGCGAGTAGACACACCCTTCCGCCGACACTGTACAACGGTCGAGTGAGTCCCAACCCATCGGGCGATTCGGTTAGATAGGCACACTATTGGACTGTTTGTTGTCATTTTGGATTGTGTTGTGTCGTTTGATTCAGCCGCTACTGGATTGTGACATAATTCTCCCCACAATTGGAAATTCGCGCACGAGTGGAGAGCGGGGAAGGCGTCCGTACCGTCTGGCCAGTCTAGACGGTTTACGGGGTGGCGATCCACTCCAAGACAGCCACGAAGATCGTGACGCCGAAGTAGAAAATCGTCATGCTCATTCCACCAATCATGAGCCACATCCCGTTCTCAGCGCGGTCGGAGTTTTTCCGGGCAGTGAACCACACGATCGCGCCAAAGGCGAGAGCCACGAGGCCAGCGTACTTCAGAACGAGCAGGACGGTGTCGTATAGATTGGTCATGATACCCTCGAAATCGGCTGGGGGCCCACTCTGCGCGGCGACTGGATCCACGAAAACGACTAGGACGAGGATTCCCAAGACGAGGGATGTGCTGTGCTTTCTCAGGAGTTTCTTTGTTCGGAGGGTGCTCATGTTACCCACCGGGAAGAGGTGAGAATCTATTATAAAGAAGAGTAGACTACATCTAATGTGGCAGATGTAGAACGGCGGTTTTAGGGTGTCAACGGGCGGGATTACGGGGGTTTCACCGGAACAGTTATGTGGTTACCAATAGCACACCTAATTGTTGGACTTGGAACACCCTCTAGTGCCTCCTTGTCCATAGGTGATTGCAGTGCCAACAAACAGCTCCAAGCCCACCTCGAGTGATAACACCGACCGCGACCCCGAGACGACGATCAACGTCTGCCTCCACCGGGATACGCATACGCGGTTGACCGCCTACAAGAACGATAACCCCCTGATAGAGAAGTCGTACGACGAAGCGATCAACGAAATCCTTGAAAAAATCGACTTCCCACAGGCTGAAATGATCGAGAACAAGTACCTTCCGTCAATGTCCGACGCACATCCTAGCGACTCAGACTGAGACGAACGACCCACCTACAACATGTTCTTTTTCACGCCAGTTTCCTTTCCCCACTGACGTAGCACGGATTACGGAGAGCTGGCCGTCGGGCGGCGTTTCGAATTGATCGGGACATCGTTGTGAGGGCCGCTACTGGAGGCTATCGATATCCCACCCGTTTCGGTACGCGGGGGGCCCCACCGGAACTCGACGGTATCACCGACGTCGATGCCGTTCTCGGTGGTCCAGTAGTAGGGGACTTCGAGGACGTATTTCGACTGGCCCCGGTACTCTGTGAGGGGATCTCTGTTTTCGAGTTCAGCGTGGTGGATCACGGTGATCCGCCCCTCCTTGTCGATAAAGATGATATCGATGGGGAAGGCCATGTCCCGCATCACGTAGGTGCGTTCTCGTTCTGTGTCGTGGAGAAAAATCACCCCGTGATCATCTTCAAGAGAGTCAGTATTCGAGAGGCCGGTGTATTGTTCTCGCCATGTGGCGGCGACATTTCCCTCGACAGACGCGAGGTAGTCGCCGTTCTCGTCGTAGATGGTCGCAGTCCCGTAATCGGGAGAAGTCAGGTCTGCGTGAACAGTATAGCCGACCCATACGACCATCGGTACGAAAACGACGATGAGGATAGCGATGACCCAGGGGTTCTTGAGACGGTCAATAATTCGCCGAGCGATTGTGCCTTCGGGGAGCAACGGTTGGTTCGTGGGGCCGTACTCTTCTTGCTCCTGATCAAGTCCCTGTTCTTGCCTGCGGTCGAGATCTCCATCACAATCTCTTCCGGCGTCCGGGCGTTGGCCGTTGCCGGTCATAGCAAAATCCACGCGAAAACGCTGAACACGTTGCCTCCGATGCTTCCACCGATGAGAGTGAGCCCCATTACGATCCCACGACGGCCGCGAGACTCGGCACGCGAATCGCGGCTGCCGAACGCCCACCACGTCACACCGATGATGAACAAGACGAGGCCAAGGCTGTGGAGGACGATACTGAGAGCGGTGGCGAGCTGGGAGAGGTTGCTTTCGTGAACGCCGGTCACGGCGCCGTAGGGCCACCCATCCGGGAGGAACTTGCTTCCGAGGATGAACACGAGAACCTCGTAGATGACATCGATAGCGACGATCGCTATGTAGCCGGCTCCGCCACCGACGGCCATCCCCCGGAAGCGGGCCATCGCTCGAGGACTTTTCGCGTAACCCCACCAGCCGATGATACCGATGACGAGCGCAATGAGGGTTCCGTAGCGCCCGATAATGGTCGCGATTTCGAGGAGTTCGATTGCGGGCTCAGTAAATTCACTAACCTTGCTCATCCTGATTTCCCCTTGCTGGTGCGACGACGCATCCGCACCCACCACACGGCGAAGATCCCGAGGGCGAGCCACTCGACGAAGATGAGAACATTGCTGATTGATGCCGAGATGTATTCCCCGACTGCGCCAACGGCCTCGAAATCGAGGGGTGAGGGCGGCAGGATATAGAGGAGTCGGTCACCCTTGTAGTAGGGGTCGCCGGGTGACCAAAACACGTCGCCGTCGTAGCGAGCGCGGAGAACCGATCCGTCCCACGCGATCTTGGCACGGCCATTATTGTCAGTCGTAACCGTCGATGTCGTTCCGTCATCTTGGGTGACAGTGATTTCCTTATTTTTGATGGAGTTGCCGTCAGTGTCCGTGAGAACGAGGACGCCATCGTGATCCGCGCCGGTAGACGAGACATTAACCTCTGTCATCTGAAGGACGGTTGACTCGTATGGTTGGCTATAGACTTCGAGCTGGTCTTCGCCGGAGACTGTCTTCCCGTCGAGTGGAGCACCGAACGGATTCGAGGCGTCGACGGTGGCAGTCTCACCTGTGTCGAGATCACTCGATCTGACGTCGATGACGTGGTGTGTGTAGAGGTCGGTCGGCTGATCGTTATCGGGATCGTTGACGTTGGCAGGAAGTGGTGCTCCTGGGAGCGTCGTCGAAACTTGGCTATCGACGGTCTTCGTGTATCCCCATACCTGGTTGTCTTCACCCTTCTGTGGGAAAGCGGCGGTGACGTTGGCGACGCCTGTCTCGTAGCGGTAGATGGCAGGCCAGCGGTCGTTGTGGGTGTGCGTCGCGTTGTGGGAGGTTGGTCCGCCTCCGGTGAGGACTTCTACCTCGTCGTTGCGAGAGATACCGTAGAACCGCCACGGAGAGGTGAGGTGGATGGTTTTGTTGTCGATATTGACACTGATTCTTCTCCAGGGGTCGCTCGGGAAGTCTTGATTGCCCTTCCACCTCACGGCGAGGCGGTCGTGACCAGCGCCGTCGATGTGAGCGACATCGATCTCGAGATTCGGGGAATCCCAGTCCGTGATGGTAACGGGGACGCTGTATTTCGTCGTGTGAGTGTTCGTGCTCACACTCGTTCGCGACCATTCACTGCATTTCGAGCTGGTGACACCCCACCGAGTTTCGACTTCGCTGGTGACTTCGAGGGTCGCCGTCAGGGTGTATTCCCCTCGAGGATATTCGAGATTCTCACTCGATATAGATTCAATCGCGATCCAGGTTACCTTACCGAATCGGTTCCATTCGGACTCGCCCGTGAATCCGGGACGATCGAGTCGGACGGATGTGACGTTCGCCGTCGAATCGAGGAGATCGTATTCGGCCCACTCGGTCTTCGGGTAGGTATGAGAGTGTGTACTGTTTCCGTGCGTGTGCGATCTCGTACACGTGGCACTTCGACTGAAATCTGCTGGGGCAACGGCTCGGTGATCATAGGGAACGTACGCACCCCGGGTTGGGGTCGACCCGGAAACGTATCTATCACGATACCAGGCACCGCCAAAGAGGTCGTTGATGCCGACCCATGACTCGCGGACTGTATTGAAGTCGCTTTGTCCCCATTTTCGGGACATACTCGCGCCGCTCGAGGTGGGGTAAAGCTCCCCACCGTTCATTTTCGGGATGGCGATCCGATCTGAGTCCTGTGCGTACTTCGTGTATTGTTCGGCCGCGTGGAGGTTCCGTGAGATGATGCTCTCGTGCTTGCCCTGGTGAACGAGGGCGTCATCAGGGTTTGAGACGTAGAGTTCTTCGGTGTCTGGATTCCATTTTACGTCGGCGTTGTAGACGGGTCGCCACTCGCCGTACTGGTTGGTGGCACGCACGAACCACTCACCGTCGTTACTTTTGGGCCCGTCGTAGGTGTTCTTCTCATGCACGTTGATAAACTGCGTTTCTGTGTAGAACGGCATGCTGGAGTAGGGTTTCCACTCATCCTGAATGGGAATCGCATTGTAATCGGAGAGATCTGTAATGTAGACATCGCTTGTTGTGGAGTACCGAAGCGATTGCGAGGGTGACAGTGTAGCCCGCCCGAGGTCGACTGGGTAGGCCGGGTAGTCGTTCTCGAAATAGCCGGTGTAACTGACATCTGCGGGATCGGCATCCGCGTCGTTGTTCGCGAGAACACGATAGGTTTCGTCGTAGGTCTTATCGACGCCAGGCTCGGGACTCGGAATGTCATAGATTGGGCCGATACCTGCGGCGTAGACAACGGTGACGGGTGCGATCACGAGGCTGGTCGCTAAAAGGACCATCACGAGGATGCGGAATCCGTGTGACCAGTCCCGGAAAGCGTTCGCGGTGGCCTTCATCCCCACACTAGTTGTGGTAGTGAGTTTCGCTACACACGCGGCGTAGATAGCGTATATACGTCGTCTAAGCCTATCGGCCCAACTGTTCTCGTGTGCCGATCCAGTCTCTCCGTCCCGACGTGAATCAGCCTGAGAGGACATAGTGGATCAGGCTGATGAAGATCGGGAAGGCGAACCCAATGATGGTGAGGACGAGCCCGGTTGTTGCCATCGCGAACCCTCGACGGCGGTTGTTGATGGACGGGCTGATGAAGTACGCAATTATGCCGATGACAAGCGTGATAAGACCCGTCCACTTGAGTGCGCTCCCGACCCAACCAGGGAGTGTAACAGCGGCCTTTAGATCGGAAATAAGCGTGCTGAGGTCGGGGCCACTCTGGAGTGGGATAACCGATGCCTGCTGTGTGTGGGTGTCGGTATGCAGGAGTGCGCTCGCCGCAGTATCAACGACAGGATGTAGGAGAGGACCGTGGCTGTACCCGACGAGTTCTGCTAGTATACGCGTGAACGTGGAGATGGCCCGATACCATCCGAGTGGTACGAATGGGCCGGTGATTCCTCGAATGTATGATCCTGTAAGATGGGAAACATCGGTACTTGCCGACAGTACTCCACCGACGGGAATGAGCCAGTCGATAAACAGTTCAAGCGCCTCTAGTTGGAGGGGGTTCATGAGATGGTGTTCTGTCGTCGCCAGCGGTGCCGACGACGCTTGGAGTGGCTAATCTGAGGCTATCTGCGACTAAATATTCTCTTTACCCACACCCTCCACATGCGCTACATTCACCACAGTTGTTGTAGATTTGAAAAGTCCTTAACTGCCTGCTGCTTATGAAGGCCGATGGCAAGTCCTGCTAAAATCCAGTCGCTCACCGATACGTCGAGTGACGGCTCGCCCCTCCAGGACGAGCGCGAGTCGCCTGTACGTGACGACACGTGCGAGGGTGACTGCGTCTGTCCGGTGAGCTCCAAACAGGGCACGTCCTCTAGCCCGGAAATGCGAGCACCCTCCCATGCCTGAAATTCAAGTCGACTGGTACTCTCGGGAAGAAGCTGACCGCCTACGCGATCTCCGTGATCGGCACGGGATGATATGGCGCGGCGTCCTCCTTGAGGGAGCCAAACACGCAGAAAGTATAGACCTCCTCAAAGCCCTCGTTGAGTTACACCCAGAACTCGCATACTCTCGACCGGGTGACCACGCTGGCGTTTCTACCGAGCGAACAAATGTCACCGAGCAACTGCACGAGCAGATTCGCGAACGGCAACGTGCCCGCTCAACGACCGAAATCCCACTGTCTGGCTTCACAGATACGGATGTTGACGCTAACGCGAACGGCAGTAGTGACGTCGATAGCAAGGGTGATCGTGACGATAAGGATGCCGAGCACTTTGACCTGAGTGCTGCCGTCGCTCAGGTGCAGGAGAATCGCACCCCCGCTCCCAACCATATGCAGCGGTCGGTTGCGGCCGAACGTACCCGGGAAAGAGAATACGAGCGTTGGGATGCTCAAGCGGCACAGGCCGCCGAAGGTGGTGGACCATTTCACCCCGCGGACGCACACGAGGATGTCGAAGATGTGCTTCGACACCACGGCGACCACGACGAGTGGGATATGGTCGACCCGCGCTATGATTACGAGGGCTATGCTGACGAATACGACGGTGATTTCCGATGAGTCGGTCGTCGAGTCCCTCGGACTACAATACGCGAATCAATATCCCATCTCAAGAGGAGTATGAATGGTTAAATTCGGTTCGGAAAGGTCTCGGACTGACCTGGCGTGGGATGATGCTGAAAGCCGAACAGCGGCTTCTCGCTGCTGAACGAACGTGGCCGCCGGCACTCCGAACCCAGCATGTGGTTTCGGCCCCTGATCAATCGGACGCCGATCTCGAAGTGGAACCCGAGACTGAGGCCGACACTAAGGCCGAAGCAGAGAGTGACTCCGAGATTGACGAGGTGGCGAAATGAGCCAGGACGTTCCGGTGGCATCTAATCTTCTCGCCTCGAAGATGTTCGGTGTCTCGGCCCGCAAATTGGCCGAATCGATGGGGCCGCCCCTTATTCTCCCGCTTATACTCTACACTATTGGTCTCCCGCTGCTGGTGACGCTCCCGTTGGTGTTCGTCGGATTCCTCGTGGGACTGTTCATCTATAGCCGCACTCCGCCGGGACAGCGCCCTCTGCAATATGCAGCAGCGATGGCACGGCACCTGCGTGGGCGAACGGATTACGTCTGGAAGCCTCCGGAGCCTAACAAGGACGATCTCGCGTATCACGAACCCTTTGAGGCGTGGATCACGGGACGCTCAAAGCCAGTTGTCGCCGATGCTGACGGAGCTCGTGATGACGCTGACGAGACAGGCGCGGAGACGGAGACGGACGAACCAATGGACTCGGACGACGGCCTTGACGCGGATTGGCCGATCGCGACGTATGGAGGACAAACAAATGACTGAATACGAAGACGCCGGTTCGACGCTGGACCTCATGGATTTCAAGAATGTCCGTGACGGCGGCGTCGTGGAAACGCCTACCACCTATGCGATGGTGATGCAGATACAGCCTCGAGACTGGCTAATCCTCTCTGAAGAACACAAAGAAAGCCTCTATCTATCGTTCTTGACGTTCCTTCGCGGGGTTCAGTTCCCAACACAGATCCTCTCGATGACGACGGCATACGATCCCGAACCCTACCTCAAGCAGTTTGAGGGAGCCGAAAATATGCTCATCAACTCGGGCGACGACGAGGAAGATGTTGACCCGTTGGATGAGTCGCCGCTGCTCGACTACGGCCGAAAGTACCACACTGAGTGGCTCCGGGGCGTCGTCGATGTCGCGGAAATTCGTGACCGCGACTTCTACTTCGCGGTCGCAGTCGCTAAAGATGAGGAGGCTGACGATGGCCTCAAGGCCCAGATCCAGTCGTTGATGCCCAGCGGGAACGACGTTGAGGTCGATGACGAAGCTAAGTATATCGAGGAAGTGAAAGCCCGCGCCCAGCGTGTGGCGTCGAAGCTCCCCCAGACGCAGGTGGAAGCCGAGATTCTGGACACTCGCCCGGCTGTCCTTGAGGTCCTCTACGAAGTCTATCACGGAGAGAAGCCACCTATCTCGTTCGAGCAAGGTAGCTTCTCACTCCCGGCCGATAGGGCACAGGAGGTCGCCAACGCAGCCTATACTCCCGAAGAAGCGGCACAGGCCGAGGCGAATGAGGATGGTGACTACGAGTTCGATCGCGCTTCCGACGAACATCCCGAAATCGAACCCGAACCAGATTCCGAATTTGATTCCGACCCGCTGGCGGCGGTTGGTGATGGTGGGTACGCACACCCGGACTCCGTTGAGCGCGTCGCAGAATCGCGTATCCTGAGCTGGTACGCTCGTAATATCGGGCCTATTGGACACGGATCACTCCCAGTCGTCCCGCGAGCGGTCTACGCGGGTGTGTTTCTGGGCCTCCTAAGCCTCATACTCAGTGTGGGGGCGCTCGGCACGTTCATCTGGTCGATGAATATCGCCGAACGCGGTACGGACATCTACTGGCTGGCTCGGACCGTTTCGTTCGCGACGGCTGCGGCGAGTCTGCCAGGATTCGTGCTGAGTCTTGTCGTATTGTTCCCTTCGGAGCGAAGAACGAAGGGACTCGCAGTGGCCGGCCTCGCAGCGGCAGGCTATGCACTCACTCTGTTCCTTGGAGCGTATCCCCAAGACTGGGACTCAAATCCCGCCGTGACCACGTTCACGCTTGAGGTGTACGCGGTGGGCATCTTCGCGCTGCTCATCGCTGTCGTCCTCGCGGTACGTTCGCGACAAAAGGTGGACCTCTCGAACCTAGTAGTCGCTTCTGACCCCGACGCGTCTGATGTGGCGACCGACGGTGGGGGCGCAGGCATTCCTTCCATCCCCGTCGATGACACTGACGATGAAGACGCTGGCGTTGACCTCGATGAGTGTCGTGACACTGATATCGGTGTTGTCGAGGTCGACACCAACGGCGTCGAAATAGAGGGCCCCGATGCTGATACTGGCGCTGACACCACGGACCCCGGGACGACTGAAAATGAATCTGAGGTTACAAAATGAATCCCCTTGAGAAACTCCTCGGAAAGAACGAACCCGAGGAAGACGAGCCTGAACGTATTCCGATCGACGATCTCTCCGGCAAGGAAACCCAGGTCGCACTCGAATACCTAGAACTCCTCGATCGGGAAGCTACCCGGAAGAACATCGAGTGGGCGGCCTACCAGCTCCAGGCCGAAGAAGTTCCGCTTGTCTCTCCTACGGAATCCCTCGAAGAGCGAGAGATGCTTGATAAGAAGCTGGTCGCACCGCGAGCAATGGAGCGCCACCCTGAGTTCCAAGTCCGTGAAGAGAAGGTCACGCAAATTATGACCGTCACGGCCTTCCCTCGGAAAGTCAACCTCGGGTGGCTCGTACCGCTTACTATCGCGGACGTAAACCTCCGCCTCTCGCTGCACATTACACCACGAGACCCGGCAAAGACACGTAAACAACTCCAGCGCCGCTACACGCAGACCACGACGGCGCTCACGCTCAAGTCCCGAAAGGGTCGGACGGACACCCACCAAGAGGAATTGGAGCGCGAGGACCTCCTACGGATTCTTCAAGACGTGATTCGCGGGACAACGAAGGTCTTTGACATCGCCATCTACATGGAACTTGCCGCGGACTCGCACGAGGAACTCGACGAGATGCGCGAGCGTGTTGACACCATTCTCGCGGAACAGGACGTCGAGACAACGGTACTACACCACCAACAGATCGAGGGTAATGGGACTATTGTCCCTCTCGCGACGGACACAATCAAGAACGTCCACCCCATCCAGCTTGAGGCTCTCGGGACGCTGTTCAACCTCGTCGAGCCGCCGATCTACGACGAAGACGGCATCATGATGGGCTTCGACGATACATCGCGTCCAGTAATCCTCGACCGCTACGCCCACTCCGGATTCGGGATGACCATCTCGGGGAAAACTGGCTCTGGGAAGTCCTACGCTGGAAACTCGAAATCTACCGCCGACTGCTGACTGACCCCACGGTGCAGTGCATCCTGTTCGACCCGGCGGGTGATGACTATCCACAGTTCGCGAAGAAACTGGGTGGTGAGGTCATCCGCTTTGGTGGGTCGCAGAAAGTCAATCCGATGGACATCTCAGCACCCACGGGTGAGATTGGAGCGTCCGAGGACACCTACCCGCTCACGGTGCGTTCCGTGGTAGAGATGCTGAACACCCACTACGAAGACCGTGGCGGGCTCCCTGCTGCGGAAGAGGGTATGCTCATCCAAGCGACGCACTACGCATACCTCTCGAAGGGGATCATCCTTGGCGAGTACGACACCTACGCGAACGAATCACCCATCATCGACGATCTCATCCAGGGTGTGAAAATCATCACAGAAGGCGGTTTTATCCAGGCGCTCGAATCGGACCTCGTCGACGAGGCAGTGCTCGAGCACTTCCAGGAGTTGGACATTCTCGACGAGGACGGCAACCCAGTCACGGAGACGCACATTTCTGTGCCGATGGCAGTAATCACGCCCTCGAAGAAGCACCAGGAGGTCGCGAAGGCGCTGGAACCAAAGTTCGAGTCGTTCAAGCCAGGTGGTATCAACGCGAACCTGAACGGCCAAACAAACCTCGAACTGAACTCGCGTCTCGTCGTGATGGACATGAGTTCGTTTGCCGATACAGGCGAGATGCCGCTGATCCTCCATGCGATGCTCCAGTGGGCGTACCTCGAGGCCAAACGGTCGCCAGATCGCTTCGACGTGACCTTCGATGAGGCCCACTACCTACTGGGGCGTGAATCGACGCGGGATCTCATCAATCTCTTCATCAGGCACGCACGCCACTACGACGCGGGCCTCACCCTGATGAGTCAGACGGCTCACGAGTTCATGCGGACGGACGCTCGCCGCGAAATCTATGAGAACTGCGACATCAAGCTCTTGTTCTATGCACAGTCTGTGTCGGACGCGACGAAGGAGTACTTCGATCTTTCTCCGGCTGAGGTGAAGTACCTCCAATCGGCTCCACGTGGACAGGAGTCCGGATACTCCGGATGTTTGCTGTCGACGACAAAGCACGGGCGCCGCCGTCTCGAGATCCATTCCGGTGACTTCGAGCACTATATGATCGACGACAATCTCGACCCGTGGGACTACATTGAGGAAATCGAGGGACCGATGCGCCCCGGTGAAGCTGATCCCAATGCGGAGCCCGATTTTGAGACGTCCGAAATGCCTCCGGTGTCGAATCGGGAGCTGGACATGGAACTGTCGAGTGCGTTCGCAGAAGACAGAACGACGCAGGAACAGCCCGAGAGTATCGCTGACGACGACACGACGAACTCCTTGACATCCGATTCTGGTGACCGTTAATGGCGATGGCGATACCGGTCGAACCTCTCCTGCTGATGACGTTCGTCCCGCTCCAACTCGGGCTGGGTGACATTCCCGAGGCGATAGCGGAGGCGATTTTCGGGTTCTTTGCGGACTTGGCCGAAGCGATTGCGATCGAAGTGTCGACCGCACTGACGGACGAACTCATCAAGGGTCTGTTGAAGATCCCGAACCCATATGAATCAGCGACGGCGGCCAACGCGTGGACTGGAATATTCGAGATATCGCTCGTCTTGCTTCCGATAATGATCGCGCTCGCGCTCATCGCGTGGCCGTTCAGCGAAGATCGTGAATCCGGGTTGTTGGACCTCGTCGTCCGTGTCGTGATGATCTTGCTGCATCCGTCTTTAGCTAAGAGAGAAACCGCGTGACAGCAGCGGCTTATCGAGGCTTCTTTTCGAGAGGAATGAGGAGGCGGCAAGTGTGTACCAAGACGCCTCCTCATCGAGAATTATGCGTCGGCTCACTACACTGTTTCCCTCCGAGTTCCTCGAAGAGCACGCCGAGGAACTCGGCGTGGTCGAGCGTGAGGGGAAGCTTCAGATTCCCGTTCTCGTGTGGGCGCTCGTGTTCGGCTTCGCCGCAGGCGAGAGCCGAACACTCGCCGGGTTCAGACGCTGCTACAACTCAACAGCTGATGAAACGATCTCTCCCGGTGGCTTCTATCACCGGTTGACACCAACGCTGGCGGAGTACCTCCGCGACCTCGTCGAGCATGGTCTCGACGAGGTCGCTGTTCCCGACACCGTTGACGCTGATATCGACCGATTCAGGGACGTGATGATCGCCGATGGAACGGTATTGCGGTTACACGAGTTCCTTTCTGATGAGTTCCAAGCCCGTCACGAGGAGCAGGCTGGAGCGAAGCTCCACCTGCTCCACAACGCCACCGATGAGACGATTGAACGGATCGACGTGACGGACGAGAAAACGCACGACAGCACGCTGTTCAAGACGGGATCGTGGCTACAAGAACGGCTCGTTCTGTTCGATCGAGCGTACTTCAAGTACCGCCGCTTCGCGTTGATCGATGAGAACGACGGCTACTTCGTGAGTCGGCTGAAAGAGAACGCGAATCCGCTGATAACGGAGGAATTGCGGGAATGGCGCGGGCGCGCCATTCCCTTGGAGGGTAAGCAGATCCACGATGTGGTCGATGATCTCTCGCGGAAGTACATCGACGTAGAGGTCGAAGCGGAGTTCAAGCGGGGCCAGTACGAGGGAACGCGCTCGCTGGATACGAAGCGATTCCGCGTCGTCGGCGTCCGCGACGAGGACGCCGACGACTACCACCTGTACATCACGAATCTGCCGAGAGAGGAGTTTTTCCCGGCGGATTTAGCAACGTTGTATCGGTGTCGGTGGGAGGTAGAAACGCTGTTTCGTGAACTGAAGACGCAGTACGAGTTGGACGAGTTCGACACAAGCGACCCGGATGTGGTGAAAATTCTGCTGTATGCGGCGTTGCTGTCACTGCTGGTGAGTCGTGAGCTGTTGGATCTGGTCACCGAGCAGGCCGACGACGAGATCGTGTTTCCGCCGGAACGCTGGGCGGCGACCTTCCGGTCGCACGCCCAGCTCATCCTCCACGAACTCGGAGAGTACCTTGGCTACTCGCCACCGCCGTTGCTGGAGCGGCTGATCGAGGATGCTCAGAAGATCCACCAACAACGACCGATCTTACAGGAGACGCTCGCTACCGCTACACAACCGAGGTGTGAGTCTTAGCTAAAGACGAATGGATCTTGCTGTTTATTGGCATCTCCCAGCCGGCGTGGGGTTCGCGATTGATGCAACAAACGCTGTAACGGTCGCCATCCTAGATCTTGACCCAAGTGCTCCGGGTGTGAACTACGGATACGGGAACGGGCTTCTTGGAGGCTCCACTACAGCCGGCGTGTGGGCGCTGAAGTTCATCGTCTCGGTAGTCGCTGCGATTCTCGCAGTCCTGGCGCTAATACTGTCGATATTCTTTCTGCTCCTGCGCTGGTTTATGGTTTGGATGGCCTACATCGGGACGCCGTTCTTCGCGGTTGTCTGGTTTGCAGGACGAGGCCCGCTGAAGTCCGTCGGCAGCGTCGGCGCGACGTTCACGCGGATGGGTGTGTTTTCTCTGTTGGCTGGACCTGTAATCGCCATTATTGTGCTGACGTTCCAGGTCATCGAGGCCGGCGCGATTCTCCAGACCGCAAAGACTGGCCTTATTGGGAATGCCGGCCTTCTTTTTGCCGAACTTGCGCTAATGCTGATCTTCCCGGTCCTGCTCATCGTGACAATCTGGAAGCTCATTTCGTGGGCAGGCCAGCCCATCGGGGCTGGTGAAGCCGCTGCGGTCACGACGATGGCTGTCACGGCGGCCGTCGGTGGCGCCGTTGTCGGTGCAGCAGGCGGCGGTGCGTCCGCGGCCGGCAGTGCAGCAGGCGGTAGCGGCGGTAGTGGCGCGGCGGCCGGTGGAACTGCTGGAGGTGCATCGGGCGGTAGCGCGTCTGCGTCTGCCTCGAGTGCAGGTGCCGGAGGCGCCGGAAGTGCGAACGTGGGTGCAGGTGGGTCAGGCTTAGCAAGTCGGATGACGACCCGAGCGAAGGGTATGGTAGGGCAAGCGAAGAAGACCGCTGGTAAGAAGGCAGCCCAGAAATTCGATCACGTCGGGACGACACAGAAGCTTAGCGAGGCCAGATCCTCTCTGGACGAGGCGCAACAGGATGAACAGGCGGCCGCTTCGCAGGCCAAGTTCCTCCAGAACTCAATGGCGTCGCGCGACATGGATATGGCCGAGGCGAAAGAGCAGGGGATCCTCGACGCCGAGCCCGTCGAAGGACAAACGCCGAAGTTCAAGACCGACCCCCTCACGAATGACGTGAAGATGAGCTATATGGGAACGGACGGGGTTTCCCGCTCTGCCAACCTCACACAGAAGTTCAAGTCCGTGAAGACCGAGCAGCATGACGCCGGCCAAGAGGTCGAAGCGGCGCAGTCCCAGATCGACAGCATTCAGAAAAAGAAGGGACGCGTGGATACAGCCAGAAGCGTAGGCCGAGCTGGAAAGGCTGGGACTCGCCCCGTCTATAAGGGCGCGAAGTTCGCGACGAAGACCGGTGGAGCCGCAATGGTCGGTGGTGTCGGTGGGAACTCGTATCTCGCACACTCTATGGGTCGCCGGGCATCGCAGCCGATGATCGGCTCGGGCGGCCCCAATCAGAACCCGAACCACACACTCTCAGAGTTCGGCCGTGTAGCTGGTGGGCAGGCGTCCAAAACCGGCGAGATAGGTAAGACAGGCACAGGCAACAGCGACAACAGCGGAGGGATGTAGCGTTAGCACCCCCCTGGTCGTCGGTCGGTCGTCCCTAGGCCCTGTGAGCGGCTCACTCGTACGCTGGTAGTTGAGACTGGCCGTCTCAATGCATACGGTCTTCGACTTCCTTGTGGTCAGGTCTAGTGGTAGCCATCCCATCATCTGCCATCAGACGGATGGCTGTTTGAACCGCCGCCTCAAGCAGGAGTCGTCTTCGTCGTGTGGGATCCCCGTAATGAGCACGGTCCGGAGGCCACCAGTAGTCCTACTGAACAAGTGGGACCGCGATCTGTTCTCTAGTCGTGTCAGTGTCCATCCGAGAGGGCCGCGTAGGTACTCCGTTCCCAGCCGCCGAGATTGATCCTGATACTTTACGGATATTATAACATATGTTCATATATGTCCACTGAAAGCACCACCGAACCACACAGAGAAGGTCGATTCCAACGGTTTGACCCTCGACTTCTCGCTGTGCTCGTCGCGCTCGGACTCCTGTTCGTTGCCATCGTGGGCCAATCGCTGCTTACTGGTGTTATCGGCGCAGCAATTCTGTCCGCGGTCGGACTCACGCTCGCTGACCCGACGGCGATCGTCGTAATCGTGGTCTTCAATCAACTCGCACTGATCGGTATCGGGGCAGTGTATCTGACTCGCCGGCTCGACGGGATTCCGTTCCGTAAGCCCTCGAAGAACGGCGTCCAGTGGCTGGTTGGAGGGCTCGTCATGATGTTCGTCGTATATGGACTACAGACCCTCGTCTATTCAGCGACAGGACTCGAGAACCCACCTGACGCGCTCGCTCAAGCCGGGGCTGCAGAGCCGTGGGTGCTCCTTGCGATGGCAGTCGTCGCGATCGTCTTCGTCGGTCCGGGCGAAGAACTCTTCTATCGTGGTGCGATTCAGGGCCGATTGCGTCGCGCTTTCGGGCCCACCGGGGCAATCGCCCTCGCGTCACTCCTGTTTGCCGCAGTGCACATACCCAACTACCTCCTCGGAAACGTGAGTCTCCTCGCGCCCGGTGTTCTGTTCAATCTCGGGCTCATCGTGGTCATCGGAGCCATCATCGGGGCTGTCTACGAGTACACAGAGAATCTGCTGATCCCGATCCTCATTCACGGACTCTACGACGCGATCATCTTGGTCGGCGTATACAGTGGTATCGCACCGTATCTCTGAAATTGCGGACATACAACGACTTCTCGATACCACTGCTTGCCGATCTCGAAAGGAACCATCCGAGAGTGCGGACCCGATGTTCATGTAGACGCGGCCTGCCGAATGGTACCGCTCCGTATCGTGTTCTCAGAAGTCGGGACCTGTAGCCGCGATTTAGTAGCGAAGCTACACTATCTCTGGATATGACCTCCCTGGATAACTCACTGACAGACTCCCCCAGCAGCACCTGGAACGAGCCATCGACAGCTACACAACTGTCGTTTTCGCCCTCACTCCGGCCTGTTCTCGTGTTCTTTCTCGTTTCCACGCTTGCCGTGCCTGTGATGTTTCTCCTGGCCGATCCGCGGTTGCCACGGACACCGTTCTGGAGCAGGCTCTTTACCGCAACGGCAATCACGAGTGTCGCGGTGTTTGCATGGGGAGTGCTCCGGTGGGAAGGAGTCTCTGTAGCGGACGTCGGACTCGATCGTGAACGCGTGGTTTCGGGCGTCGTCCTGGTTGTCGCCATCTGGCTCGTCATCAACGTGGCTTCGTACGCGCTCCTGGTGTTCCGCGGCGATGCGGTGGCGCTGGGGTTGCCCGCGAGTCCGACGAACGGTCTCCCGGTGGGTGCTCCAGCCAGCCAAGTCGTCGGGATGGCAGTCACGCTGTGGATATTCGTCGGCATCGCCGAGGAGTTCGCCTTCCGGGGCTACCTCCAGAACAAGGTCGTCGCCATGCTCGGTGGCGGAACCGACCGCGTCCGCATGGCGGTCGGTATCCTGGGTGCCTCCGCGCTCTTCGCGCTCTGGCACATCCCGCAGATGGTTGTCGTCAGAGGGATTGTGGGTCCGGAGATACTCCTGTCACTTCTGGCGATAACGATTTATACGGTCGTCCTCGGAACGCTCTACGAACTCAGCCGAAATATCGTGTTCGTCGGGCTCCTCCACGGCACGTTCGACCTCAATCCCGTCTTCGTGGTCGGCGAGACCGGGGAGCCGATGACCGATCTCTCGCTGCTGGTCTATCCGCTGGCCATCGTCGCCCTTCTGCTCTACCGGCGGTGGGCCAGGGACGCACGGCCGACGGACTTTCGGCCACAGACGACGGGTCCCGCGACCGACTGACCCCGGTCTCCTCGGTCGCTCGGCAACTGGTCACGACGGACGCGTCTCACTGTGACCCGGATTCGACGCTCGTGAGTACACTCCCGAGAGTCGGAACCATAGTCCCCACGTGCTGCTACACGGAATCGATGGGCTCAGTGAGAGGGACTCGACAAGAATTCGAGTCGATTGGTAACTCGATCGGAGGTGAATACGACAACGACGATGATCGTCGCAGCGACGACGAGCAGTCCGGACTCGCCGACCCACGTCGTCGCCAGCGCACCGCTCGAAAACGTGTCGAACGGCCCCTGAATGACGGCGTTCCACGCGGAGTGACCCAGTATCGCCGGCCAAATACTCCCGGTTTCCAGCGTCCACGCCGACCAGAGCACTGTCAGTGACACGGCCACGACGACGAACAAGACCGCCGAGAGCATCCGGGAGCGTCCCGCAGCGTACTGTCCAGTCAGAATCGCGGGGACGTGCCAGCAGCCCCATAGAACGCCCCCCGTCAGAATCGGGGCTGGTACCCCGGCGGTGACCAGCCGAGAGGTCATGTATCCCCGCCATCCGATCTCCTCGCCTGCTGCTGAGATAACACCGACGACTGCTCCGATCGTCGCGGCAAAGAGCAGGTCGCCAGCGAATGCCGACAGCGGGTCCGACGTTCCTACCGGAGCAGCAAACTCGACGAGACCGACTCCCCAGGCTGCACCGTACGCGATGGCGCCGACGACGAACGGGAACAGTATCGCCTGGAGTACCCGAACGACCACCTGGCGACGCCTCAGTCGGAACGACAGGTCATCGAACCCCTCGCCGTTTCCGACGCGTGCGACGACCGAGGCGATTGCTGGCGTCCACATGAGTGGGAGGATGTACTCGAGTTGCTGTTCGATGGGGGTCCCAGCACTGATGATCAGATACAGGAGCGGGACCGATACCAGGAGGACCACACCGAAATAGAGGAGGAGCCCCCGGCGAGCAGTATGCACTTCTTCGGACGTCGGTGTGTCGTGAGTGTGGGTTGAATTCATGAGGTGATGGTGAAACTGCGAAGCATCTTGCCGTGCGATACGCGATGCGCTGCCGAACGAGTGGACGACGGTTCCCTCCATGCCCCAATCCTCAGCGCTCCGTCCTGCCAGGTGGTCATCGACTCACCCCTAGTTGCCGTTGCGGGGAGAACTCGGGGGCGTTCTTCCCGCTCGCCCACCGCCGGTAGTACCATGCCGTGAGGACGAGAACCGGAATGCCCACGACCAACGCGAGTTCGGAAACTGGGGCCCCTGCCACGACGATCGGCTGCCAGTTGAACGTCCCGTGCAGGACGCCGACGAACACGACGTTGCGTGTGTACTCGTAGAGCACCCCGAGGACGAGCCCCAGAAGGACGATCCCCAGTAACGACTGGGCGATGGCAACCGGCGACGTGACGCCGCCGATCAAGACCCGCTGGGGGATGTGGATGAGGGCAAACAGCAACACACCGGCGAAGATCGCGCCGGCCGTTCTGATTCGATTGTTACTGCCACCGAATAGCGCGATGACCTTGTTCTGGAGGTAGCCCCGGAACGCGAATTCCTCGGCCATCCCGTTGAACGCGAGATACGCGATCCCGGCGACAGCCCACATCCCGGCCGACGCGTATTCGTCCGAGAGTTCGATGCTGATGGCCTCACCGGAGACCAACACCGTTCCGGCACCGACGGCGTTGAGCAGCACGTAGAGCCCGAGGACGGCGAGTACGCCCGGGAGGATGTGCTCCCGACCGAGCCCCACGGCCCGAGCGGTGACCCCGTCGAGCCGGAGAGCGATCCAGCCTACCCCAGCGATGACGGCGAACGTCGCCGACAGGACGACGAAGAAGCCGAACCGGCTCTCGAGGTGTGGGTAGATCGCGAGTGGGACGACCACGATGATCAGCCCCGTCACACCGAGCAACAGCGCCGGTGGTCCCAACCGTCGCTCGAACTCGATCGACGATTCCCCGTCGGCGGATCGGGAGGTGGAATATAGTGTCATGGTGTTAGTCCGTCAGGTGTGGGCGTCTCGCTTCGTCGCCATCCGGGACACGTGCCCCCGCCTGTGCGGCGCCGGCGACGTCACCACGAGCGAGGCTCCGCCAGCCGAACGCCAGCAAGAGCACGCCGACGAGGACCGCCCACGCCACGAAGCGGGCGAGTTCGCCGGTCGGCGTGAATATCCCCTCGACGGGGTAGAGTCCCTGTCCTGCGTTCACGCCGGCGTGGAACACCATCGTGAGCAGGACGCTGCCCCTGGTGCTATTGTACAGCAGGGTCGCGACGATCGAGATGCCGATCACGATGACCGCGTAGATGGGCAGGTCGACCGCCCAGCCGGTGACGCCGCGTTCGATGATACCAGCAGGTGCGTGCCAGACAGCCCAGACGACGCCGATGATGAGACTCGAGACGAGGGCGCTGTATCGCTCTTGCAGGTAGGGAAGCGCGAACCCCCGCCAGCCGAGTTCCTCGTTGCCCCCGCCCCAGATGAAAATGTTCAGATACGCCAGCGGGATGGACGCGAGCGGATTGACCTCGCCCCAGTTCAATTCTCCACCGAGCAGGAGGTGGACCCCTGCCATGAGGGCGTACAGAACCAGCGGGAGGCCGAGTGCGGCGAGCCACCAGCGCGGTGCGACGCGCCACCGAAGTGCCTGTGAGAACCAGCTCTTCAGGCTCCCGCCAGTCAGGTACGTCACGATGGCGGCCGAGATGGGCGGTCCGAAACTCCCGGCGACGAGCACGAGGATAGCGGTCGTGTTATACGCCATCCACCCTCGATCGATCGCAGTCAGTACCGGAAACCAGATCCCCCAGGTGATCGCGTAGGCACCGACGAAGAACGCGAGGACCCGATGCTCCTCAATCCGCTTGCGAACCGAATGTAGACTACGCATGATAGTTCACAACCCCTCGTCGTCTACCTGGAGGAGGTTGGCGGTGTACCGGGCGTGGAATCGGGCGAGGCTGTTCAGGAGGTTGAGCGCGACAAACAGGAACACAACACCGACGACGGAAGCCACGAGTGCCTCCGGGAACGTGTCGACGACCCACGGCCCAACGGTGTAGTCGCCGTCGACGACCATCCCACTGATCCCGAGGACCACGTCCGGATCGTCGTAGATGAACGGGGCTGCCAGGAACGCACCCGTAACCGCACCACTGACGGTGAGTGCGACGAACGAGAGCAGTCCGAACCCGAACTTCGCGAGGACGAGGACGACACTCGTCCAGGTTGTTCGGGCCGTTACGAGTCGTTTGACAGCGTCGACGAACCCGTTCCCCGGGAAGACGAGTCCGTCAGAGACATCGAACTCTGCGAGGAACGTCGGTACCGAGGCGTTCACGTCACCGAGATATCTGGCCAGCGCGGCTTCGAAGCCAGCGACAGCCGTCGCAGCAAAGAGCGTCACGAGGAGAATCGGCAGCCCGATCCACGTGATAAGCAACCCCACGCCGAGCGCCACGCCGAAGACGAGACTGACGAAGTACACGAGTCCGAGCGGGAACGCGAGGGCGAGATACAGGAGGTTCTTGTACGTCTGTACCTGGAGAGGAGCACCGAGGCTTCGCCGAATGGTCGTAGAGAGCGTAGACTCAGCGGCTCCCGATGACTGGCTGGAGGCGGGATTCGAGGCCATCACGTATGGATATGTAAATCCAAATTATATTAGTTCAGAAGGCGGTTCTCAGCCCACTGGAACAGGGAGTGCACTCTATTTTGTTGCCAGTTCGATCATCTAGCATGGTCGAACGAAGCGAACTCAAGAATGCAGCCATCGGCGCAGTGGTAACGATCGTCCTCTCGTTCACGGGCTTCTCCGCACTGCTCGGTGGGGGGATTGCGGGCTATCTACAGAAGGTACCTCCGAAGCGCGGTGCGAAGACCGGTGCCATCTCCGGCGGGATTGCGGTTGTCCCGATACTCCTCGTGCTCGTTCTGGGCTTCGGGCTCTTCCTTTTGCAGCCATCGGCGCTGGGGGTTCCCGGAGGCGTGGAACTCGCCATTATCCTGTTGGTCATGTTCCCGCTGCTGTTCGCCTGGATCATCGGATTGAGCGCGGTCGGCGGCTACGTGGGCGCGTACCTCTACTCGAACGCACAGTCGACGAGCCGTGAATCGGGCACTCCGAGAGAGCAATAAGCACGTTAGTGGGGGTGTTTCTGATGAAAAACACTGGTCTGGATTCACACAACGTCGAACCTCTCGCGTTCCGAGGCGGGCTCACGCTTCTGGGGGCGTTTATCGCGTTCATGGCGATCTTCCTCGCTGGCTGGACCGCCTACGTCACACCGACACTCCAGCAAGTGTTCGGGTTGTCATCGACCGATCCGTGGCGGGTCGTCCTCAACGTGTTTCCCGGGGCGATCATGCTGGGTGTCGGGTACGGCGTCCTCCGCTTGGAAGGCATCCGTGCTCGGGGCGTCGGCTTCTCGTGGCCGCACGCTCGGTCGGGGACGGTCTGGTTCGCCGGCATCATCATCGTGCTGAACGTGCTTCTCCTCTTGGTCGCAGTCGTAACCGGGGGCCAGCTCTCGTGGAGCTACTCAGATCTAACACCCATCTTGATCATCGTATATGCCCTCATCAACTGGGTCTTCGTTGGAATCGCCGAGGAACTGGTCGCCCGAGCCTACCTGCAAACCAAACTGATTGCGCTCCTCGGCGGTGGACAGAGCCGCTTCAGGAAAGCCCTCGCGATCGTCGTCGCCGCAGTGTTGTTTGCCCTCTGGCACGTCCCGCAGCGACTCTTAGTCGCCGGACTCGATGTCTCCCAGCTCCCCGTGAATCTCCTTCTGTTGCTCGTGGCAGGGCTCGTCTTTGGAGTCCTCTACGAGACGACCCGGAACGTGATATTTGTCGGACTGCTGCACGGTGCGTACAACTTCGCGCCGATCGTGGCTAACGTTCGGTATGCTTCCGAGGGATCGGCAGATATCCAGTTCCTTTTGCTCCTCGCCGTGGCTGGCCCTGTCGCAATCGGGGTCTGGGGATACTACCGGTGGGCACACGACCATCGAACGAGCGACTTCCGACCACCGGTCGCTGGGTGAACAACTCATGTCCCGGATTTCGACGTTCGCGCGCCGGTACCCGATCCCCGCGTACGCTGCCACCGCGTACACGTTTTCTTGGGTGGCGTGGGGGTTGCAGTACCTCCAACCCGACCCGATGGGACCCGTCGGTACCCTTCTGTTCCTGATCGGCAGATTGGGGCCGCTAGTTGCAGGAGTGATCGTCGCCCTGCTCGTCGGTTCGTTTGACGGGTTCCGAGACCGTTTGTTCCGCTGGCGTGTCTCACCTGTCTGGTATGTTG
The DNA here is from genome assembly GCF_032113415.1 of Halobellus marinus. Taxonomy (NCBI): domain Archaea; kingdom Methanobacteriati; phylum Methanobacteriota; class Halobacteria; order Halobacteriales; family Haloferacaceae; genus Halobellus; species Halobellus marinus. The sequence goes on from NZ_CP134948.1 coordinate 146,108, forward strand.
TCTCGATTGGGGGCCCACTCGTCGGTCTCGTCACCCTCGTCGCCATTGACTCGGTACTCTCCGACGGTCAGTTTCGACTCACTGGACTCCACCCACTCACCACCCTTCCTGGTGCCATCTTGATCGGCCTCGTGCTCGGTGGACTCGAAGAACCCGGGTGGCGCGGGTTCGCCCAGGCGCGTCTTCAGAAACGGCATAACGCGCTTGTCGCAAGCGGTATCGTCGCGGTCATGTGGGTGGTGTGGCATCTCCCGCTGTTCGTACTTCCGGGAACGTCCCAGTCGGAGTTCTCGTTCGTTCCGTTTGCCGTGATGGGCCTAACGCTCGCAATCATATTCGCGTGGCTATTCAACAGTGCTGGCGGTAGCGTCCCGGTCGTAGTCCTCGCTCATGGTGCATTTAACGGCGCACTCGGGTGGTCGGGATTGCTTGAAACCGGCAATCAGTCACTGGCTGTCTTGATTGTCGGGCTCGGACTAATCTCGGTCGCGCTGGTGTTCGTCTCCGGCCCCTCGACGCTCTCGACCGATCCAGAATCGCGCTCGGAACCGTCGAATCCAGTACGATGAAACGTCCCCTCGATCTCATCGAACCGGGCGTTGGCACGGGCGCCGCAAGGGTCGGCCATCTCAACGACGGTACTGGGACCTTCCCGAATGGTGAGCGCAGAGTCGCGAGTTTTTGTAGACGAACTCTTGAATGTGTCTGGGCTACCTTTCGGCAGTGGTTGCGACTTACGAGTCTCAACGCAGTGTCTTCCGACGAATCGCCCGCCGTCAGCACGTTGACTGGCCAGCGTACGAGTCGACTCCACTGTACGACCAGAGCTCACTGACGGCGCTCAGTGAGGATTTCCGGACCGTCTCGGGAATCTGGTTCTGAACACAGCGCTCACGACTCGGTCGAGGCGTTCGTCTGTCAGTATCCACTTTCCTACGTGGAGTTCAATCCTCACGACCAATATTCCGGTCCAACTCGATATGAGATGCCACAGCTCTTCAGGGCATTCCTGCTGAAAGAAGTGTACGGCTGGGACCACGAAACAGCGGTCGTCGACCATCTCCGGCAGCACTCAGAAACCCGTCGCTCGCTCGGGTTCGATACCATCCCCGATCAGTCCACACTCTGGCGGAGTTGGAACAAGCGCTTCAGTGCCGACCTCTGTGAGACAGTCGAGACGGCGGCTCGAACGATCCTCATCAAAGCCCAGAACGCAGGTGTCGCGGTTCCCCGTGACCCGGAACAGAAGCTCCAGTACCATGACGACGAGTCTGTTGAGACCGATCGGAACGACCAGACTGTTTTGGAAGAAGCAGCGAAGATCAGCGATCACGTCAGTCGCGTTGTCTTTCCAGCATTCTCGCTGGACCGTGGCGAGGGCTGTGAGATCCACGAGAACGCGTACTGGGACTTACAAACGTATCTCGGACTTCGCGAGGGGCTGGCTGCCAACGAGGGGGCTCGCAGCTTCGTCTACGAGTCGACGCGTGACCGGACACCGCTAGGACATGCCCACCGAGAGCATCTTCGTGACCTGTCGATCGCACAGATTCGCCAGATGTACCGACAGGCGGTGACTCAACTGCTGGAAGAAGTCGCGGAGACGGAGGAGTTCTTCCGAGCCGGGATCATCGCGATCGACATCACCGAAGCAGATCCCTTCACGGGAGATAGAACGGGCCATGAGGACGAGATCATCGGGACGAAAGAGAAGACCGACGAGTACGCCTACCAGTGGGCGACGGTGCAGTTGGTCGGCAATGCAGTTCCGCTCGTCCTTGATGCCCGCCCGGTACGAAAAGGGGAGTCACGCAAGGAGATCGTTGAGGACTTGCTCGATTCGGCTGAAGAGCTCGTTCACGTCGATAACGTCCTGATGGACCGGGAGTTCGATAGTCAACACGTTCTGGAGATGGTCAGCCGACGTGGGCTCTCCTACGTCGTGCCGAAGCGGATGCAGACTAGCGAGAAAGCCCAGGCAAAACGATTGCTCCAGCGCGATCAAGACCGGTACGAGACCGACCGCAAACTCCATCTTGGGAAGAACGAGTGGCACGAGACGACGCTGATCTACCGCCGGAAAAAAGACTCTGAGCACGACGATCACCGGCAATATTCGGTGTTCATGACGAATGGGGCCAGTGGCCACCTCACCGAGTACGGCTACAGGTGGGAAATCGAGAGTGGCTACAGATCGATAAAGCGATTCACGGCCGCCACTACGTCGAAGAATTTCGGCCTTCGATTCTTTTATTTCGCGTTTGCGTGTCTGCTGTACTCGATTTGGCGAGCAGTCGATTTGTTGGTGCAGCTTGAGTTGACCGGTGAATATGAACATTCGCCGATCGTGACGGCCGACAATACGCTGACGCTGCTGAAGAAGGAGACTGGAATCGGGTAGATAGGCACTCTGTCTGGGTTAGCGCGCCGTCTGAGTGGCTACACTATTGGAAGTCTCGAGTATCCACCCATACGATCGGAAGTGTGACAAGAATGGCCGCTTGGAGAGTGATCTGAGGTAGTTTCTACGATCGCATCGGTCAAATTCACGCATCACAGCCTCGCTAAACCCACTGTAGTCTAACTTCCCCACAGAACAAAAGTTGAGACCGGTCGTCTCAATGCATACGGTTCTGGAACCGCGTACGATCAACGATTTCTTCTTCAAAATTTTCATAGCTTTCACTCTTAACACTCTTTACAGCGGATAACGTACCTTCATTCAACGATGTCTATTGACCGAGACACCTTCGAGAACACGACCGAGGACGAACTCGCGGAGCTTTCGGTCCCAGATCAGGTCCTTGGATTTCTCGCCGCTAACGGCGACCGTGCATTCAAGGCCCGCGAAATAGCTTCCCAAATCGGCGTCGACGAGGGGGCGGTCAGCACTGCGCTCTCACGGTTGAAGGACCGTGGTCTGGTCGAACACAAGGCGACGTACTGGGCGGTGACCGACGACACCGAGCGACTCGACGGAAACAGCGGCTACGAACGGGCGACTGCACTGTTCAACGAGCAGCTTGGCACAGAGGACACGGAATCCTGGCGCAAACACGCGCCTAGCGAGTCACACCCGAGCGTTGAGGATAAACAGTGACACTGGTCTCTTCGCAAAACGTTTCCGGATCAGTCGAGTCCGAGACTCAATTTGAGCGCGTCGTCGACCTCGCCCATTGTCGAGTCGGCGAGACTGCCAGCCACCGAATGGATTCGCTTCTCGACAGACACGACTCGAATCTGATCAAGCCGCACGGAGGAGTCTTTCTCGAACGGTGAGCCAGACGCTTCCACGAGTACCTCGAAGGGATAGCCTCGGTACGTTCCCGTCGCAGGTGCGACGATTGTGGTATTAGAGTTCTTGTTCCCGACATCGTTCTGGACCACCACCGCAGGCCGTGTTTTCCGCATTTCGTGGCCCTCGGCAGGATCGAGTCGAACTATAACGACATCACCGCGCCGAATCTCGGTGTCGTCGCTCATTCATCAAGTCCCGACCACGCCTCGTCCGACGCCCCGTCCCACTCGTCGGCAAGTTCACTAGCGCTCTCCGATGCCTCACGATACGCAGCGGCTAGTTCCTCCTCGTCGGGAGTCTTGGACTCGACCTCGACGACAGCCACTGTGACGCGCTTGTTCGCGTACTCAGTCCCGAGATACACCCGCCCCCGGTTGTCAGTCTCGTTCGTCTGGAGTTTGTCGGCGTCGACTTTCATCCTGTAACCCACTATTGCCCACGCCTATATCAGTCTTACCCACCATTACCCATTTTTTACGGGTGCCCAGATCACTGCCTGGTGACACCAAGGGAGTCGTCCTACCGATTTTATAGAGATTAAAACGCGAACACACCCGCCTTTAGGGGGGCGATGAAGCCGACACGGTGGGAAGCAATCCACTAGTCCAACGTTGTGGGACTACCCGTGCCGGAAAGGGCTGGTAGTCCGGTGATTGGACTGCGAACCTGAAACTCCCACCGCTCGATTCCTCTGCGTTTACGCGGAGGAGGATGTCAAGGCACGTGGGGATTTCTCTGTGCACGCCGATGAGTGTGAACGGGTAGGTGGCGGGATGTCACTCAGCGACCTACCCGACGAAATCACGTCTGTCAACGATTTAATTTGTGAGTGCTGGAGCGAGTACGACTCGCTTTCCGAAATCGAGTGACAGACGAGGCGGCGTGCAAGATTCGTGTCCTACGTTTAGCCCGTTCAGAGCAACTTCCTCGAAGATTGTCAGATGACGGCTTCTGAACCCAGAGATTGTAATCAGCATGGAGGCTGTATGTGTTCTACGTTGAAACTGCTGACCCACGCTCACTAATTCTCCGAATATAGGATATACTGAACACGCTGTTCCGGCCGCTCATCCGCGCAACGCGAGTAACACCATTGCCGCCCCCAACAGCCCGAGAGTTGCGACCACATAGGCAACGATGGGCAGAGCGTCACCCCCGACAACGGCGAATCCTCCCGTCGCTCCGAGAAAGAGTACCCCGAGACCCCCGAGGACGATTCTGAACTGCCCGGTCCAATCCAGTGCCGGACGTCCAGTCGCTTGTCCGGGTCACGGTATCGAGAGCTCTCCTGACCTCGGTGGCGGTGTCGTTCGGGACGACGAGTACGAGCGGTCGACCCCACCGTCCTCGGGGCCGATATCGGGGGATGAAGACGGTGTAATCGTCTATTTGTCGCTGGTAGACACACTTGAGCGGCGAGAGATCGAACGTCCGCACCCGCCTGTCGCTTGTGTCCAGCCCCGCGTCATCAGCGTATTCCGCGGCTGCTGCACCGCGTACCTGCTGGAGGCTTGCCGTGTCCGGATCTATCCGACCGATCGTATACCGAAGGTCGACAGCCGTCTTGCAGACGATGAGTCCGATCAGATACACGAGCAGGAGTCCGGGCTGGATTCCCAACGACAAGAACAGGATACCACCACCGAGCAGGCTAACCGGTATGTAGCGAAGGCGAAACCACCCAATCGACGGCATCAGCTTCTGCACTTCGCGCTTGGAGCCGTACTCGACTGCGAGCAGAAGATACACCAACGAGGCAGGACCACCGATAAGTGCGAGAACGACCACGAGGATGGCAGGTCCGACGTTTTCTACGGCGAGTCCGTTCGCGAGAGTAACTGCGAGTAGCACCAACACAGCGAGCCCCATGATCAGGGGAACACCGGCAGCGAGATGCAATACCACGAGCCGAAATCGGTCGGTGGAGCGGTCCGGGAACGCCGTCCACGTAACGACCTGACCGCCAGTGTCAGTCTCGGTGGGCGTCATTATCGGGGAATAGGGTATCGTATTCGCGTCTCGGGGTCGACAGTTCGAATCTCGCTACCTGATCGGTTCCGTCTGAGTTGACAGTGCGAATTCCAATCGGATCGATGTTTCCGTTCCCGTCGAGGAATGGGTCCGGGTGATCGCAAATACGATAGGCAGCGCCTAGACTCGCCTGAGCGCCGCCCAGATCATGAGCACGACCGGCAGCAAAAAAATCGGTCCAACGCCGATGGCGAGTCCGATCAGCTGTGCGGTGTCGACGTTCGGGCTGAGGGCGAGACCAGCGGGAACAGCGAGAAAGAAGAGTGCGAGCAACAGGGCAGATGCGATGACGGCCGAATCACGCTCGGGGCGAGCGGGGTCCGCTACGGGGAGTTCGAGCCTCTCGATCGTTGCGCCGAGGTCGGCAACCGGGCCAAGTTGAGTGTCACGGTCGTCGGGATCGGTCCCGGATACCTCCAGCGTGCCGGTGTCGAGCAGTCGGTCCGGGATTGCGTTGCGGATCGAGAACGTCGCCGAGTCCACCGGGGCAGTCCACTGGACGGCTCCGAGTGCCGTATCGTAGGCCACGAGTTGCTCCTCGTACCGGCGATACTCGATCGTCCCGTACCGCAGGTAGTAGCTCCCGATACGCACACTGGCGACGACGAGGACGAACACTGCCCTAAGACGAGCCAGACCCAGCCACCGGTGAGTGCGGCGAACGCCAGCCCGATCAGGATAGCGAACGTGGACCGGTGAGCGAACCCGAACGCGATCATCGGGAGGCTGCCGAGCAGGACGGGTGCCGCGTCGACGGATACCCGTCCACGAACGGGTCCGTCCGGGGTGTCGATATCCGGACGTGGCTCGGCGTGGCTTCCGTCGAACGCCCCGTCGAGGACGGACGGCACTGGGAGGTCCGTGTGATCAGTGACGATCCGATAGACCGAGGTCGTCGTCTTGACGACGACGATGCCAGTGAGGAGGACTAGTCCACCGGATCGGTCGCCGGCGCTCGCGAGCAGACCCAACGTGAGAGTCACGAGGCCGAGCTGTAGGGGTTCACGCAGGATCTCTTGGGCGGAGACGTCGGCGTACTCCTGTCCGGCGAGGTAGTCGGACAGGAACTCGTGGAGCTGTGTGATCACCAGTCCGACACCACCGACGAGCAGGGACCGCGACGGGCGTATCACCGGCGTCGCCGCCAGCCAGTAGAGGACGCTCGCCGGGAGGACGGCGACGGTCCAGAACCCGAGTATCGACGCCGCGAACGGAACGTTCCGCGGATAGACCGCGGGCAGCCGGGAAAGGGGACGCCAGCCGCCACGCTTCTCACGAAGCTCGTGGAGCGGCTCGATATCGGGGAGCCCCGGCGAGCCGCGTTCGGCGAACAGCGCCTTCGCTGCAGCCAGCAACACCGTCACCAGTCCCTCGATCCAGTAGAGCACCAGCAGCGAGTAGACGTTCCAGCCGAGGGCCAGGACGCCGACCAGCGGAACGAGATTGGCGACGGCCGCAACGCTGCCCACGCGATGTCTTTGCCACTCTGTCGGTGGGTGGACACGCATATATCAACCGAGTTGTGGACGCGAGGTCTTGCAGCGTTTCATACCGGCGTGGACGAACGGCCGACGCTCATCGCCAGCGCCGGGCGAGTTCGTAGGCGAGGGTCACTGGAATAGTGATACTCAAGACCACGAACGTCACGTCGTCGACCGTCGGACTGGAGCGAGTGAGCGCGGCGACGAACACGAGCGCGCCGACGGCGAGGACCCCGACGACGGTCGCAACGTAGTCCGGGCTCGTCCAGTCCGCTCGGGACGTCTCGGCGGGCACGTGTGATGGCACCGTCGTAACGTATCGGAGCAGTCCTCAAGAATACCCGTGTCGGATCTCTCTCACGGCGACGGTCGTAGCTTCCGCCCCTACAGCTCCGTGGACACATCGACGACGATCACGCAGTCGATAGCCTCCCGCGGTCGCGTCCGTGGCGTCGTCATCCGCCCGGTCCACCGACGCGGTCGAGGACACGGTCGAGCGGGCCACGATATGCGGGTTTGCTCCCGGCCCAAGAGCCCCCCACCCACACGCCGACGCCGATGCCGGCGGCGATGGGGTCCGGCAGTATGCCGGTCGTCGTCTCCCACAGGAGGCTCCCGCCGACGCATCCCGCGACGAAGACGGCGGCAAACGTGAGGTGGTGTGGGAGACGCCCCGCTTCGTGTGCGTGATCGAGGCCCACCACGACGAAACCGAGGAGGAGCCACACCGCGACGAGCGCGAACGCCGTCGTCCGTACCCGACCGTCGGTAACGAGGCCCCCGATGATGAGCACAGCGAGCGCGGCGACGGCGAGGCCACGACTGGCGGTCCGGAGCCATCCAAATCTGGACATCTACCGAATCCGAGGTGTCAATGCAAAATTCCGTTACGGTTCGTCACGCGGAACTGCTCGCGACCTCGCGACCCGACCGTCCGATCCGTCGGCGTGAGCGCACGGGAGCGATGACGCGTGGGATGCCCAGTGACAGCGACGAATCCGGACCGAACCGTACGATGGCGACCCGCACCGCACAGGGTTTATACTGCGTCATACGAAGCCCGGAACGTGCCCTCCATCCGCGACGTTCGAACCCGACTCCTCACGCCGGAGAATGTAGGTATCACCGTCGCCATCGTCCTCTCGGTCGTCGGCGCGTACGCGATCCAACTCCGCGTCAGTGCGGGCGTCGCCGCGTTCTTCGGACTGATCGTCCTCGGCGTCTCGACGCCGACGACGCTCACGTCACACGGCCTGTTGGGGACACGGTTCGCCTCCGCGGCCGTCCGCACGGGCGCCGCGTGTACCGCTACCTTCGTCACCTACGTCGGGTTGTTGATCGTCGTGTCCGGATCGGACGGGAGTTTCCTCGATGCTGCGGCGGCGTTTACCCTGACGGCACTCGCGGGCGAGGCTGCCGCTCGGATGTTAGATTGAGGATCGGATATGCGTGCGGCAGACATCACTCTCATACTGTTGGATTGCCATACTCGCGACCGAGATGGAACTCCCCGTGGGACTCACCACCCTCCACCTCTCACGAAAGGGCGTCTACCTGCTGGTTCTGGCGGTCGCCCTCGTCGGGGCCGGCGGGTACAGCTACGTCCAGCAGGGACAGGCAGTCGGCGACGCCGTCGCCGTCCAAGGGACGGTCGATAACGCACGCGTGGAGCGACTCGACGCCGGCAGAGGAATCGATTACGAACCGGAGATCGAGTACACGTACGAGTATCAAGGCGAGACGTACACGAGCGAGCAGGTGTTCCCCGGGCCGACGATCCGAACCTACTCGGACCGGTCGAACGCGCAGTCGGTCGTTCGGTCGTACGAGCCGGGGACGACGGTTCGGGCATACGTGCCGCCATCGGAGCCGAGCAACGCGTTCCTGATCAGGGAGCGGACCCCGTGGCCGGCGCGAGCGGTTGCCATCGGGGGCGTCCTGCTGTGTATCGTCGTACTCGCCGGACTGGGATCGAAGCATCCGGGGCAGCACGAACTCCGTCCGGAGCGCGAGGTGCGGTCGCCGCCGTCCCGAACGTGGGTCGAACGCAACGACGAAAGGCTCCGTCGGCTGTCGAAACGGGCACTCCTCGTCTGCTTCGTGGCGTTCTGGCTCTCGATGGTCGGGTTGGCGTTCGGCATCCTGAGCCTGAGCGAGGGGTCGGCACGATCGGTCGAGGCCGACCTCCTCGGACCGGTCGGCCTCCCGCTGCTCGCGGCGGCCGCCTTCTGGATCGGCATGATCCTCTCGTTGTGTCTGTACGGCGTCCAGTCGTTCAGTCGGTACCGGCGGCTCCGGCGGCGGCTCCCCGAACCGCGGCCGCCGAGTCCGTTCAGACGTCCGAGTCGGCTCGTCACGATACTCGGGACGGAGAGCGACGAGTTACCCGAGTACGGACGGCGCGTCCGCGTGACCGGCTGGGCGTTCCTGATCGCCATCGGGATGACCGCCGTCCTCGTACAACTCCTCTACACGGCGAGCTGAGACGCATCTGGGCGGCCGTCTCCCGTGGATCCGAGCCGGATCGAACAGTCATCCGAACGGTGTGACCCCGTCGATTCAGGACGCCCTGTGAGCAGCGGTCGCCGACAGGAGCAAGAACGCGAGCAGCCCGAGTTGCCACACGACGACGCCGAGCACCCCCGAGTTCGACAGCCCGGCGTATTCGCTGACCGCCAACGGCCCGACGCTGACTCCGAATAGACCGACTGCATAGCCGAATTTATGCTCACGGTCGGTGAACTCGACGTGCGTCCCGAGAAGGGGGATGTCGAACGCGAGGTAGAAATACGCCGCCCCGGCGTAGGTCGCTGCCGTGGCGAGCGCGGGGAACCAATCCGGAAGGAGGAACTGATAGACGACGGCACCACTCACCACTCCGAACAGTCCGGCGACGGGGAGTGCTACCTCGGGGGCCCGATCGGTCATAGTACGAAGGTAGGCGGCTCGACACGTCGGCCGACTCCATTCAGTACGGGTTCCATACGTACACCACCCCTGCGTACAGGACACCACTTATCGCTCCAACAGAGAGTGCTTCGATACTAGCTCTCTCGGTGAGCAGAAACGCAGTCAGCGAAACGACGGCGAACCAGAGCGCCCCGTGAACCAGGGATTGCTGCTCCCGTGATAACGTCTCCGACCAGTTGCCGACGGCGGTCCAGTCGTCAGCCCCCATCGGTCAGCGACCCGTTCGGGCACCGATGGCTGAGCCGCGAGCGTATCGAGCGCCGAACCACTGTGACAGGCCAGTCGTGACGAATGCGGCAGCAATCCGTGCTTTCGATTCACCAGGAGGGAGGGAATTATCGATCGGGATGGGCATATTCGAAATCCGGGTGGGCGATTGATAAGTATGGATGCTCGTTTCCACACGAGAGACGAATCTCGGGCCGGGGACCTCACGGATCGACACTGCGACTGCGGCCGCTTTTCGTCATCTGTCTTGTCACAGCGTCAAAACGCGGTACGTAGAGCCCACCGCAGGTAGTGAAGCGGAACGCGGCAACCAGCGTGGTGCCGATCTATGAGCAGAGATCGACGAAGCCCGTACGTAATGGGACAACGACTAAATGGAAAGAACATTTTACATCCACTCGTGATGGGGCTCCAGCGAATCATTCCGATACTCACCGCACTGCTCGGCGTACTGCTGGCGAGCATCGGGTTAGGCGCCACGGACAGCCTCGTGATTGAAACTGGCGCAGTTGTCGCCGGCGTGGCCACCTTCGGCGGGGGCGTGGCCTGGTACCGACGACAACGAGAGCGAGCGGACGAGGTCAGAATTGACGAGCGGATCGAACACCTTGCGTACCGTTCGGGTGAGATTGCATTCAGAGTCTCCCTCGCCTTCGGAATGATTTTGTTCCTCATCGTCGAGGCAGAAAGCGTACCAGTGACGGCCAAAGAGGGTCTCGTAATCTTGATCTTGGGTATGGTTGCCACTCGCTTCGGACTGTACGAGTGGTGTAGACGACAGTCGGTGTGAGACTCGTGGAAAACGATCTCAAAGTCCGGCGAGCGAGAGTGGACGTGACACAGAAAGAACTCGCCGATGCCGTGAACGTGACCCGACAGACGATTAACGCCATCGAGCGAGGGCGGTACGACCCGAGTTTGGAACTGGCGTTTGCGCTCGCGGAGTTTTTCGACTGCGATATCGAGGACATCTTCCACCCTGAAACGGAGTGAGAACTTCCGTTTTGTTCGGCACCGTCGGGGGAACTGTATCAGCTCGTGGCTGGATCGCCATGCGGGAGATAACGCCTGAATTCGTCGAAAAAAGGGCCGAGAACAGCGTTTCGACCTCCGGAACAGCGCTCGAATCTTTTTACGGATCGATAGCATATCCCAGTATGACGCTAATGGGAGCAGGCTATTGTCCGAATTGCAACGTCCAAATGGAGCGGACGAACGTAACTGCTGACGGGGCCAGAGGCCTCTATATTGGAACTGAAAGAGACGGTGGTATGCTCGACCGACTCGGTGTCGGGCATCGACTTCCGCTCTCCGCACTCCTCTGCCCGGAATGCGGAGTGATGCAACTTTACGCGGACCGTTCGGAGTAATCAAGAGAGCCTCGTATGTCCTCCATCGAGTCGTTTCCGACAAAACGCGGCACAGCATGCTTCTCCGAGGATTGTGTGCACTTCGACGAGTCGCTTTCCGGCTACATTCAGTCGCTCTATCAAGAATATTGGCAGAGTGGGACGTGGTGGCACAACGGAATCTTTGTCGGATACATACTTGCACTTCCAATCGGACTCTGGTGGACCGTCAGCGCGGTCCGCGGTGGCGATTTCTTACTTCTAGGTATCGTGGCTGGTCTGATGATCGTGCTCTGGCTGGTGGATCGCGTGCGTGGATTCCGATCGCCGGATCGGATTCGACTCGACACGATCGAGGAGGTCTCTGCAACGGATGGCCAGAAAGGACTGACACGCCCCCGGCTTATTATCACGTACACCGAGGGAGAAACGACCTATCGGCGTCGCGTGAATCTCCCGTCGCTCTACACGAGTAGCGGTGAGACGGCATACGAACGGGCACGGACGGCGTTTGCGGAGCGCGGATTCTGAACGATTCCCGTATTGGTCGGTACGGCCTCCCTGCGAGGGAGAGTCATCGCTCCCGTGTCTGGTATACCATTACGTCGGCTCCGTTCCATCAGCACTACTAATTGACTATCGGCATAACGTTCTCGCGATGCCCTCCACACGAACTGTCGACCGGCCACGGGAGGCACGCGCCGCCGCGCAGCGATATCTCAGACGTGAACGACCGCTGAGTGCGCTGATCGTCGTGCTCGCCGTGGCTGGGTTCCTCGGTACGTTCATCGCGACGTCGCTGGCACCCGCAGTCGTCGTCGGGGGACTGCTGATCATCGTCGCGCGTGCCCCGATCATCGAATCACGCGGGACCGTCCGTCTTCGAACCGACGAGGACGCCGAGTCCGTCGCCGAGTCGTTCACTGGGCCGACACCACCGATCCTCGTGTTTCAGTGGGGTATCGCTGACGAGATCCGTACTGGAGATGAAGTGGTCACGTACCGGCTCTCGTATCTCTTCGGCCTGCGGTCGGTCGAGGTGACCGTCGATACCCGGACGGATCGGACGCCGGATGGCAGCCGTCGGATCGAGTTGGAAGTCACGGTGGACGGCCAGCCGTGGTCGACGTACGTCGTCACCGTCGACACCCGGGACGACGGGACCGTCGTTGAGTACGAGTACACGGCGGATCGGCGATTCGGCCTGCGGCGGGTTCCCCAGCGAATCGTCGCGAACCGGTACCGGGACGAAGCGCTCGAAGCTCAAGGGTACGCCGTCGTCGAGCGAAACGAACAGTACGGCGCCGCTATCTGAACGACAGACCAGCGATGTTGCGGAGGGCTGAAACAGGGATCGCTGAACGGCTCGGGATCCCTCCGGGTTACCTTTCGCCGATTGGTATGCATCTACTGCTCACTATCGGGATCCTATGTTTCGAGTGGGATGTCGTTGAGATGATATTCATCTATTTGAGCGAAATCGTCGTCGTCGCCGTTCTATTCGCGATCGTCGCACTGTTTGCACCTATGGAAATTCTGCTGGCCGAACAAACAACGGCTGACACAATAATGATTTGCACCACGTCGACAACTTCTGTGACGGGATCGTAAAACTGGCAGACAGCGAGGTGATGGCTGGCTGTTCACCCGCCAGGCGGGAAACGTGATTAGAGAGAGCTGTCGCTCCCGCTGGCACCGACCGGCCGCTGAGGGCCGCCCGCTCGGCGGCCCTCAGGTCCTCAGCTACTCACGCCGGGCGGATCGTACACCTCCTCTCGGTTGAGCATGTAGTACATCGACACGAGCAGTTTTCGTGCTGTCGCGACGATCGCCTTCTTCAGAATTCATACGGTTATTCAACCGGTGGAAGAACCGGCTCAGATACTCGTCGTCACAGGTGTACACCGCTGTGTACGCACTCTGAACCAGGATCCACCGGACCCGTCCAGATCCACGCTTCGAGATACCACCCTCGATCCGCGAGTCGCCCGACTCGCGGATCGTCGGGTTCAGCCCCATGTAACTCACAACCTCCTTGTGGCTGTCGAACCGACCGACCTCACCCAGTTCCGCGTAAATCAGCAACGCGGAGTAGTAGCTGACACCAGGGATGGTCATCAGCAGCTGGGTCTCGGTCAGAGACCCAGCGCGCTCCTCAATCGCCGCTTCGAGCTGTGATATTTTCTCGGTCAGCGTCTTGATCACGTCGAGGTACGACTCCAACAACGCGTCCCACGGTGACGGGAGCGAGAGTTCCTGTAATGAGTAAGAAAACTTTTGTGACCTAAGGTTGACGCTTGCGTAATGGAACGTTCGCGTCGGAAAGAGATCACGCATCACCTCTCCGAGGAAGAAATTGATGAGTTGCTGCGAGATGCGAAAGACGAGCATCGGCTTCGGCGTCTCGGCTTTGTGAAGAACCTCTATCAGGGTGACTCGATCCCGGAGGCCGCCGACCGCGAAGGCCGGTCGGCGGCCACAGGTGATCGCTGGGCAGAAGCCTGGAACGAGGGTGGACTGGAGGAGTTGATGCCGAGTTTCGGGGGCGGTCGGCCCCCGAAACTCGACGAGGATGAACAGGAGGAGCTGCTCGAATTACTTCGTGAGGGGCAACCTTGGAAATCACAGGAGATTCAGCATCTTCTTAACGAGGAGTTCGGCGTCGAGTACAGTCCGAATTACCTCGGTCAGTTCCTGCGGAATCTCGGTCTATCGTACGCGAAACCGCGGCCGAAGCGACCGAACCGGCCAGACAATCCGGAGGAGATCCTCGACGAGCGCGTCGCTGACGCGCTCGTCGAGACCGATGACGATGAACCTCACAACAAACAGGAAGATGATGAGGAAGATGGTTGGGTAGTTGATGACGATATCTGTACAGATGGCGGGACAGTCGTCGGATTTTTCGATGCGTCACAACCGCAGCCGTACGATAATTCGCGGCGAGTGTGGTATGTCGATGACCCACACGTTGAACGGCCGTTGGTCAAAACCGAGGACTCGGCGGTCGGATTCTACGCACTGAACGGTGAAAGCCTGGTTCGCTGGACTGAGAACGAGGAGAAAGAACAGATTTGCACCGTGTTAGAACGGGTCCGCGAGCAGAATCCGGGGCAGCGGATTCTGCTCGTCTTGGACAAGCACGGCTCACACATCTGTGAACACACGCGCAAGCGAGCCCATCAACTCGGGATTGACCTCATCTTTCTCCCATCAGGCTCGCCGCATCTCAATCCAATCGAGCAAGTCTGGAAACAGCTGAAGTGGACGATGGCACCAATCATCGTCACCGACGAAGACGAATTTCACGATCTCGTCAAAGACGTGTTCGAAAAAGTGACACAGCGAGTTAGCTATGCCAAAAAGTGGTGCAAGAAGTTCCTTGACTTTCAGAAGTTATCTTAAGTAGTAGAGGAACTCTCGTCCCTTCACGCTCAGTGGCTTCACCTCCCGGGTGATGCCATTGTCGGCGAGCAAGCCGTGGATCTTGTTGGCGAACTTGGTCCGGTCTTCGATTAGGGTCTGTCGCCCGCGCACGAGTGCGCGGGCTTCCCTGATCTCGTCGGTGGGAACGTAACTCTCCGGAACGGAGTTGAGCCGAAGCAGTCGCGCGAGTTCTTTGGCATCGACGCGATCAGTCTTCTTGTCCGACTGAGCGATGAGCGTCAGTTTGCCCGGATGAGCGACGGTCACGTCCAAGTACTCCGCGAGAGTATCGTAGACGTTGTAGTAATTGCTGGTCGCCTCGATCACCGCACGGGAACCAGCGTAGCTTCGAGCGAGGTCGTCGAGGTTCGCGTTCTCGACGCGAACCTCTTCGACGAGTTCGCCGTCGCCGTCGATTACTGCCACCTGTGCGTACCGCTTGTGGAGGTCAATTCCAAGGTACATGGGTTGTCACTCTGGAACGCCGGTGCGTGAATCAGAACTGCACCTATGCGGGCTTTCCCGGATGCCGCGCGCCGCGGCATCCGGGCTGTCACGCCCATAACTCGGCTTCTTTCGCACTCGGACCAGTCAGCACCACGTGCTCTGCGGCACGGCATACAGCTCGGTCTCTTGCGTCCCATAGTTGATTCACGCTCCGCTGGGATAGCAGAATTTCCATCGAGTCAGCACGGCCTCGACGAACTACTCGATTTCTGTCAGTAGCGGTGTGACCGATACAGAGGGTGTATGCAGCAGGGTACTCGTGAGAACAGCGCTCTCAGAACGTCGGTGGGCTCGAAGACCTTCCGTCTCTCACGCAGTGATGAGGTCGGGTGCTGGAAGATGGTCACGAGGAGACTCACCAGTACGGCAAGCGCCGTGAGTCGCAGGACACCAGCTTCCCGTCGGCGGGGTTTCGGCAGGGACTCGGCAATGCCGGAGAGGGCCATCCCGACGCTGATAAACAGTGTAGCGTAGAACGGTGTTGCCCCTTCTACAATGACGTAGTACCCCTGCTGCCCGGCCAGCAGGAGTGCGCCACAGAGGAACACCAGTCCAAGGGGACGACCAGAGGGCTCGCTAAACAGCGTTTGGTCGATGATGGAGGGCATCGAGCGTGTGATTACCCGCGTGGGATAAATATGCACTGCGTTCGCCCACCTGTTGCTGGAATCTTCATACCTGTGCCGAGCGAACGGTGCCGATGGCGCTGACCGATACGCGCTATCTATCTCGCATGGGGGCAACAATTGTATATGTTTCCTGTCAGTACCGTTGTAACCGACACGGAGAACTTAGTTAGTAATCACCTGGCTCAGGATTCCGAGTACTTACACTGCAGGCGTTCACACCGGTGTCCGAGGAATATTGCCCGCTGTTCGGTCAGTGGTTAGAACAGGTGACAACCGAATAAGTGCCCAATCGATATGTCCATTTGGCTGGGTACAGAAGTATGGAACATGTTTGTGGGACATTTTCTTGCGTTTATATCGTTGTCTGGGGAGGCTGTACTGACTGTTGATGGATTTTTGCCTAAGCTGTTGGCTGGAACCGTAGCGGCTTGGGCAGCATTGTACGCGACGACCAGCGGGGTCAAAGCGATACAGGATTGGTGGGGGATAGTAGCCACGGATTCAATGCCAATCGATGAGGCTATCGGAGCCGGTGAATTGGTTCAAATCCAGGGTCGCGTTCGTCCAGCCCAGCCTGACGATGGTTTTGTGTCACCGATACTAGGTGATGAGTGCGTCGCTTACGAGTACGATATCCGCAAAGTAGTACAGGATAGCGGTCGGACACGGATTAACTCTGCAACCAAGTATAAATCATTCATTATTTCTGATGGAGTCACTGACATCCTCGTTGATCCCGACAAAGAGAGCTTGTCGCTGAATACTACGACGAAAACACCAAGTACAAAAAAGTCAATCGAGCAAAAACTTGCCGATGACAGGCTGGAGGTGGAACCATCAGTATACACATCGGTCTTGGGCGACACCACGAAACCCATCGAGGTGAGTGAAGGAACGATCGGCGTTGGCGAGAAAATCACGGTTGTTGGGAAAGCTACCCCAGTACCAGCGGAAGCGGTCACAGATGCAGATGCAGTTATGATGTCCGAGGAAGCTCACCTGACGGTGATGAACGACGATTCAGGAAACACCGCGTTGAGGAAAGCCGGTCGGGGAGGGTTTCTGTTGCTATTCGGGGTAATTTTAGGCGCTTTTGCAATACTTATTCTGACACCCGTCGTCCGCGAGATAGTGGCAACGGTGGGATAGTCAGTTACCCACGAGTGAAGTCGTGGGCTTCCGCCTTGCGTCTGTGTGATCCGATGAATATGCGCGTTCCATCTTGCACGAGACGTTCGGACTGTAATCTGACCTGATGAGTCACCAGCCGTTGAATTTATCGATCGAATTCACTCGTTGGACACAGAGACGAGTGGTTCACTACTCCTGTGGCAACTCCAGATGATGGGAACGGACGCGACACTGTGTCCGGAGATACCCGCGTGGAACGGGTCAGTTCTGGGACAGCTCACGCCACGTCACGCGTTCGATCCGACGCTGACGACGGGCGTCGCAGTGGTGGTTGCGGTTGGGGCTGTTGCTTTAGCGGTCGTTGGTCGGCGGTTCTCGACGAGACGTCAACTGCTAGTCGGCAGTGGAGCGACATACGCGACAACCATGCTCGGTCTGTGGGCAGGGGTTCGGCTGGTGTTCTGGCGGTTCGCGTTCGATCCGGTCGGAGATGCACCCCTCGTCGCCCCCGTACTGGTCGGGTTTGCAATCGTAATCGCGGGTCAATTCGTTCTTCCGGTGTACCTGTTGGTCAGCCACGAAACGTGGACGCCGCTCGTCTGGTTGTTCGGCGTGACGTGGGTTCTCGGCGAGTTTGTTCTCTTGGTGGGCGGTGAGTCTGGCGGGCTGTTTGCCCTTCTTGTGTGGGTCGTTGGACTGCTACCACCGTGTCTCGGTGTTCTGGTCGTCGCGACCGGTGGTGAACTCCTCCTACGGCGTTTTGATCTGTCGAATCCGCTTCGGTCCTGACTTACCATTGCTCTCTGCTGTTGCGTTCTGAGTGTTTAAAATCGATTTGAGCTGGTAGTGGCGGGTTGGTAGGTGCAGGTTAGTACAGGAAAGGTCGTCGACAAATGATACGAGCGCCAGTTCAGGCGCGGCCTACACCGTGCGTCTGTCCTAGATAACGCGTTCCCCTGCGACCGAGCGACCGTGACCGCCTCACCGGTCGGGAAAGATGAAGCCTGCAGGACTGTACCCACATGCCACGCCGCGGAGAGGGACGGATTCGGATACAACCACCGAAAATAGCACCTCACTTGCGTCCGACACCCGATCACCGATGATGCGTCCGAAATTATATCGATGACCTGTCACAATCAATCGGTAGTTGTATGTCACGCTACGGGATTTCTCTCCCACTCACTTCTTGGCGCCACCGATTTATAAAGACCGCTGAACGACCGAGGATATGCAGCACCGCTCAGGCGTTGGGTTATCGATGCTGCTCATGAGTCTCTGAATAAGGTAGACTGCTCTTATCGAATCAAGGACCGTATCGCTGGCTGTGGGTATTTCCGCAGTCACGTTAGCATTCTTCGGCGGTGGAGTACTCTCGGGGTACTTCGAACCGGAAGCGATCCCCGACGAAAAAATGAGCACTCTCTCGAGTCGTATCCTTGTCGCGATGCTCGTTGTCGGCGGGATGGCCGTTTTGTTGATACTTGCGCTGCAGTACCGTTGATCTATATCCGCAGTCCGTTGCGGCTACTGAAATCGTTCGGGGGGATACATACAGGTCGGCGAACAGAGACCCCGTATGGAATCTAACGGACTGCTCGTCACCCTCTGGATGATTGGCTCGTTCGCCGTCGGTGCGGTAGCGCTGTCACCACAAGACGGAGCAATCCTCTGTTTCTTGACCACGTTCGTAGTCTGGGCTTTGTTGAACTACAGGAGATGAAGAGTCGTGAACTCCATAGAACTGTGACACGGAGTGTCCCGTGAGGCACCCGTGGACAGCTTCAAAAACCAAGATGGAACCGATCAGGATCCACTAACCGCTCTATGACTTCGTGACGAAGAGCCATCCGCGAAGGAATCCGCCAGTGCGTGACGAATACAAACATCACGCAGCGCTCGCCTGAAAACGTTCGAACCAGCAAACCGCTAGCCTGTAGCGACCACGTATGGTGGTTATCCACAGTATGGATTCAATCACTCATTAAGTCAAAAACAAGAATATACAGTAGCCAACGCTCACAAGCACTATGATTCCGTATTCGTCCATCGGAGAGCTCGCGACGACGCTGTTGCAGTATCTGGCAGTCATCGGTGTTGTTGCCCTCGGATGTCTCCCATCACTCACGGTGTCGGACTTTCGTGCCCGACTCGATAGCTGGCCGACTGATCGATTCCCGGTGA
Source organism: Halobellus marinus (assembly GCF_032113415.1). Taxonomy (NCBI): domain Archaea; kingdom Methanobacteriati; phylum Methanobacteriota; class Halobacteria; order Halobacteriales; family Haloferacaceae; genus Halobellus; species Halobellus marinus. The sequence continues at coordinate 165,342 of NZ_CP134948.1, forward strand.
ACTATTTGCTATTGGTCGGTGTGATCGCACTCGGTCAGGGGGTCGCCATCGTTGTTGGCTGGCAGGTGCTTCATATCGGGTCCACGCAGAGCGATCCGCAGTTTCGAGAACTTCGACTTATCGCGGTGCTTATAGCATACCCGATAATCGTGTGGGGACTCGGAATCATAGGTGTTCGTCTGTATTGTTGGCAACGGTCGGTTGAGCAGTGGTTGACGCCTCGGACTATCGCTGGCCTCGGAGTCGCTGCTGGGATGTACATTGTAACGCTCATCGGAGCAGCGCTCGTCCTCTTTATTGCCGCGCTGTTTTTCGCGTTACCGACCTGACACCGCCGGTTCAGACTTCAAGATGGATCAGGGATGTCCGAGCATACGACCCCGTGACAGGAAGTGAACGGAATCGTGGTGGACAGGATCGATCCGAAACAGACTCCCCCGATATTCAACCACCGATTCTGCCGACTCGTTCGACGGTTCGGACGAGCGTGTCGGGATCGATCGAGGTTACGACGAGTGACTTCTCACCAGCCCGCTCGATCCGGATCGCCTGCTGCCCGTCGACGATGTAGCCGACAGGGCCGTCAAATCGAATGCCCCAGCGATAGAACGAGGGCTGGAATCGCACGCCGACACCACCGAAGTCGGTAATCGGAGATATTTCGGTGATGGTGATCGAATCCATTTCCTTGTAGGGAATCGTTCGCGCTCTGAGGTGGAACGGCCATAGACGCAACATCAGGTCGTTGTCGCGGGCTTCGATTCGCAGGTTCGCACGGTACAACAGGACGAATGGGCCGAACACGAGGGCGAGAACGAGTCCGATCCACATCTGGACGTTTGTTCCCGCATCGGCCTCGCTGAGAATGCTAACGCTACCCAACAGTGCGGCGGGGACGCCGCTGATAGTCAGGAGTGCCCACAGCCACGGCTGTCGGAAGTATTGAACTTCCTCGTAGTGCGTGGTCGGTGCCACACCGTCTTATTTGATGGAGATGGTAAAAAAATCGAGTCGGGTTGCTGGGAGGCGGGTAGCGGTCGTCGCGTGTGTAACGACGGTTACCTGTGCCGTGCAGCTCGTTTCCATACGACCAGTCACTTGGAGCTGATTCAGGATTTTCGCACCGCCGTCTCGAGAATACAGGCGCGGTAACAATTGGTGGGGTCGACGGCCGAGCCTCGAGCAGTGCGATCGGATCCGTTACCTCTACCACTACGGCGGCGATTGGCACTTCTACGCTATCCTGAAATCCGTCCTTGACGACGAGTCGGGCGATACAGAACCAGATGTCGCGAACAGGAGGGGCGAGCCAATCGATCAGTACAACCCATCGAGAGAGCGGCGTTTTTGAGCGAGTCGTGTTCAGCGTCTCGTAGTGGCACCAACTCGTGAGTCTCGCCGGAGTGTTTTTCAACGGATTGCCAACCGCCCATATGCTGATTGGCCAGTGTACGATGCGACGCCGCTGTACGAGCGAAACTCGCTTGACGGCTTGGAATCAGATATTCGGATAGTCTCGCAGACCTGGTTCAGACACGACCACCACGAATCGGTCGAGAACTTCATCTGCGCACTTCCGCTGGCGTATTTCAGAATTCGACGCACGCTGACCGCTACGCGGGGTCGACTCGCTACGGGATGGATACCCTCTTTCGCGTCTTCATCTTGAAAGAATGCCATGGGTGGGATCACGAAACAGCGCTGATCGAGTATCTCGAATGCCACCCAGCACTCTGCGAACAGTTGGGCTTAGAAAATGTCCCGAACCAGTCGACGCTGTGGCGCAGTTGGAACGAACGGTTCACTGCCGAGCTTCGCAGTACAGTCGAGACAGCTGCGCGGACCATCCTCATCAAAGCCCAGAACGCGGATGTCGCAGTCCCGCGAGCCAGAGCGACAGCTTCCATCTCACGGTGACGAAGAGGACGAATCAGACCCAGACGATCAAGCTATCCTCAACGAGGCGGCAACGATCACCGATCACGTCAGCCGCGTCGTTTTCCCGGCGTTCTCACTAAATCGTGGCGACGGATGTGCAATCCACGAGAACGCCTACTGGGACTTACAGACGTACCTCGGACTTCGCGACCGGCTGGCTGCGAACGAAGGGGCTCGCAGTTTCCTCTACGAGTCGACTCGGGATCGGACGCCGCTGGGCCGCCCATCGCGAGCAGATTCGAGACCTCTCGATTGAACAGGTTCGAGCGATGTACCAGCAGGCCGTCACTCGGCTCCTGAACGAAGTTGCGGAGACAGAGCAGTTCTTTCGAGCCGGGATCGTCGCGATCGACATTACCGAAGCTGATCCGTTCACCGGCGATAGAACGGGGCACGAAGACGAAATCATCGGGACGAAGGAGAAGACCGACGAGTATGCCTATCAGTGGGCGACGGTGCAGTTGGTCGGGAATGCTGTCCCGATTGTGCTGGACGCGCGCCCCGTCCGGAAGGGCGAGGCACGACTGGAAATCGTCGAGGATTTGCTGGATTCGGCTGAAGAGCTCGTTCACGTCGATAACGTGCTGATGGACCGGGAGTTCGATAGCCAGCACGTCCTGGAGATGATCAGCCAGCGCGGGCACTCCTACGTCGTTCCGAAGCGGATGCAGACCAGCGAGAAAGCCCAGGCCAAGCGATTGCTTCGACGTGATCAAGACCGCTACGAGACCGACCGGAAGCTCCACCTCGGCAAGAACGAATGGCACGAGACGACGCTGATCTACCGCCGGAAAGAAGACTCCGAGTACGACGACCACCGACAGTACTCGGTGTTCATGACGAATTGCGGGAGTGGGCACCTTACTGAGTACGGGTATCGATGGGAGATCGAGAGCGGCTACAGGTCGATAAAGCGGTTCATGGCGGCGACGACGTCGAAGAATTTCGAGCTCCGATTCTTCTACTTCGCATTCGCGTGTCTTTTGTACTCGATTTGGCGAGCGGTCGATTTGCTCGTCCAAGTCGAGTTGACGGGTGAGTACGAACACTCACCCATTGTGACGGCCGACAATACGCTCACGCTGCTGAAGAAGGAGACCGGAATCGGATAGAGAGAGACTCTGTCCGGGACAATACGGATTCCTGAGTGGCAACGCTGCCGGGTATCTTGGAAATTCACCGGTCTAGTTAGTAGTACGGCGTAGAAGACTATCGAGAGTAGATCCGAAGCAGCTTCGCCTCGAAAATTCGCCCGAAACCGTACATCACAGCCCCGCTAAACCCACTGTAGTCTCAACTTCCAACCTAGAATTTTCGATATAGCATCATACGATTTATTAACTAAATCTGAATCCCTAAAACACAGTATTTCTGCGTTAGAGGCTCTGTATCGTGTGTTTACCGAGTCACGGTTTCGAGAGTCGAGTGAGTACTCTTAGGTCGATAAGAGTACGTACTTTCAAGCAGGTGGCCGCCGTCTACCAAAGCGAATCCCGACTCCACCCGACATCCCAGGTATTCCCGCCCAGATAGCCCTCGAAGCACGGTTCCACGGAGGCGGTGAGTGAGATGAGTTCTTCTGGGAACGGCCAGGGCCACACGGACGGCCAGGATGATCGGCCGGTCGAGATCGCGGACGTCGTCGAGGATTACCTCACGGACAAGGGCAAAGGAGCGGAAGGAAAGAGTGGGACGTACCGCCGAGATGCAAAACGCGAACTCGACCGCTTTCTCACTTTCCTCGAAGATGAGCGCCCGCGTTCGCCTACGACATTCGAGGAGCTGACTATCCGGGATATCCGCCAATACGCTCGCCATCTCGCGACACAGGATTGGACTGAAAGCACGAAGCAGAACTATTACGCCCACATTTCGGCGTTCTGCGGATGGGCAGTACGCGAGGGATATCTCGACGAAAATCCGGCGTTAAAATCACGGGCGAAAGAGCCACTTCCAGAAGACGACGGACGGAAGACCGAGCGCCAACAGGCGTGGTCACCCGAGCAGCGAACGGCACTCCTGGAGTACGTCGACGAACAGGCACACGAAGCCATCGACGAAGTAGGTGAGAACCGCTACGAGGCGATCAAAGCGTGTCGCGACCGGGCGCTCGTCTATCTCCTGTGCTTCTCGGGCGTCCGCGGCGCGGAAGTCCTGGCGATGTCGCCGACGCCCGGCGCGGTCGCGACGGTCTCCGGTGGTCGGACGTTTCCCTCGAGGACAACACAATCACCGTCCTCGGGAAGAAGGGTGAATGGAGCGATAGGGCTGTCCCACCGTCTGCGATCCCGTCACTCGAACGCCTCCGGTCAGTACTGAACCCATCGAGTGACGACTGGCCCGTGTTCACGACGCTGTCGTATCCCACCCTTGTCGAGACGTTCAAAGACGAACTCGTTGAGCGGGACTATACGCGCAAAGAGGCTGAAAGTCTGCATCGCGAGCGGGTGAACGATGGGGACGTCTCGATGATCGAACTCTGTGTCGAGTACGATGTCGACCCTCCGGCGTTGACGACCCACAGCGCACGGCGGATTTTGCAGCGACTCACAGAGGACGCAGACATCGAGTTGGATGACGACAAACACGGCTATCTGGCGCCGCACGGCGCTCGTCGGGGAGCCGGCGAGGTGATGGTTCGGGAGTTCGGGTACACGGAGGCTGCACGACACCTGGATAACTCCGAGGAGGTTGTTCGTGAGCACTACTCACATATCGAGGCGAGTGAACGCGCTCAGATGGCTGAGACGGCGTTTCAGAATCAGCGACCAGCCAGAAAGATGTGCCCGACCAGGACTCCGACGGGTAGTACTCATCTATCCACTGTGCCCCAGTCGGTAGCGATCTTAATGTCTGTCATAGTAGTGCTAATATGTTGAATGTTCAAAATGTAGTTACCGTGAATAATGGAAATAGTGTAACAAATAGTACTAACAGCAATAGCCTTTTTAACGGTAATATCGCTAATAACGGTACTACTGACAATAGTAGTAATAATAGTAATACCGTATATACTGTTAGAATCGGTATTACCATTATTATTGTCGCATCAGAATAGGCCCTACATAGGTTAAAATGCCGAATTGGAGGAATAGAAGCAAATCGATAATAGCATTATTAACGGTAGTACCGTTCTGAACGGTAATCGTCTGACGAACAATTATAACGGTATGAATTCAATTTGAGGGTAGTTATGACCGACACCTACCCAGAAGTACTCGCCATCTCGTTTCAGAAGGGTGGCACTGGCAAGACATTCACCTCGTTGAACATTGCGGGCGGTCTTGCAGCTCGCGGTTTCAACGTGCTTGCCATCGACCTTGACCCACAGGGCACTCTCACCGCAAACCTTGGGAAGCGAGACCTCTACAAAGACCTGAACGCGCTCTCGCTAGATGAAATCCTTTTAGATCCGAAAAGTTGGGATAATGTGAACGACCTCATCCACACCGATCACGAAGAGTTCGATCTTATCCCCAGCAACCAGAGTTATAATGGAAATAAAACACCCCTAGACTCGGCTGATGCCGGCGAGAACCGATTGGGGCGACTCTTAGAACGACTTGAAGACGACTATCACTACGTTGTCTGTGATTGCCCACCGGATTTCTCACCATACGCGAAGAACGCGGTCACGGCCGGCGAGAAGATCGTCGTGCCGATGGAGCCGGAGACGGAGATGCCGCATTCGACAGATCTGTTGTTCGACCAATATGAGGTCCTTGGAATGATGCACGATCTCGAGATTCAGTATCTCGCATTCCTGATGACGGTTAACTCGACGAAGATGACCAACGAGAACAAGCGAATGGTCGAGTGGTTCAATGAAACTTTCGACGAGAAGGGCGTTATTACTGACCATCGAGCGGCGTTCGCGAGGGCCAAAAAGAGCCAGCAGTCAATCTACGCTCACCCAGAATCGCTCCGGAACGACGAAGTCGAACGATACGACGAACTCCTTCAATTGATTCTTAAGCAGACATCACCACCGACGCTCGGATTGGATGTTGAAGCGGCAAAGGCGATGACCGTCGAAGATATTCGCGCTGCGGCGGCCGACCAAGAGGTGGAAGCATGAGTGACGATCCCTCTGAAGACGACTTTGAGGCACAGATGAGCGATGTTTCAGAGCGGGCACAGAAGCTCGGAGTCTCCGGTTCGGACCCAAGCTCGAGTTCGGGCGCTGAATCGTTGCCCGAAAATACCACGGGTGACACTAAGGAGATAGCCGAAGTGGATTCTGATGATCCATCGGCTGCTCAGCAGGCAGTTGAACAAGAGTCACGCACGACTGGAGGACCTGATACCCACGAATACCCGAACCCAGATAGGGAGCTGGGAGCGCTTGCTGATGTCTATGTAAATAATAACGTATTCCTCTCACCCGAGGTCGTCGACGCCGTTGAGGGTCTCTGGGATGACATCGAGTATGAATGGAAGAAATCTCACGACACAGAACTCAACAAGAACTGGGACTTCTACATGGCCTGCTTCCGGGTCATCTTAGACAATCCCAATCTCATCCGTGACGAACTTGGTATGGACACTGAGGATTGACATCCACCCACGACTGAAGTCGTGGGATTCCTCTCGTGGGAGTCTCAGTCGTCTGAGTCCCCGAGAGCGATATTCCCGCGTGTAGCGGTACTCTGATTTGTGTACTCCTCGTTGGCTGTTGTCTCCACCGCGAGAGAGAGCGGGTTGTGGTGTTCCCGCCATTCGTGATTGTTCCACTTGAGGTACACGGGCCGTGCCATCAACCCTATTGTGTTGTTCTGCCGTCTCAGGAACGATTCCGAGGCAACGAGGTCAGCGTGTCCCTCGAATCCACACGGACACGTCAACGAATCCTCGTGACGAACTGTTTCTTTGCGCTCGCCGCACTCAGGACACTCTTGACTCGTCCGCCTCTGACGCCTCATTGACCGTGATTCCGTACTCTTCACACACGTCTTTGAGGCGGTTGATGAACCGGCGGTACGCCCAGAAATTGTGCGTCTTCTCGTTCACACGCGGCGACCAGTGCGTTGAGAGAACGCCTTTGATGTCTCCCACGTGCAGCGTCGAGACACCTTCGTCATATAGGCGTTCTACGAGGTCACGAACAAGGCTGTCTTGAGCGTGATTTCGCCGATTCGTGCGCTTGCGGTACAAGCGGTCGATGCGTTTACTCGACTCACATTGGGTTTCGAGTAGAGAATCCATGAAAATCCCGCACCTATGTCCCTGGAGCGTGAACAAGGTGCTAGGGGCTGGCTGAGGCCGATAACAATCCAGTGCATCAAGCACGTGGTTAGAGAATGGTCCTAGGCCGTGACAAGACGCGGAAACTTGTGCCAGAGAGCACGCATAGGAGGATTTCCTGTTCACGCCACAGCCCTCGCGGAGGCGTCATATGTACCTCGGAATAGACACCCACACCCGATACTCGCAGGTTGCCGTCGTCGACGGCGACGGCAACCTGCACGACGAGATTCGCTTGCCAAACGACCGGCTTGGTGAACTCGCCGAACAGTACGCCGGTGGCGAAGCTGCAATCGAAGCGTCCGGCCACTATCGCCCGGTGTACGAGATGCTCGACGAGCATCTCGACGTCACGCTCGTTAATCCATCAAAGAACCGGCTCATCGCCGATGCGACGGTCAAGACCGATCGCATCGACGCCAAACGGCTCGCGCACATGCTTCGGGCGGACATGCTCGCCGAGAGTTACGTCCCGTCGGACGAGATCCGCACCTTGCGGGATCTCGTCCGAACGAGGAAGTCGCTCGTCGAAGAGCGGACAGCTGAGAAAAACCGCGTCAGAGCTGTCCTCAAGCGCACCGACAACGCCTACGACAGCGAGCTGTTCGGTCCAACTGGGCGAGAGTTCCTGGCGGAACTCTCGCTCAGCGATGCCAATCGGACGATTGTTGAGGCTCACCTCTCCGTGATCGACGAGTACGACGAGCAGATCGAGCGGTTGGAAGAGAAGATCGAACAGAAGGTCCTGGAATCGCCAGCAGCCCAGCGGCTGCTGTCGATTCCGGGTGTCGGGCAATCGACTGCTGCGTTAATCGTCGCAGAGATCGGTGAGATCGATCGGTTTGACCGGGACGAAGAGCTGGTGAGTTACGCCGGCCTCGATCCGATGGTTCACCAATCAGGTGACACAGACGTCCACGGAAGCATCAGCAAAGAGGGCTCAGCGCCCCTGCGCTGGGCCCTCGTCCAGTGTGCCCACGTGGCTGTCCGCTACGACGACTACCTCGGCAACTTCTACACCCGGTTGAAACGACGGAAGAACCACCAAATCGCGATCGTTGCAACGGCTCGGAAGTTACTGGTCTCGATCTTCTACATGCTGAAGCGACGGGAACCATACGATCCGCCGGAGGTGAGTGCCTGAGCGATCGGTCCGATCGCTCAGGCATAGCACGGCCTGTTCTCGTCCAGACAGCTACTGCTCCCGCAATCACGTTCTCCCCACCTGCCGGACGATCAGTCATCTGTATCTGGCTGCCGTCTGGTGATTCTTGACAGCTGTTCGGGTGAACCGGTGGCTCACCCGAACAATTATTGTCCGAGACTCGTGATTTGGCGGTGCGGGATTTTCATAGGAGATTGGTAGTGCGCTATTTGTTCCGTGGTTTCTCGGAACTGTTCGAACAGGTCACGCCCTTCGTACAGGAGTTGTTGACCGGTCGTAGTCGTGCAGGCGGCGAGGTTGTTCGCGCCAACGTCCAGAGCGGCTTCTTCCGAAGCCAGTAGTGAATCCAGTCGAGAATCGTCGATGGCAACTGGTTGATAAGCCCTGAAAGTGTCTGCGAGTTCGTCATACACGAGTTCGAGTCGGCCCTGCTCGCCGTCCCACTTCGGGTCGCCAGCAATCTCAACGCGAAGGCGCTGATTCCGGTTCAACCCAAGTTCGTCTTTGAGTTCGGAACCAATCTGCTGTGTTGAATAGATGCTGAGTCACGGTCACAGCGGCTCACACAGCGGTTCTATGTTGATGATGGCAAACATCAAGACAATCTCACGGAACTGTCGATACCAGCCCAGCGCTCGCACGGTATCGCCGAGCGAGCGCTTTGTTGTCGAGTAGGATGTTTCGGCCATCCACCGCTGAGAGTAGCCCTTTCCCCGGTTCAGAGCGTTTTTCGCGGCTGCGTTCGCTGACGAGCCGCGATAATGAACGAGGTAATCGATGTCGTGTGCGGCGATCTCGTACTCAGTGTGCCAGTCTTGGAAGCCGTTGTCGGCGGCGACGGACTGCAGGTCGTCCGCGTTTCGGCGGACGACCTGCGGTCCCGTATTCGTGTCGTGCTTCCACCGAGCTGCGATGTGAACGTCAAGAACAGCCAGCGATTCCACATCAGTCAATGTCGTCACTTTTAGCGTCTGTATCGTCCGTCCTGCCCGCTGACGAAAGTACGAGGACGCACGTCGCCGGTCGAAGAACGTGCTGTCGAGCGCAGCGTGGCCGGACTGCGGGTGCTGCTGCGCAGAAACGCGCAGCAGCGCCCGCCACACCCACATTTTCAGCCGGTCAAAAGATTTGTAGATCGTGCTGTAATCCGGCAGGTCGTCCCGATCTAGGCCGAGGGCGTCACGAACCTCAGTCAAGTACTTCAACCGATTCGGCGTTTCACGGTAGCTGTGGCCTTCTTCGAGCCGAAAGCAGTGCAGAACAACGTGGACCCAGCGGGCGAACCCGCCGCTGGCGGGCTCGCCCGCGTGCTTCCCCAACGCTTGTTTAGCTGGTCACGACACTGCTCAACGAAGTCGAGGAGGTCGACTTCCATAGGCAAGAATCGAATTCCTCGGCTTCATCCTTCTAAACCCGTGATATCGGCTGAATAGATCGCTCTTCAACAGAGCAAACCAATCGGGATTTCGAGACGGGAGCGGTTCCCGTACTCAATGGTGTACTGGTCGTTGCGAACGTACGTGCGAAGCACTCGTCCGTCTTCTTCGTTCCCCCAGTACCCCGGTGGCGACGGTTTCTCATCGAGTTTCCCAGCGTGGAATTTCTCGTTACTACTGAAGAACGACCGCCACGATTCCGAGTTTTTGCGGATGATTTGCTGGGCAACCGAACTGCTGAGAACGCCTTTGTACTTGCCTTCGAGACTGCCGGTGTCGGCGTCCCAGACGCTTTCATCGTCTTCGAGGAAGGCTTGGCGGCGAGCATAATTGGTCTCGTTCCAGAGACTTGCAGAAGCGTCCAACCAGCGAACGAACACCTCGCGCTCTTTCGCAGAGCGAGGATGAACGTCAAACTGGTTGGTTCGCTTCATCACAATATCTTACGAAATGCTGGTTTGTAAAGGCAGGTATTAGCGTGGGAGACTCAAGCCTGCTACCGAACGTGGATGGTGTGGTGGGATGTCGGATTCATCCCACGACTAAAGTCGTGGGCTTTCTCCTTGATTTTCTGTAATCTCAGCGTTCTCTCCTGGCCAATAATATCACTTGGTTATGTGTTCGGTATATCGGTGTGAACACTCATATTGGTAACAGTGGTAGTAACGTTAGTATGGTTAATACCGTAGATAGCGCAAACAACTAGGCGGCCGGTGACTTAGAGACTTCGCGAATCGATATCAAGATCTCGGGTTGTAGAGGTGGCGATAGGCATCCTAAGTGAGTCCCACAAACATCAACCGATCTCGTCGATTCTCCCCTGGAACAGCCTATCGGCTGTCGATTAGGCCAAAGGATATACCATGTGAGTCAGTATATTCAACTCCGACAGGACTACGACACCCGGTCAGGAACGTCTGCGCGGATGAGTGACAGGTTCGCTCCCGTTAGAATGGGAGTGGCCTTTGTCACTCAGGCACTTCTTGGAGGGTGTTCCCCTGTGGCCGACGCTTTTGGAGGAGCACAGGCCACTACGCAGCAGACGTCTCCGGTAAGTGTCGTAGTTTTGAACCGGTTAACATGGTTTAACCGAGGTCTGGCAATGGTATACTACTCTCGTCAAGATTGTATCCCTCTGAAATGCCGACCTCCAGGAGAACCTCGACAAGGAACTCGATGTCATGAATCTCTTGGTCAAGCTGTGTGCGCTCGAGTTCGCGAGCGAGGAGGGCATCGAGAAGGTACTGTTTGAGAATAGTGGCCTCTGCTGACCGAACCGCGTGAATTTCTTCGTCGGTCAACGCTGATTGAGTAGTAGTGGGAAGCTTCCCATCAGGTCTGGGGACGAGGCCGGCTTGAATGTCAGTACGAACGCGCCTGTAGTGTTTACAGCCACTTTCCGGTGGCTCATCGGGGCACGTACAGGTTCGTTGGAGTACGTCGACCTCGTAGATACCCCCGGACGCCGATCGAACCTCGTAGATGCCACCCTGTCGGAGCAACGAGACGTCCATCTCCTGAGTCTGTGCCCGGCCCTCACGTCGGATTGCGGCGTTCTCAATAGACGGTGTCGATTCTTCTACTGGGTTGGAATCGGATGCTGCTGTTACCATCGGGATATCGGTCTCCATGGGACGACGACACGTCGAGATGCTGTACACGACTGGCAGGTTCCTCTGGTGTCGCCCCTCTACACTCTCGGGGAGACATAAAATCGGCCAAGTAAAACTGTGCGTTTGATTGGCGGAGGGTATATCCTACGTTACAACCTCATTGTGTCATTGTGACTATTGCGTAGGACTACTGGCATCTGCGACGAACGAGCGGTTTTACAGTTTGCAAACGGGAATTAGAGCTCATCCCACATAGGTGGATCAAATGATGAGGCGATCTCCTTGTCTGGCTCACTCCCGAGGTCATGGATATACGCAAGCAACTCTTCCGGTGGCGACATCGCTGAGACCGTCTCGGCTTCATCAACGGGCACGATGTCTCCTTCATGTCCGCCTTCCATCTCCTGTTCTTGACTCTGTTCTCCGGGCAGGATCTCGCCGTTCTCCTCGTAGATGCCGTCGATTCGGTCAGTGAGATAGCGGATGATACCCGCTCTGTCACGGTTTGCCCGCTCGTGCTCGAGGTATCGTTCAACGGTCGCGGCCTCTTCCATCATCCTAATTGCGGGCGTGATGACCCGCGTATTTCGAGTGTCGAGCAGTTTCTCGGGCGGGAGCTGTTCGAGGAGCGATTCATCGTGACTCATGCTTGACCAGGGAGTGCAGGTGGCTCGGAGCGGTTCCACGCATCGAGATGGGAACAAATGTCTGCAACGACGTATTCGATCGCTTCGGTCGTCGACGAATCGACGGGAGGTGTCTCGACGATTACAGCGAGTTCCAGGGCGTCCTCGAATCGGATGAGTGGGTGTGCGTCGTAGAGTGCTTTGACGACGGCCTTCGCAAGTGTGTCTCCATCGAGGGATCTGGGATCGTCGATAGCGTCTCGGGCGACGGCAGTGAGATGGTGCACACGGCGGGTGGCGGCGATACTGGCGTCGATGTCGCTGCTGGTGGAGATGCGCTGTGCGGTCGTGATAGTGTTCATCGGAATGAATCCCTCCACCGAAGCGAGGGACGACAAACGAGGAGTGGTGAGCCAGCCCTACGTTACATTATTAATACGAAGGTAGCGTAGGATAACGCATGCCCGAACCTGACCCCGACGCTGGCGCTCCCACCAGCCCTGAAGAAAGGGGCGCAGAGATGCCTACACCCCCGGAAGGGCTGGCAAAGCGCGTATGGGAGCCCCTGCAGGCACAGACAGTGTACGATCTAGAGCGAGTCATCGACTACTGCGAGGAACTTATCGAGCACAAGGAACGGCCGGTGTCTCCGAGTGAGACGGCCGGAGAGGGTGAAGTCGCAGACAAGAAACCACCGCAGAACCTCTCTCATGAGGAGCAGCGTGCAGCGAAAGAGGAGCTCGAAGAGATGAGTACGGACGAGATGAAGGAACTCTCAGAGGATGAACTGACCCGGTATGGACACGTCCAGATACGGAAGCTCCCGTGTGGGCCAGGATGCGATGGTTGCCCCCATGGACCGTACACTTACATCGTCTATCGAGATAGCCGAGGGGAGGTGACCTCGAAGTATGCGGGGAAGGCTGATGGGGTGTAGCACCATCGCCGTACGGAACCCACGGAAGACGAGAATCCTATAGAATCACCCGTGGTTTGCAGTCTCGACGACGCACCCGGAATCACGACACGCGGCGAGCCACCCATTCTGGTAGCCGATCCCCGCAAGGTCGTCGAATGGAAACCGGATCGTCACGTCCTTAGGGGTGACGTCGGGAAGTTGTACACGGAGCGCGTTGCCGTCCTGGTCGGCGGCCTCAAGATAGCCACTCCCAGCGAGTGCGTAAAGTTCCCAGACGATGTCCCGACCGTCCTTGGTCGTCTCGGGCCACTCCACATTAGAGAGCGCCGTGCGGACGTCCTCGACCCACTGAGCGGTGTCCACATCGTCGTCGGTGATGGCGACGTCGTAATCGTCGATGACGCGGTCGGGATCAAGCAGTCCGAATTTCGCAGAAAGGATCCACCAGCGAGCACAGAGTGTCTCAGCGAAATCGCGCTTGAGGCCGAAGTATGTCGAACGGTATTTTTCGCGAGCAGGAAGCAAGCCGTCGTGTTTCGCGTCGCCACACCCGACGAGGGCAGTTCGGCGAACGAGGAGATCACTTCGATCACTATCCTCACGGCCTCCACCGTCAGTCTGAATCGTCTCGATTGTGGTCTGTCTCGTTGGCATCTGTCGTCTCGGAGCGGCGTGAGTCACCCCCGCCACGAACCTGTGTGCATCAGTCGGTGAGATTTTGACACCCGTTAGGGATGAATCGGCCTCTGCGGGCCACTCAACGTCATAGATAATCGGGTGACTGTGATAGTAACCGTGATTCGTTTGACAGGGGAGTGAGAATTAGTAGTGGACGTCGACGGGCGTCAGGTAGAACGAGGTCTCGTCGTTCCCTGTATCATCGGTCGCAATCTCGTCGAGAAGTTGATCGAATTCGGCTTGGCTCCGAATTGCGGTTCCGTATTCGTTGTAGAGGTAGTAGACCGGGCCGGCGTATTCACCGACAGAGTACATCGCATACCGGACGTCGATTGAGTAGGAGTCGATGAACTCCTCTTCGCTTCGGGCGGGGGCGAGAGGGTTCCACGGTTCGACGTCGGCTTCAATACGGGGGCTTTCGAGGAGTTCCTCGTCGGTGTACTCTTCAGAATCCCTTGCGGATGACAGCCATTCGTCGAGCAAGTTCGCGAGTGGTTGATACCCAGGCGCCCTCGAGAAGATCGTTCCCGACCTCGGAGTCGGCACGAGCGGAGCCCTCTTCACGGAAGATGTCAGGGAGTGACTCGCTCCAGCGACCACCATCGGTCATGAGTGTGCCGTAGTCGAACGTCGGGTAGAGCGGCGCGTCAACGCCCTCAAAGAGGGCGTGGGCGATGCCGGTCGCGTCTTCGGCGTCGTAGGCTTCGCAGACGACTCTGATGAGCATGTGCATGATGAATTTGGTCAGGGGTAGAGGGCGAACGCAGTATCGTCGGCGTCGGTGCCGAATATTGTGCCAGGAGCGTTCCCTTCGGGATCAGCCGACGGGTAGAGGATCGTCCCGGACTCGAGTTCGAGAACGACCGTCGATTGCCAATCATGGGCTTGCCAGCCTTCGCGTTCAATTTCTTCGCTGGTCATTTCACGAACGTCGGCGATGCGCTGTCCGGCGATATTGTCGTCTGTGGTGGATTCCATTTTGAGTGGGCCTCCACCGCGTGGGGGCCCGACAAACGAGCACGAGTTAGTCCGCCGCGTCCTCGTTCTCGTTTGGCGAGTGCTGCACGGGAATCTCGAATATGATGTGACTCTCCGTATCCGTGGTGAGTTCGTCCACCTCGGTCCAGGTGTACCAGGCTTCTTCGAGGAGATCGGTTCGGTTGGGTGTCTCGGAGATGGCGTAGACCGAGGCGCTAATGCCTTCGGTGGCGAAGCGAATATCGACGGTGAGTTGGTCGGTGTCATCAGGTGAGACACCCATCTGACGGGTTTTGCTATCCGGGACATCGTCACTGCCGCTGTCCTGGTCGTCGAGATCGCCCCGGTAGCGGTGGGGGAGAACGTGGTCGGGGATATCGTTCTGCTCGATCACCGCGTCCTCCCGCTCATCGAGTGTCTCCGTCAGGTCCGTGAGCTTCTCCTCGGCTGTCTCGATTGCGGTCTTCTTCCGGGCGTAGGTCTCATCCATGAAGTGGTACTTCCGGGTGTCGTCGTAGAAACGGATGCCCTCCGACCGCTCCCGTCGCTTGGTCCCCAGTATACCGTAGCCCGCCAGATAGTCAGTCCGATACTCGGCATGGGTGTCACTCACGGTCTGCTCCCGGAGCCGAAAGCGCCCGATTGTTTCAGGCCAGTCGATATCTTCCTGCTCGGCCTGCTGTTCGGCCCGGTCGCGCTCCTCGGCCCGAACCTCCTTGATGTGCGGAACGAGTTCGTCGAGCGCGTCCTGGGCGCTCTCGTGGAACTGCCCGCTCCCGTCCCGCCGGGTCCCCACCGGGTCGAAGTATTCGATGTCCCACTCACCGGCGCCGGATGAGACGTCGTCGTCCCGAAGCCACATTTCGGCCAAGTAGCCGTCCGGATGCTCAACGAGGATCGAGGGCTCTTGCTCGGCGTCCTCGTGCTCATCGACGATTGTCCAGTGTTCGGGAACGTCCAGAGAGTCAACGATCTCCTCCATGACCGTCTGTTCGGTCACACTCTCGACGCCCTCGAGCTCATCGACGTCGCCGCCGGCATCCTCGATTGCCTGGGCATTGACGTTGATGGGGAGACCGTGGCGGGTGATTCCACGGGCCTTTAATTTCGGTATCGTTGTCCGGATCGATTTGGCCGAAGCGTCCCCGATTCCCGGCCACTCCGATAGGTCCTCGGTGTTATCTTCGACTTTCAGGACGTGACTGGCACCCGAACCCATCTCTTTGATCGAGTTGGCGACGTTTCCAGTGACTTCGAAGGCTCGAGTGATCGTGGAGGGGGTCCATGAGCCGTTGGCCAGCGCATCGAGCGCACTCTCCCGAGTTCCACCATCGAGGTATTCCGGGTCCTCGGTCGCCTGGCTGCCGGTGAGATCCGTCTGCCCCTCGATCACCTCGGAAGCGAGGCTGGCCTGCTCGCCGGGGTTAGCAGGCGGGTCGCACACGTCGTTTCGGTTGTCGACGAACTCGTCACTCCTGTCCACGACCTCTCCAGTGGAGTTCGTCGAATTGTTGCTACTCGCGTCGGTCGGCGGTGGTGAGGGCATTCTGTGGGCCTCCGCCGTGCGGGGGCCGGACAAATCGAGCCCTACGCAACATACGGACACCGACAGTTCGCACCGTAACGTAGGACCGGGCGACCGTTACGGCCGCTCGTCCACGACCTCGTCCCAGAGCCCTTCGTGGTATTCGACGTAGTTGCGCTCGGTCTGTGTCCGATATGCGAAAGTGCGCCCGTCTTCGTAGGTGACGATAATGGCCTGCTCGATGGGATAGTGGCCATCTTCGTCCTCGTAGTCCACTAGTTCTGCCCACTCATCGGGTGACCCAAGCGGATCGGGATCGCTGAGATCCCCTCCGTTGGCAACCCAGATCGGGTCATCCGGTTCTTTGACGGCGGGCTCGAGGCGTTCGATTGGCGTCTTCCCCTCGGCGGGCCACACTCCACGTTCCTCCCAGAATGCTCGCATCTCACGGAGGCTTCGACGGACAGTCCCACGGATGGTGAGGAAGTCAGCGTCTTGCCACCCGTCGCGTGACCAGGATTCGCCTTTGTAGGCGATACCCTGCGGGCCGTTCCAATCGAGACCGATGATGTCCGCAGGCGGGTCCGCTGTGAGATTCGGTTGGGTGAGCTCCTGGATGACGCGCCATTGCTTCGTCGGGCTGGCTCCAAGGAGATGCACACGGTGACCGCGCCAGTTGGCGATATCCGAGAAGTGCCACGCTTTGATGTTTGAACGCCCCATCGCGTATCCGAGGACGAGCGATTCCCCGGGGATATCAGCGTTGGCGACGATATCGATGGCCTCGCGACACTTCGGGACGATGATGATGGTCGCGTCTGGGTAGTCGGATTTGAGTTCGCGGGCGGCGTCGACAAACGTGTGTGCTTCCTCAGGAGTGCGGGCATCGCCAACGACACCGATTTCGGGCTCAACCTCACGGAAGCGGGTGAGATACCGATCGAGGTCGGGCCGATTGAAATCGTTGTCGGCGTGAGGATCGGGACGTCAACGTTGCGGAGATGGCTATCCTGAATCCGACAGTCCTCGCGAGCGCCGGTAACGAATCCGAGGGCGTATGCCTCAGTCGCAAACGGGGCTCGATGAAGGAACCCGATGTACTCGGCACGACGAGCGACTTCGATAGGGAGCGCGTCCTCTTCGCGTTCTCGTTCGGTGTTGCTGTCGGCCTCGATCTCGGACCGGTGGTCGGAATGCTCGCCTCCCGATGCCTGGTGTCTGTCCTCGAGTGTGTCAAGAGTCGCCGGCGAGAGGTACGTGGAGAGGTCGAGTTGGCCGTGGCCGATGCTCTCGACTGAACTGGTATTGGAACTCACCATAGGAAGTGGCCGTCAGGATGGTCAGCTGGCGGCGCACGGCTCCGCCGCCGACAAAAACTGGCGGACGAAACCTCGCCTACGCGGAAGACACAGAAGGGGAGCTCGACGACGAGGATGCTCGTTCGGATGGCTCCACGGATGGGTCACGAAGATGGTCGTAGTCGATCTCGAGGCCAGCGATTCCCTCGACTGCGGCGGTCGCGACGTTCCCGGTGAGGCAGTTCTCGACAGTCGCGTAGCCGTGGAGCCGAGCCCACTCACAGGCGTCGGCGATGAGTCCCCGAAGCACGTTCACCGGGTAAGCGAGGGCGTCGGTCTGGACGCTCGCAGTGGACAGCGTGACGGCTTCGGTGTTGTCCCGGGTGTTCTGCTCCCCGGAGTGGTCTCGAAGGCAGAGTACGGCAACCAGGGAGTCTTCTGGCGTCCGGTAGGCGAAGCACGCGACGAGCGGTGCGGTGTCGTCAGATTCGCCACAGTCGTACTCATCGAGGAACGCCTGGGCGTCGGTGGTGAGGGTGGTTTCTCGACGAGCCGGGTGCTCCTCGCGGGTCTGGACAAGTTCACCCTGGGCGACCGTGCGGGGAGAGGCACATGCGGGTCTGACTGGTGTGTTCTGGTCGGTGAGGCGGGCCTGATCGGGACTGACGCGACCGGCGGGCCGTCGGGCCTCGATCGAATGACTGGCGAGGACGTATCTGTAGCGACACTTCCGGTACGTTCCACCCCCGGCGCGGCCCTCACGAGAGTGCCATTCACTCCGGTCAGCTATCGTCGTCCCGAGGAGCTCGAACCCAGCGGCCTGATACATGGTTCCCTCGTTGCCGTTCTGGACACCGGCGTACGTGAGCAGGCGATCGTATCCTTCGAGGCGACTCCGCACAGCAGCGTGAGAGGAGCCACGATCCGGTATTCGCGGGCCGGTCGGGATGGGCAGCGAAGCGATACAGTTCGACCGTCCGACCGTCGGCGTTGTGTCGCCCCCGCGGGCGTCCGAGGACCGCCATCGCAACCTCTCGGTCCTGGTAGGTGGCAGTGAGTGCGATTCGGAAGGGCGTGGTCACTGGGTCGTGCTGATACGCGACGTCGGGGTGCTTCAGGAAGCCGTTGACACGCTCACGGACTCTGGACCCACGCTCAGCGCGGAGCGATAGGTGCCCCGTTGACGACGCACCACCGGGCGAGACGAGACGGGGGTCACAGTCGCGGTATGTCCGATAGGCGTGGTAGGCGGCAAGGGAGTCGAATTCCGTCTCGAGTATGACGATCTCCCCGGAGTCGATCATCGCATCGGTCTCGTCTTGGTTGGGGAGGCGACCGATACTAAGTGGGCCCCCTGGCGGGACGTACCAGTTGAAGGATCCGATGGAGTCGTCCCCAATGCATCGCCCGATAGCGTTGAGGTAGGGGAACGCGATGATGTCGCCGGCGCGAAGCGGCCGTATCACTCTGGACGAGGGGTGGTGACGAGTACTCACGGGAAAGGAGAGGCGTTAGGCGGATGCCCAGCCAAAGAACAGGTACGTGTCTTCTTCGACGTGAATACATCCAGCAGGGCCCCACTTGCTGTCGATTCGAGAGTCCTGTTCGTCGATAAGCTGGCTGGCGTACTCGGCGGGGTCGGTGTCGCCTACTTCGTCGTCGGGAATACGGGTGAACGAGGTTTTCTCCGCGATGGTCCCGGTGTATCCACCTTGGCCGTAGTGGTACTGGGCGTCCTCGACGGCGTCGCTAAACGCGCTCTTGGCGTCCTCGCCGTTCGCTCGGGTGAAAAACGTGTGAGCGCCCATCAGCGGTCTCCCTCTAATTCGTCTTCACTGAGGTGAACCGCCTCGGCGTCGTCTGGAACAAGTTCCTCATAGGTTCGGAATTCCTGGCAATCGACACAGAAGACTCCGTTCTCACCGATATCGGAGTCGGTGATGGGGCCATTCTTTGTCACTTCGACATCGATATGTCCGTTCGCAAAGCGATGCACAGCTCCGAACTGTACTTGATGGATGATCCACGAGAACCGTCCGTTTCCACAATCTGGACAGACAAGCAACTCCGATTCGGAGTTCATCTAACGACCTCGTATATTCGCCGGTTTGTACTGCGGCTGGTGGTTGCCATCTTGTTTGGACTCCTCCACCGTCTCGGGGGCCACAAACAGGGTAAAATCGATCTCGTATGTGAAAGGAGTCATAGAATCGTTCACAGCCGATTTACTGCGGTGCAAGCGGTAGAAAATGTTGAATC
The DNA here is from genome assembly GCF_032113415.1 of Halobellus marinus. NCBI lineage: Archaea > Methanobacteriati > Methanobacteriota > Halobacteria > Halobacteriales > Haloferacaceae > Halobellus > Halobellus marinus. The sequence goes on from NZ_CP134948.1 coordinate 185,021, forward strand.
ATATATGATTACAGAAGCCGCTGCAAGATACAGAGGACGGGTTCCGCACGCAATCTTGAATACAGGACACAGAGTGAGATGCTACATGAACAACAACATTTCGCTTGACGGACGGACAATGGTCGGAGTCACGAATACTGACGACGGAGAGGTGAGCGGGGACACGAAGTTCCATTTTGAACAGGACGGTGAACGAATCTACGCCCACTACGAGGGTGGTGATGTGGTGGATGGACACCTTGTTGGAACTGTTGAGGGCAACCATTGGGACATCCGATACACACAGATTAACCGGAACCACGAGACTGCAACGGGCCACTCTGTCGGGGTCATCGAAGTTCTAGAAGATGGCCGCCTGCGAGTTGAGGATGAGTGGAAATGGGAATCACAGAGAGGCAGCGGTGAAACGGTACTCGAAGAAGTCAAATAAGGTAGCACTGAGTGTGCAATGATACAGCGCGCGTATCTTGCACGCGAGTCTTGACAAGACTTGGATAGACAGAGAGCGCGGAGCTTTCTATGACAGGCTCTCTCGTAATCAACCGTCAGTAGTAGGATGTACACTCAGGGTGAATGCTGGGACGATCCATAGCTCCTCGTCAGTACTGCCGTACTCGGGCTGAGTATAGTCGCTGGGATCATCAGGGACGGTGTAGCTGTCGATAAGGTCTATGAACTGCCCGGCGCGGCAGATTGCGGTTCCGTCCTCGTCGTAGAGGTAGATGTCAGGTTCGGGTTCGAAGTCAACTTCAGGGCCTTCAGAGAGGTGATCACCCCAGTTGGTGCGGTTGTGGGCTTTATTAAATAGTTCGAGGCCGCGTTCGCTCGCGACGGGGACGGCTTCAGGGAGTGCGCCCCAGCCGATGTTGAAGGAACGGATATCTGATTCGTCGGCTTCGTGGAGGAGCTCGAAAGTTACACCGTCGTAGCCGGCGGGCGTCTTGGGGGCGTTCTCTCGAGCGTCGAACGCGAGGGTGGCTTTGACGATCGCTTCAGAGCGCGATTTCGCGGGTACGACGGCGAACGCGAGATCGTCGATGCGTTTCTCGTAGGTCACGGAGACGTCGTCGTAGATGGGTCCATAGGGATTCCCCGATTCGAGCTCCTTGTCGCGCTCACATTCCTTGCAGAGGGCCCGATCGGGATCGACGGGGCGATCACACTGGGTACATCGCGGGGCTTCGTCGACGAAGAATTCGCCGGCGTCATTGGGGCTGTAATGCTCGTCTTCAAAAGATGTGTCTCCGAAGTCGTCCTTGCCGTAGAATCTCCGGTCGTCGTCCCAAGGGCTTTCGGCGGTCATGGAGGGCTTCCTTACCCCTTCATAGATTGCCCTCTCGTATAAACGAGCGCGAGCATCAGTGACGATCTAGTAGCAAAGGGGGGTTTCACCGAGAGGCTGCGAGAGATGTGTCCTGATCACAAGAATCGGCCTGTTGGCGGCGCTGGTCGGCCTTGAACATGAAGCGGGCGCTGGCTTGGTCCCCGCCGAGGGTGCGCTGATCGACGGCGGTATCCGCAAACAGCGTCCCCTGGAGGCCGGATGCGTCCTCGGGAACCGTCTTCTCACCGTTCTGAGCACGGATAGCGGAGAGAGAACGATTGTCGACGAACTCGTCGGAGCCGCCGGTCTCGATTCGTGAGGCTCGCTCCCGGGTATCAACGTTGACTCCGTGGTGAAAGAGCGTGGTCTCGAAGGGTTCGTCATCAAGGGCAAGCAAACCGGCCCCGTCGATGGTCTTCGTCTCGGTATTTTCGGGGTCATCTTGAGCTTCGTCTTCATGTTCAGTTGTCACGAAGACAGACTGGTGATGCACAATGAACGAGCGGTGTCGGTTCAGTACGCTGGCGCTGGTGTCGGTATCAGTACTCATAGATTGTAGTTCCTGTAGGAACGGGTGATTCGACTGATATGATTCTCACGTCGTGCGGATTAGTGGGGTTGGTGAGGCAGGCGATCCCCGCACCGCGTCCGGGGGCGACAAACGAGTAGGCCGTGGGCAGGCCGGTCTTGGATTTATATTGATGAGTTTAGCCATGACGGACCACTATATCCCAAATTCCATCGTGTCTGTAGAATCAAACTCGCCGAGGTTCTCGTTCCCGTTGAGGAGGATGATACGAAGCGTGTCGAAGTCTCCATCGAGGCTCCCCGTCACCGTAACAGGCCCGTACCAATACCCCTCTTCGTCGCGAACCTCACTCTCGGAGCAGGCAGGGTCGTGGCTGTACGCGAGGTAGATCGTCGCGGTGGGCCCCCTAACATAGAGATGATTGACGCCAAAGTATCCGCACTTGTTTCTGTAGTGGAAGCCGCCCTCTGCCGTGAACGCACCGTCGCCGTCGACGGTGAGCTCTAGCCCATCCACCCGGTGCATCGTGTGGGGCGGGCTCACGACCCAGTCCTCGATGGTCGAATTGTGGACGGCAACGTCGGCGAGTTTCTTCCCAGGCTCGGGATCGTCGTAATGCGGATTCCAGTCGTTCGTGGCGGGCGAGGTGATCGGCCCGACATAGACGCGGTCAATTGGGTCGAAGCGTTCAGGATATCTGGTGTACGAAGGGGGGATGTCGCCAGGCATCACGCCGGGACCGTTCGGCAGTCCACCAGGTCTATCGTCGTCAGGGTCAGGCTCGGACGTTGGTTCGGGGGTTCCGTCGCTGGTGTCGGGTTGGTTCGTCGTCGTGGACGTTCGAGCAGGAGTCTGCCCACCACCGCTCCCGAGTCCGTCTTCGTCAGTCGCGTTCTGCTCGCTGTTGACGGGTTCTGCGCCGAAGACGCCGAGACATCCGGCGAGGCTGGCGAGGCCAACTGTCCCAATACCGCCGAGAACAGTCCGACGGGTTACTCGTCGAGTGCTACCGGGAGTGACTGCTTTCGATTGGGAGAGCGGATCTTGAGGGGTAATCATAGAGGGCGGTCCCGCTTCTACACCTGTTCACGTTCGTCGTCGGACAGTTCTCCTTCTCGTGCTCGTTTCGCTCGGAGCTGTCGAGCCTCACATTCGGTGAGGGCTTCTTCTGGGACACTGAGATAATCGAGCGCCCACTCTTCGACCTCAGGGAGCGTCATCGGGTGAGGGAGTTCGTGATGCCCGACGGGGCGGGCGAGGAATGAGCCATCATCGTCGCGAAGGTCCTCATCATAGTACCCGAGAAAGTATCGCTCGAGGCCGTTCACCCCTGGACCATCCATGATGGTAATCATGGTGAAAGAGTCCGCCTCGAACTCTGATTCGAGGCTGAGGGTCGGATATTTGGAGGTGATATTCACAGGTACAGTAGGACGGGTCTGCTCATAAGTGAGACTGAATCACATCAAATGTGGCGGCTACAGTTCTTTCAGAAGGTATGGCTCGTCTGTCTCGACGCCGTCGGTGTCGTCCACACAGAACTGCCTGTTCCATAGGTTGAACTGGAGTTGCTCGCAGAATCGACACCAGGCGGTATTTTCCTCGTATGGATGCCGATTCGGGTCGATTAGGTTCCCACAGATACACTCAACCAACGGGTCGGCAACGTCAGGACGGCCCGGCTTCCCGGCAGCGAACGCGCTGAGGGGGACGACTCGCAAGCGCCCGGGTTCGGTTGCTGCGTCTGCCGACTCGTCGGCGTAGGCAGCTGCGATGAGTGCGTCGACGACATCGCCGTAGTCCGTACGCTTGGAGAGTGCGAATCCAGGCGGGGACGCGGTCGGCCCACTCAGGGTCAGTCACACGAGCGTGAGCGGCCTTCGACTGCCACGACGTCGTATCGGCCGAATCGAGTGCCCAGAGGGTCTCGGCGTCCTCGAGAACGGTCTTCGAGATCCCGAAGCCGTGGAGCGCATACTTCGAGGGGATAGCGTCGCGCAACTCCTGAATGATCGCACGAACTTCACTGGGTTTGTTCGGGCGAAGAATTGACCCGATGCCAAGCGTTGGTGAGGCGAGGCCGTGCTCTTTGAGGTAGTCGAACGACCACAGATACTCTTCGATGTCGTGCCCCTGCAAGACGGCAACGGGTTCGGCGGTGAGACCGGCTTCCTCCGCAGCTTCCAGGCAGTAGACGTGGTCGCGTATTGACCACTCCTGGTGGGTGCGGATATCCCGGTCGGCGTCGCGAAGAAGATCGAGGGCACACGCCCAATCCCGGAGCGTGTACTTTTCGATTTGATCGTCGTACTCGCTCAAGTAGGCAACATAGTCGTCAATGCTCGTCGGGTAATGGTTGAACTTCTTCTGAACGCTGTACCCGCCGGAATCGATGAACCAGTTCGGCCCCTCGAAAGGGCGATTGTCCCGGCGAGCGTAGGATATCATCGCGTATCCAGGGTGTGGGATGGCGTTGAGGTCGACACCAGCAGCGAGAAGCGCTTCCAGATCGTCGAGATCGAGTGCGTCGGGATTTGTGGCGGCAAGTGCAGCCGTCCCGATGGCTTTTCGCGATGATCCGGACCCGACCGTGTAGTGGAACTTGAACCGCTCACTCTCCTGTACTCCGGGCGATAGCGATTCACCGTGAGAAGGCGATCGCTGACCGGGACTGGCGGGTGCTTCTGAGGACATCGTCTCTGATCTCGCGCACCCTCCAGCGAGCGACAAACGGAGGCAGTCGGGTGGCTTGGCGACCGAGCAATTCGGGGTTAACGAGATGCACAGTTTGTCGCGTATTGAATCGGAGTCGAAATCTCAGCTATTTGATTCGTCCAGGAGTTCGATGGTGACGACCGCCTCAAGATGATGCCACAGTAGACCAGACCGAAACGTCTCAGTAAGGGTTGTTGTACAATCACAGCGTGTCATAGAATTAGTCTCAGCCGGTTAGCAGGACTGCGCACTGAGCGACAAAGGAACTACTAGACACGATTGATATCTAAAGTGGTATGCAAGATATAGAGCGTGGGCTCAGCGTAGGAACGTGTCGACATTGATGTTTCCGAGCATGAAACCGTGCCCGGACTCATTTAGCAATCGAGAACACAAACGGATGTACGTCCAATGTGTGAACGCCACTGTCCGGATTGTGATGTCCAAATGGAACAAACGAACGTAACCGCAGAAGGAGTCGGTGACCTCTACGTCAAAACCGAAAGAGACGGTGGTGTGCTTGACCGACTCGGTGTCGGGCATCAAACACCGCTTCATGCGTTTCTTTGTCCGGACTGCGGATTGACCCAGCTATATGCCGAACTCTCCGGATAGCATATCCAAATCACTGACTACCTCTTGCTAGATACGCGCTGTACGTACAGCGGTGTGGTTACAGACTGGTTGATCTCTTTCAGAAACCGTGTGGCTGATACGGCAGATTCACCCCGTAAATTGTCAGCAGTCGTGGTGAGTCATCTCAATAACACACCCGGTCGGCAGCAGTGGGTTCGAATCGATCACCGCGCTCAGTTGGTGAGGAGTTCGGGTGTGATGATCATAATTCCGAGCATACTCCCCAGCACGACGAGTGCCGTGAGCCGCAAGACGCCGGCTGCCCGTCGTCGAGGTTCCGGCAAGGACTCGGCAATGCCAGAGAGGGCCATCCCGGCGATCAGAAACAGTATAGCATAGAACGGTGTCGCCCCTTCTACAATGACGTAGTACCCTTGCTGTCCGGCCAGAAGAAGTGCGCCACAGAGATTAACCAATGCAAGACGTCTGGAAGATTCGCCGAACAGGGTTTCATCAATGATGGAGGGCATCAAGCGTGTCGTCTCCCGCGAGGTTCAAATGCTACAGGGATTCGCATACCCGCCGCTGAGACGAGTATGGTTTGATCGTGAAACGGTGCTGATGGCGTTGACCGACTCGCGCGTTGTATCTTGCAGGCGGGGCTTGACAAGAGTCGGATAGACAGACCGTGCGAAGTTTTCTATGACAGGCTCCAATCAGGGAATTGAGCAGGCTCTTGGACGTCGTGGAGATCGTACACCCGAGCAAGGGTCTGGAGCGTATAGGCGATAGCGACGAGATCGCTTCCAAAGGGGTCGCGGTCAGTATGGAGGAGATCGTCGAGCGCCGAGTAGCGAGCCTCGAGCAGTTGGTCGGAATTCACTGTTTCGAGCGAGGTTCCCATCTCGTCGAGTTCATCGAGGACGTCGTCGACGAGAGATTCGACGAGCGGTAGCGGTTCGGGGACCGGTGTTGGAATGAAGGTCTGAGTCATCCGGAGACGGCCTCCCCATCATTGATGCCACCGTCACCTTTGGCCTCGGCTTTCTCACGGAGGCGAGCTTTCTCGGCACAGTGGTCGGCATACACCCGAGAAAAGCGATTTCGCTGACTCTCGAGGGTCATCTGGGAGCTCCGGGCTCGGCGAACTCGGTCGAACGCGAACGGGTCACGATACTGCAGATGCGTCGGGATACTGACTTTGGCGAGGTCACCCCCGGATGAGACACCGAGTTCTCTAAGATAGCGTCGGAGCAGCGCCTCCGTAGAGCCGATTTTCGACCGCAGTGCTCGAAGCGTGCGCTCGTGACCGGATGAGAGACCGTCACGCGCCTCGTAGTCGATAGCATCGAGGTCGATATCCTCCCACCGAGGCACGTTATTGGGCGTAGAGTCACCGGTCATGCACTGGCTTGCGCTTCGTCCGGGATATTCGCGCTCGGTGCGTCTGGGGTGATGGGTGCGCAGACGGCGGGTGGGTCGGGATCGGTGTCGTTGTTGTTCTGAAAGCGACGGGCGATTCGGTCGTGGAGTGTTGTGCGCTCCCGATCGTCGTCCGTGTCATCGTACGGACGGCCGGTAGGGAGGGCGATTCGACCGGAGATCGTCCCGTCGCCGTGAGCGGTGAAGAGGACGTGGTCGGTGGCGTAGCCAAACGTGTTGACCGCGAGTTCGTGGAGCTGTTCTACTTCACTACGGGTGCGTTCAGGCGCGTCTTCTGCGACTTCATAGGTCGTGTTTGTACGTCCCTCACCGGCACGGGGGGCGACAAAACTGGTCCTACGCTACGCTCGCGTCCGTACTGTAACGTAGGACGCTGAACGCCGGAAGAACGATTCAAAATGCTCCGATCGAGACCTGTTCGTTGACTTCCTCCCACAACTGAAGTCGTGGAATTCCTCCGTTGGGATGTCGGGCTATGCCGATTCCACGGAGGCAAGATTCCCCACCGTGCGGTGGGTACTTCGGTTTGTGCGCTCCTCGTTGGGACTTGCCCTCTCGAGAGAGTGTGGTATCTCCGACCAGTGATGGTCGTCCCACTTGAGGCGCACGGGCTGAGCCATCAGCCCCACTTCCGTCCCAGTCTCACGTTCGAGGAACACCTGACTCGCTTTGAGATCGGCGTGTCCCTCGTACCCACAGACGCAGCGGAACAAGTCACCGTTCCGCTCCGTCTCTTCACGTTCACCGCACCCTGGACACTCCTGTGTCGTCCACGCCTCAGATTCCTCAAGCAGGTCGATGCCGTACTCCTCGCAGACACACTCCAGCCGGTGGATGAACCGTCGGTACGCCCAGAAGTTGTGCGTCTTCGCGTTCACTTCGGCCTTCCAGTGGGTCGAGAGGACGTCTCGAATGTCGCCGACATACACTGTGGATACGCCGTCAACGTACAGCCGTTCGACGAGGTCGCGAACGAGTGCGTCCTGAGCGTGATCACGCCGCCCGTACATCTGGTCATACAATCGGTCGATCCGCTTGCTTGTTCGCCGCTGGTCGTCGAGTTTTGACTGGAGTTCTGCGATTCGGTTGGCTGCCTCGCGGAACTGCTCAAACGGCTGTGAGCCGTCGTACAGGAACTGCTCACCGGTTGTGTTGGTACAGGCGACAAGGTTGTTGGCACCGATGTCCAGAGCGGCTGTTTCATCAGCCAGTGGAGTTGCCCGTGTGTCGTCAGGAATGGTCACGGGCTGCGAAGCTCTGAATGTGCCATCAGTTTCGTCGTACCACAGTTCCAATCGACCTTGGTCCTCATAATCGGGCCAGTTCGGTTCGCCCACGATTTCCAACCGGAGGCGGCTTTTCGGACTGTTTTGTCTGTCTCGTAGTTCTTCTCCGACGATCATCTCGAGTCGGGAACGCGTGCCCCACTCGACACTGTATGCGTCCTTTCAGATGACTCCTTTCAGAACACGGCCGTCGTCTTTGTTGCCACGAAACCCGGGCGGACTGGGGTGTTCCGTGACGGAGTCGTCTGATTGGTCGTGGTACTGCTGTTTGTTTCTGAAGAACGCAGTCCACGCGTTGGAGTTCTTCTGGATCACTTGCTGGGCGGTGGACGCACCGAGGACTGGTTTGTATTGGCCTTCGAGTGAGCCGGTGTCGGCGTCCCAGACACTCTCGTCTTCGAGGCCGTCTTCGTCGTTGTACCGCATGAGGCGCTCGTAGTTGACCTCGTTCCAGAGTGCAGCTGACGCATCCAACAGATCCCGCAGTACGCGCTCTCCAGCCTGTGAGAGCGGTCGCACGGCGAACGTGTTGGTGCGCTTCATCGCTGTACGCACCTAGAACCTATAGATATGAATATCTATGCTATTTCTATTGAGGTATGACGAACAATATTCACATCCAAGTGGACGACGACGAGCAGTTCGAGAAGATGAAGGAGTTGAAGGACAAGTACGGATTGACGTGGAAAGGTCTGCTGGTACAGGGGATGAAGCGGGTGGAGGAAAGAGAACTGTAACGTGGGACATCCCGCGGGCAGGCGACGTTGAACGGGTTCTGAACTGGCGGATTCACCCCACGACAGAAGTCATGGGCTCTCTCCTGCATTCTCTGTAGTGGCCTTCGTCGACAGCGAGGCGGTCACGCTTTCCGTGAGGATGAACGAAATTACCGGCGTGCCCCGACGGGCGCTTGCACTTAGTGCCGATAGGAGCGCTACACGATGGGCACCCTACCTCAAGCACGGGATCGCGGGGCCACGTTCGATCACAGCCGTCGCGATTGCAGGAGAGGGTCATACGAACTCGTCGAAACCAGCCTGGGAGGTGTCACTCGGGTCGAGCGTGACATCGAGGTTCGGTGCGAGTGTTGGTTCTTCGGGTGTTGGTTCCGGGTCGACGTCCGGCTCGGGCTCGATGCCCGGCTCTTCTTGTGCGGCGCCGGCGTCGGTGTCGTCGTCCAGGTCGTCGGCGAGGGGCACACCGAAGAATCGGGCGAGGACGCGGTCACGCTCGCTCGTGTCGAGTTCTCGCACAGGATGGTCGCCCCCGATGAGCTGGGCAGTGCTGATGAACCATACCCGTCGGGCATCGAGTTTCAAGGCGTCACCGAGGAGGACGTACCCGGTCATATCGTTGAGAACGAAGTTGAGAACGGCCATCTTCGCGCAGAGAGGATCTTTGTCGTATCCGAGATAGACGGCTGGAGTCTCTGGTGCGAGGTCCCGGAGTCGATGGGCACTGTCGACGATGAGTCGACCGCTCCCGCACCCAGAGACATCACCGATAACGAGCGGGTCGTCCGGCGTGGCCTCACGGAGGCTGTCGGTGTCGGGGAGGTTCATCTGGGCCATCGCTCGGCTCACTGCTCCGGGCGTGAAGTACTGGGCGAAGTGCTCGCTGGTGAGGCCGTAGTGTTCGTAGACGCCGCCGAGGACATCTTCTTGCGTTTCCTCCATCGCAAGGACGAGACCCCCGAGGGCGTTGGCGTGCAGCGTCGCGAACTCTCGAACCGTCTCCTCGTCCCGACCATCATTTCGATACCGGTCGAGCGGTTTCTGATAGGCGTCTTCGTCGCCGGAGAAGCTGGCGACCGCCATACTGATCCAATCGGAGAAGACCTGATAAGGGGATTCGCCCGTCTGCTGACTGATGTCGTCGAGCGGGTCAGTGACGTGTTCGCGGTGTTCGAGTTTTAGAAGTGTCGTCATGCTATGGGCGACCTCCCGCTGGTCCTGGCTGATGGGAAACGGCGATCTCGGGACTGACGAATCGACGAGCGCGGTGGGGTACGTCGATACCCCGAGTGAGAGAGATGAAAATCGAGTCGTGTTCGCCGCAGACGATGCTCGCGAGAAGTTCGTGTTTACACATCACGCGGAAGGGAGCGGATTGCTTGTACGGGCACGAACAGGTGAGGGCGTCCCCCCATGGGATGAATGGGTACTGGCTCCCGCTGTCGTATTCTCCGACAAGGACGGGTGCGGGGAGTTCGATACCGTAGTCAGCGAGAGCCACTGGTTCGTCAGTGTTCGCGTGTGAGAGCACAGATTCCTGGAGGACGTACACCGAGTCGATGTCGTGTTCTCGGGCGATTGCGTCGGGGTTGGTGTCGTCGTCAACGATGACCATCCCCACGAAGGCGTTGTGCTCGAGGAGGTGGTTGGCGTCGGGGGTGGGTCCGATGCACTTCTCGATCAGCGACCCATAGGACGACACCTTGAGGATCTGTCGGAGATTCGCGCCGGGGATGAGTTCCTGATACCACTTCTCGCGGTCCTTACGCACCTCACGGACGGCTTCGTGAGGGTCGGATTGCTCACTAGCTTCACGGATACGTGCGGCAAGGTAGGCAGGTGCGTCGACCAGAACAGTGTCATCGTCGGCGTGTTCGTAGAACTTCTCCTCTTCGCGAATCCGTACATCACACGATGCTTCGGCGTAATCGAGGCCCCTCGGCTTCTGTTTTACCCCCCGCCAGGGATGGGTTGTGGGAGTCTCGGCCTTGTATGACCAGGGATTGTAGTCTCCGAGGAGCTGGTCGCGGCGGACAGGCCCACCGCTCATGAAGTCGAGGCGAATCTGGTGTTCGATGGGTTCGATGTTCGGTGGATCGCGGTCAACATTGTAGTCGTAGTCACGGTCCATGTGTGCGAGTGCGCCTGGTGGCAACGTCAGATGGGGCACACTGCCGTCGGCTGAGTGGATGGTTCGACAGGGCGTGATTGACGAAGGGCGGAATGCTGAAGTCGGTCGTCTGCTGGACGCCCCGCTGCCGACGCGGGGGGCGACAAACTGGCTCGGAAGACGTCCTATGCAACGAACCGAGTATTGTCGTAGCGTAGGACCATATCATCGTGATTCGCAGAAGTTCTCATGCATTCCAACATAACAGATCCTCAACTGAATGAAATCACGTTGACCGATATAGAGGAGGTAGTCAGCAGAGACTGCTCCGGTAATAATATGAACTGACAAATAGTATCCTAAAACAAGCAACATGGTATCGCACAAGCTCGTCCCTTACTGGTTCCGCCTCCGAGAGACGTATGATACAGACAACTACTGGAACCTTAGTGACATAACCAGTCACAGGGATGAGTTCAACCATGACTCCATTGTCAACGGTCTCGATGACTTTTTCGACCAGTACTACGGTGATATCGACGAGGACGACGACCGAAACCGAACCTTCGAGGTTGACAGTTACGAGGCTGATGGCAACGCTATCGAGGGCGAAATCAAGCTTGGAGAATACGGAATTGAGGCGGACGTCTACGACACTCAACAAAGTCAGCGCATTCCACGTCACCGCAGGTCGCATCACTCGGAGGAGACACCGTTCTACTTTACAGTCCTCGGTAATTGAGCCTCAGTTCTCAAATTCAGGATGGCCTTCGAGACGGAACGGATAGCCGTCTCCGAACACCCCCCGGACAATGTTACTTCAGACTGATAGATCTCGCACTTCTCCGATATCAATGTCCTCCATGTCAAGCAGCATGGCGACCATCAACTGGTTGGCAGTGAAGGGGTAACGCCCCTGGTCGTCTTTCACCGGACGGTCGTTCTCCACAGCGTACTTCACGTTCGACGCCATCCATATCGCGTTGTAGATAAACGCCATGTTGGCGACAAATTCCCGTTGACTCCGGAGTTCGCTTGCCGACTTCGCGGTAAAGTCGTGTTTCATCAGTCGATAGGATGTCTCCACCGCCCAACGCTGCCGATATCGTCGCCCGATCTCCAATCCGCCGAAGTGCTCAGGATTGAGGTTGGTGTAGTAGACCTCCCAATTCCCCTTGTCCTCGGTTCCGGTGTCAGCCCTGGATATGCGTTTCTCCGACGGCATCGTGATGAGCCACGACTCCGCCTTGCTTTCCGGGACTTCTTCACCGATGCGAACGTCGTATCCCGCTGCGTTATAGTCCAGGTCGTTGTAAATCGCCCCTTGCTTGAGGTCGTCCACGATGGAGGGCATACGCCCTCGCAGGCGGGAAATGAAGTCGAGACCGTGATTTTCAGACACTCGTGCATCCCGCGACCGTAGAAGCCGCCGTCCATGCAGACGACATCAGGGCCAACGTAGTGTTCGGCGTAGGTGAGCAGCTCGTCTATCTGGTGCTCGATGCTCCCGCGGCGCTGGATGCTTTTGGCGGCCAGCGTTACGGGTATCTCGACGTTGGCGAGGCTCACGGACGCGATTTGGAACGCGTAGGCGCTCCCCGCCTTCTCATCCACACCCTCAACGCCGATGGGCTGCTCTTCGTGCGGAATCTTATCCCGATCGAGCGGCTGCCCGTCCTCGTTTTTCTTATCCGAGTGCCGACCGTACCACATGATATTCGTGAGGTCCATGGCGATATCGGCCGTCTCGGGCAGATAGCCGTACTCATCGATTACGGTGACAACCGACTCTGGGGCGGCAAGGTACATCTTCCGCAGTTTGAGCATGTCGTACTCGCGGAGTTGGTTCCAGAGAGCTTTGAAGCCGGGCACGTCTCGGTAGTAGAAGTACGGGAGGAACCGGAGTGATTCTTCGGCGTCGTTGGGGTGGATGTTGCACAGTCCGGCAATCTCCATCAGCTTGAACAACTGCCACTTGGGGTACGTAACCCGTGCCTCGTCCCGGTCCAACTGGATATACTGGTACGCTCTCTTCCGCATCTCGCGCGAGATGAGCACGAGCGGCGGCTCTCCGCGCCCGTCGGCTGAGGATTCCGGCAGCGTGACGACCTCGTTGTTGTCCTCCAGTTCCTCTAGGACCTCCCGAACCTCGGTACGTACCTCACCGCCGAGTTGTTTCTCGACTTCCTCGCTGATGCGCTCGATTGTGTTTTCGGTGACGGTGTCGTTCAGGCCGAGATGTTCCGCAACGCCGTCCTTCAACTCCTCTTCGATGGCGTAGTCCTTCGAGGCGGTGAGGACCGGTAGAGATAGAGCCGTGCGGCGTCCTCCCTGTCGAGTTTGTACCAGTTCTTCTCCAGCTTCCAGAACGGGAGGGTGTCGGTGACGAGGTCAAGCTCGCCAACGGCTTCGGCTGGATCGAAGCCCTGGTTCAGGTAGGCCTGAAGTTGCTCCGAGATGGATGCCATCGGCCACATCTTTGCGTGTAGCAGCTCGAAACCAAGCATCAGGAGTGCCTTCGAGTTATCAGGGAACTCTGCCGCCAGCTCGGGATTTGACGAAAAATCGAGATCGATAGATCCAAACTCCTGTGGAGGATTCGGCACGCTTCCGGTATGTTACTGCTGTATAGGTTATAAATTAGCAGGTGTCACCTATCATCCATCCCGACTTCACCCTCCGCACCGTAGTACTGCGATGGGCTCCGGTATTGGGCTTCTTCCGGGTCGTCACCGGCATCGTACTCGTCGGCACATTCAGTTAATAAGCAGTAATAGAGTTCTACGTCGGTTTGATAGATTCGGTTGCTTCCTGTTCCTGAGTACTTACAGCCTCCTCGAACTCACGCATGAACTCATCAACCGTGTTTCCCGTGATGACGACGGGATTGCCCTCTGCGAGAAGATCAGTCAGCACCTTCTCGGCGTCGTTTCCGTTGTCGTGTCGGGTGACCGGTAGCTCGGTATTCTCAGCGAACGCGCGGGTGTTGGCCCCACCAACGTGGGCGCTATCGATGTGGCCTTGCTCGTAGAGAAGGTCAACATACTCTGCGAAGGAGGCGGTTCGCCCCCGTCGATCTCGTCGGAGATAGACGAACGGCAGTATTTTTTCATCGGGAACGAGTGCCTGGCGCACCATCTCCGTGCTCTCGACATCGTTCACCTGTGCTGCGTTGAATATACGACCGTTCGGGAGTCGCGTCCATTCCGGCTGGATTGCGTCTAAAAACGCTTCGAGTTCGCCCTCGGGGAGCGGCGGTTCGTCGAGAAACGACAGGACCGCGTCAATCGCGTGCGCAGTCTCTGCCCCGATCATCCCCTCGTGCCGGTCGGGAATCTCGACCTGTTCGATAGTACCGCCACGTCGTTCGATCTCCTCTTGCATATAGTCGTGAAGAACAGGATTTTGTTCCCCACTGACGACGTGCGTCCCGGCGGAAATCGACCGTGCGAACGACCGGGCAATTTTGGTTCGCGTTTTACCGAGTGTGTCGTTGTGATCCTGGCGGACATTTGTGAGGACGACGATGTCCGGATTTATCAGTTGCTGATTGATCAGTCGCGTCGTGTATTCGGTGATGCCCTGGTTTTCAAGATGCCGATATCCTCGGCGGCATAGGCATCGAGCTCCGGAGCGAACTCTCCGATCACGCTGATGTTCTCGTACAGCGTGGTCCGAGGGCCGCCTCGTTCGATCGGGTGAACCTCGCCGTTATGGATGAGCGTCGGGTGGTTCCCGGTAATCTTCGTTAACGTATCGTAGCCCCGGCGATTGAACACGTCGTCGAGGCGACGGGTCGTCGATGTCTTGCCACGGCTCCCCGCCACGGCGATGCGAGTGTCCAGGCGTCGGAGTGCCTTTCGGTGACGGAACCCTCGTTTTAGCTCCTTCACAATCCCGGTCAGACTCGGCTTGCCGACCTCGATAGATCGAAGGGCCCCCCGCCACTCGTATTCGGCACCGACCGCGAACATCGGGAGCGCACCGGCGGCCCGCGTGAGAAACCGATCCAAGGCATTTCTGGCCTCGCTCTCGGTGGGAAACCGATCTGCGCTGTTTGCGAGAGTGCGCTCTGGCGTCTGTAATTGCCACACCCAATTGTTCCGGTCCTGCGGAAGGTCACCACTCGGAGTCGGGTCTTCCCTGACGACCGTTTGAGGATCGGTAATATCCTCGCTTTCGAATGCCTCGTCATCACCAGTGAGCGAGGCAACCGCTCCGCGGACGCTGTCTATAGCCTGTCGGGCCTCTCGTGACGTATCGTAGTGATGTCCGCCGGTTGCAACCGCGTTCCTGAACGCGAAGTCGCCACGACCAGCCGAATCCCCGTCCATATATTTCGTATGCAGTCGTGCTTTCGTAGTCATCCCCCGAAAGAACGGACACAGACTGTACCTCGGTCTCGTCAGGTTGGGCGACTGAATACCAGCCTCCAATTCCCACACCGACAACCACCACGAGTATGCCTGTCAGTATGACTGGCAACGTAAGTTCTTGCGGGATACCGAGTGGCTCCGGAGCGGAGAATAGTCGTATGACGAGCACCGCCGGAACGAACACGACAGCTTGGAGAGGGAGAACTAGCCGTCGATCAAACGAACCTGTCACGTGAGCGTTATACGCTGTGATGCCGGCAAGGAAGGCAACGAAAAACGCGGATAGTCCCCGACCAATCGGGAGCGAAAGCGTGAGTGGAACAGCCATGAGAAGCGCAAACGCGGTGGTGGTTCCGAGCAGTACCCGCCCATACCGCAGTGTTGCGTAATTTACTGCCTGGACAAAGCCGAACGCAAGGACTAACAGAATCACGTACATGATGATGAGCCAATAGTTCGTGTTGGCGTAGACTGCCAACAGGACAGCCGTGATGATGCCCACTCGGACGCCGAAGCGGGATCTAATGCGCTCGGATATGATCAGACCGGCAATAAAGAGGCCAGCAATGATTTCCCTCGAAATGACGACCGCTTCTGTTGTGATATCAACGACAGCATTATTATATACCGCAACGTCGGCGGTTGCTGCGAACAACACCGGTGGCGTCACTGTCCCGAATCGGGTAGCGATTCCGGGAGAGACCAGTACCAAACCGAGTACGATCAGCCCGGTGAACAAGCCAACAGTTGCGAGTAAATCGTTCCGGCGGAACTCCGGCTTGATGCTGTGATAGTTGTAGGCCGCTAGACCGGGGAGAATACTGCCAATTAACACGATGATGTCTGCATCGAATCCAACCTGAATCAGACCGAGAATTACCACTAACGGGACTGACGTGCCGATGACGAATGCGGCGAGGAGTTCGTCTCGACCGTAAATGAGGGTTCGTCGTCGAAGATACCAGAGACCGATGTACGCTGCGATAGTACTGAGGACGAACACCGGCAACATCAGGACGTTCTTGAGCGTGTACACCGCGAGGACCGGCACGGTGATCGATCCACCGAGTCGGTAGCCAGTAAACTGTGTCGTCACTGCTACGCCAAGTAACCCTACGACGGCCAACAGCGTAGCAACCCACATTACAAAAAAAACGAGACTGATACCTAAAGGTCTACGCATATGAACGACTACTACTCGACACTCAAACTGCGTCGAGAACGACCTCGATTCGCCCCACAAGTTCGGCTTCCGAGAAGGGCTTGGCCACAAAATCGTCAGCACCGGCGTCGAGTGCTTGCACGATATCTTCCTCCCGGTTGCGGGACGTCAACATGACGACTGGCAGATCCACGAGTGCGTCGTGATCCCGGATACGTTCGAGGATGGAAAGGCCATCGAGTTCGGGCATCATCACGTCTAAGACCACGAGATCTGGTGGATCGCTGGTCCGTGATCCGAGATGCTCCCAACACGCATCACCATCTGTGAACGCCACCACGTCCCATCCGTTGTCAGTCAGGTTGAATTCGACGACTTCCCGGGTCGTCTCATCGTCCTCAGCAATGACTATTTCGGCGGTCATGTGTGTCTCCTATCCACATGTTGTCGCGGCGACGCTTGGTTCCACGGGTCATTCGTTCCGTTCACCAGTTCGGATTTCGATGCGTGCTCCCTGGTCTGTGGCGGGGACTAAGAGGTCCCACCCGTGTGCTTCCACGACATCGACAACGCTCATGAGTCCGATTCCGATCCCCGACATCTCGTCCGTGTCTCCGTGTGCTTCGATCTCTGCCCGGCTCTTCTCGGAAAACCCTGGCCCGTCATCGGCCACGTAGAACCCCCCCTCGTCAGCGAGGGGGCCAACTTCCACGGTAACGTCGTCGCCGCCGTGTTCGACGCTGTTGCGGAAGAGATTGCCGAACAGTTGCAGCAGTCGTGTCTCATCGGCCTGTATCTCACCAAGCGGGTCGTCTGCGGACAAGGTCGCTTTCGGGGCGTCGGTGTATGACCACGCCTCCTCCACGATTGGTTGTAATTGGTGGGTGCGTATGTTGACTGCCTGGCGATCACCGCGTGCGATCATCAACAACTCGTCGATGAGTTCCTCCATCCGCTCTAAGGACTGTTCGACGCGGTCGAAATGCTGTGACTCGTTCGTTTTGCGGGCGA